>CAXTMN010000001.1:0-9913 GCA_964245395.1 uncultured Bryobacteraceae bacterium
GCATACACCATCGCCCGTCACTCGCTTCGCAGTCTCGACGCGCTCGAGCGCCTTCTCCTGCAGGTTACCCGCAAGAACGATGCCCGGGGATACGAGCGCTTCCGCGACTTGTTCGAGGCCATCATTGCCTACAACGAATAAGGCTCAAATTACTTGCCCGACAGAACGGCATAAGACAGGACATTCAGCATGAGTTCCCATACAGCAGCTACCGAACTTACCTTCCTCGGCAAGCTAATCCTTGAAGGCGAGATTGTTTGTAAGACCGGATTGCATATCGGCGCCGGTAAGGGTTCGCTGGAGATTGGCGGTGCCGATAACCCCGTTGTCAAAGACGCATTCGGCATCCCCTATATTCCCGGCAGTTCTCTGCGCGGGCGTCTCCGTTCGCTGCTCGAACAAACGCTCGGTCTCGCTGTACCTTCCGAGCTGATTTATCTCTCCAAACGCAAAGGACAGGAGGTTCGGATTCACCATAGTGATCGGCCCGATGATGAAGTCTGCATCCTGTTCGGCCGCAATCCCGGTCGAGTCGAAAAGGTGACAGGAGAGGCCCTCGATGGAGCCGCTGCAACGCCGGCCCGTCTCACGGTGTATGACGCGCCCCTTCTAGTCGACAGCATCACTCCGCAGAT
Source organism: uncultured Bryobacteraceae bacterium (assembly GCA_964245395.1). Taxonomy (GTDB): domain Bacteria; phylum Acidobacteriota; class Terriglobia; order Bryobacterales; family Bryobacteraceae; genus Bog-105. Next base: position 636 of record CAXTMN010000001.1, read on the forward strand.
GCGTGAGAACCTTGACGACGAGTTGACCGAAGTAAAAAGCGAAAACGCAGTGGACCGGATTACTTCGCAAGCCAATCCGCGAACCCTGGAGCGAGTTCCCGCAGGCGCTCGCTTCCGTTTCCGTATGGTTTTCGATGTCCTCTGTACCGAAGACAAACCACTTTTTGCCCGCGTTGCCGAAGCGCTCCGCTTGCTGGAGGATGACGCCCTGGGTGGCGGAGGCAGCCGCGGAAATGGCCGGATTGCCTTTGGTGCTCTAAACCTTATCTGGAGAGGCAAGGACTATTACGCCAAAGGTGCGAGCGAGACAGCCCTGCTATCCTCCGTCGATCTGGCGGCTCTCCAACAGCTTGCCAGCGCCGAAGACTTCGCCGGGAAACTGGCTTAAATGCAGCCCGCCGTCCTGATTCGCCTCAAGCCTACAGGTCCGTGGCGATTCGGCCCGGGTGAAGGCGGTCAAAGCCGGCTCGATCTCACTTTCCGAAGTGACCGGCTCTACTCAGCTGTTACCCTCGCCATGAGCAAGCTCGGCCTACTCGACAGCTGGCTCGGCGCCACCGCTCGTAGCTCTCATCCTGCTGTTTCGTTCACCTCGCTCCTGCCGTTCCAGGGTGATGTTCTCTTTGCGCCTCCGCCTGCTACTCTTTGGCCACCGCCGCCATCACTCGTCATATCGCCGAACCAGGCTTTTCTTACCAAGCTCCGCTGGACAGCTGCACGCTTCGTCCCGCTCTCGCTCATTGAGGCCATCGTTCTCGGACAGCCTGTGCTCGCCGATCAGTGGATCCCCGATCCTGATAGCGGCTGTCTTCTCCGGCGTGACCGGCCCGGCTCCAGCCCGTTGCGGACTCAGGTTCGCAGCGCTATTGCCGTAGATCGGCTCACCAGTGGTTCAGTGCGAGCTACTTTTCAAACCTGTGTCGAGTTTGAAGGCGGTTCCGGTTTTTGGACCTTGGCGCGTTACGCCAATCGTGAAGCTGAATCCGAGTGGAATGCCCCGCTCGAGTCAGCTTTCCGCCTTCTTGCCGATTCCGGCTTCGGTGCGCGGCGCACTAGTGGCTGGGGCCAGACACAACCGCCCGAGTTTCAGACTGGCGAATGGCCCCGATTGCTGCTGCCGAAAGCGGGTCGCCTATTGGCGGCCGCGACCGAGGATCGCGAGGCATTCCCCCTCCATTGGCTTCTCTCTCTCTACGTCCCGGCATCTACCGATTCAATTGACTGGAAAGCCGGCGATTACAGCTTAACCACTCGCGGAGGCCACGTTGAAAACGGTACTGCTTCAGGTACGGCCAAGAAGATTGTGAAGATGATTGTAGAGGGCTCGGTGATCTCATCAGAAAGAGAACCTGTCGGTGCGGCCGTAAACGTAGCTCCGGACGGATTTGCTCACCCTGTCTATCGCTCGGGTTTTGCGGTCTCCCTCAAACTTCCCGCTATCCTCCGGGGTGCACCCGCTGAGGTCACCGCCGAGACTGTAGAGCCTCCTCCAAGCGAAACAGATCCGCCTCCAGCCGCCGAGGATCTGCGTCCCGAAACAATCTACGAGTCTCAGCCCATTGAGCCGGTCGCGGAAGAATCAATCCCTCAGGAATCGGATCAGCAGGACCCGACTCAGGAGAGCCCTGATGAAATATAAAGTCACCACCCTTTCGCCGCTCTTGGTTGGCGATGGCCGTGCGCTCTCCCCGGTCGATTATATGGTGTGGAAAGATCAGGTCAACGTTCTTGATCAGACAAGAATCTTCAAACTCTTGTCGCGCGGCCCACGGTTGGAAGGCTACCTCGCTCAACTTCGTAAGGCGACCAAGCTCGACTTCGCATCCTGGGGAGGCTTTGCCCAAAACTTCTCTCAGCGCCGAATTCCCTTTGAAGATTCCAGCGCCACCGCCGTTTGGAACACGGCTCCCAGCGAGTCTCTTTTTATCCCTACCTTTGCCTCCGCCTACCGTGGCCCTTATTTGCCCGCCTCCGCCTTGAAAGGCGCACTCCGAACTGGATTTGTTTTTTCACGCTGGTCCGCCGGTACTATGGAGCGTTTGGCTGCTTCTCGCGAGGGCGATCGCCTTCCCCGTAGAGCTTCCGAATCCGCTGAAAACGCATCCGGCGTATCCCAAATCAGGCTGTTCTCAGCAGCCGATAGCGACCCCGTGCCCGCTTCCGCCTTTAAAATCTATACCACTCGTGTCGCCTCCCTTGACATCCGTCAGAACGGCCAGCCTCAGCTGGTTTGGAAAGTCGTTGGCCGGGGTAGCGTGCCTCCACAACGGATCGCTGACGCAACTCCCGTCTTTGCGGAGATGGCTCAGCCCGGAACTGCTTTTTCCGGAACTTGGAATGAGCGTACATTCCTTAAGAACAAGGACCTACTCAGCCCTCTCGGCTGGCGTTCTGTTCCCGATGTAAATGCTTTCATAGAGGCTGCTAACGAATACGCGGCCGCGCAGCTCAGTTTGCACGAGCAATTTGCCGGATTTACCTCTCTCCCCGGTCTTGACCGCACTATCCGCCAGCTAAAAGAAACCCTTGCCGCTGCTCGTAATTCACCCCTGACCTGCTTGCTCTGCATCGGGTGGGGAGGGGGATTCGCCTCAAAAGCAGCGTTCCTTGACACTACGCAGGAGTCTTACCGCAAGCTTCTTCAAGGAATACCCGGCATCGGAAAATCCTTACGCGAAGGCGTTCCCTTTCCGAAGACACGGCGGGTCGTCTTTGCGGGGGGACAACCCGCCTCGCTTCCGGGATGGGTCAAACTTCAGCTCGAAATGTGACAACTCTTTCATCAAATTACTCGATCTGCCTCCTATCGGCATCTCCTGGAGAGCCGATATGTTGGTTAGAATAGAAGCATTACAGTGTCTTTGGTCCAACAAGAGATTCCCGTTCCATTGCCGCTACTGATTAAGTTGGACCATCATGCATAACGCGATATACAACGCGTACTTCGGATTCAAAGACAATCCGTTTAACATCAGCCCTGATCCAGAGTTTCTGTATCGGAGCCCCCAGCACGAAGAAGCTCTGGCGAATCTCATCTATGGCGTTCGGAGCCGAAAGGGCTTTATCGTCCTGACCGGCGAGGTGGGAACCGGCAAAACCACCATGCTGGAGTGTTTACGGGATTACCTCGACGCCCAGCGCATCGTATTCGCTTTCATCTTTAACTCTCGGCTTACCCCCGATCAGTTTTTTGAAATGCTCGCGCATGACTTCGATCTTCAATGCAATCACAAGTCGAAGACCGAGATTCTCGTTGCTCTTAACGCTCTTCTCATTCAGCAGGCCGAGCGGGGCCGCACTTGCGTCTTAATCGTCGACGAAGCGCACAATCTCGAATGGGAAGTGCTGGAAGAAGTTCGCCTTCTAGGTAACCTCGAAAATCGCCAGGGCAAGCTCCTTCAGATTATTCTGTCCGGTCAGCCTGAGCTTGATCGCAAGTTAGACGCCACCAACCTGCGGCAACTGAAGCAGCGCATTGTTCTGCGCTGCTCACTGAACCCACTCTCCCTTGAAGAGACCGCCGCCTATATCGAAACCAGGCTGGCCCGCGCGGGAATGACCTATCAGTCCGTATTTCCCCCCGAAGTACTGGAAGAGGTTCACCTTCGCTCGCGGGGCATTCCGCGCCTAATCAATCTTCTTTGCGATAACCTCCTCGTCACCGCCTTCGCGATGGAGCAACGGACCGCGAGTGTCGAAATGCTGGACGAAGTCTGTCGCGACCTCCGCCTGGAATGGCCCGGTAGCAACCGCGACCGTCGTGGACGCTCCCGCTTCGGCATGACCGACGATCAGTTCCCCGAAACGTCAGTCTCTGCACTCGGCGACTAGTTCTCAGTCGTTTATTGGACAGTTTCGAAGAGACCCGCTGCGCCCTGACCGCCTCCCACGCACATCGTTACTACTCCGTACCGCGAGCCTGGCCGTCTTGCCATCTCGGTAGCAAGCGTCCCTACCAGCCTCGAACCTGTCACCCCGAACGGGTGCCCAATCGAGATCGATCCGCCGTTCACGTTCAGCTTCTCGTTCGGAATTGCCAAACGGTCTCTGCAATAGATTACCTGAACCGCGAAGGCCTCGTTCAGCTCCCAAAGATCGATGTCCTCGACCGCTAGGCCATACCGGCTAAGCAGCTTCGGAACTGCCAGCACGGGACCAATCCCCATTTCGTCCGGAGCGCATCCAGCCACGGCAAATCCCCGAAAAATCAACGTGTACGGGATTCCCAGCTGGTCCGCTACTTCGCGTGACATCAGCAGCGTTGCCGAAGCGCCATCAGAAAGCTGGGACGAGTTCCCCGCCGTGATCGAACCCTGTCCGCTTACCTTGTCGAAATGCGGCTTCAGCGAAAGCAGCCCCTCAAGTGTCGTGTCCGGCCGGTTGCATTCGTCCCGGTCGCACATAACCTCTTCGGTTCCGATCGTCTGCCCAGTCTTGTCCAGCACCGCCTTTGTTGTTCGTAACGGCGTAATCTCGCCTTGAAAGAATCCTTCCTGCTGCGCTCGAGCTGTACGCTGCTGACTCAATAGTGAATACTCGTCCTGCGCCTGCCGGCTAATCCCGTACCGCCTGGCGACCACCTCCGCTGTTTCACCCATCTGCATGTGCAAGCCCGGCATGCGTGTCAGCAACTCCGGATGCGGGTCCACGCTACCCGTCACAGTGCTTATGCTTTCCACACCGCCCGCAATTACCGCTTCCGCTCCCTCGTGAATAATCTCGTTCGCCGCATCAGCAATCGCCTGCAGTCCTGAAGCACAGAACCGGTTCACCGTGACCCCCGGAACTGAAACGGGTAACCCCGCCAGTAAGACCGCCCTCCTCGCAATATTCATCCCCTGCGGCCCATGCGGCTGAGCGCAGCCAAGAATCACGTCCGCAATTCGCTCGGCTTCCAGTTGAGGCGTCTTGTGCAGTACATCCCTGATGCAGTGAGCCGCCAAGTCCTCCGGCCGTGTCAGATTGAACGAACCGCGATAGGATTTAGCCAGCCCGGTCCGGGAACTGGCAACCATGACAGCTTCTCTCATTCTTCCTTTCCCACCCGTGAGCAGCCACAGTATATACCCCAAAGAGGTCATGCAATGAGCGAACTGGTAAAGGTATCCCATCAAGAGGACATCGTTGTGATTACCGTCGATAATCCCCCCGTGAACGCTCTTAGCCCCGGCGTTCCCGAAGGTATCGAGAATGCTATCGGCGCCCTCAGCTCCGACACATCAATTCGCGCCATCGTCCTGATCGGTGCAGGTCAAACCTTTATTGCCGGAGCCGATATCCGCGAGTTCGCAAAAATCGTTTCGGGCGAGCGCCCCAGGTTGACTCTGCTGCCCTTCTTGCAGGCCATCGAGGACTCCCCCAAGCCCGTCATTGTGGCAATTCACGGAACTGCTTTCGGCGGTGGCCTCGAAACAGCGCTTGCCTGCCACTACCGCGTCATCGCCCCCGCCGCACAAGTCGGACAGCCCGAAGTGAAGCTGGGACTGATCCCAGGAGCTGGCGGCACTCAACGTCTTCCCCGCTTGGCCGGTCCGCTCAAAGCCGCCGAAATGTGCGCTCTGGGCGAACCGGTAAGCGCTCAGGATGCTCTTGCCTCCGGCATTGCCGATCGCATCGTCGAAGGCGATCTCCTGACGGGCGCAATCGCGTTTGCTCGCGAGGTCGCACCTCACCCCATTCGGAAAACACGAGAGCGCAACGAGAAGCTGAAGGACACCAACGATAGCACTTTCGCCGCCCTTCGTTCCCAGGTCAGCAGAACAAAACACGGTCAGCGCGCGCCCTTTGCCGCTATCGACGCCGTCGAAGCGGCCACCCGGCTCAGCTTTGACGAAGGCTGCCGGCGTGAAGCAGAGCTATTCGACCAATGCCTGTACTCAACCGAATCAAAAGCCTTGATCCACGCGTTCTTCGGGGAGCGAACCGTCGCTAGGATTCCTGGGATTTCGCAGTCCACTCAGGTATCCCGCATTCATCAGGCCGCTGTAATCGGCTTGGGTACTATGGGCGGCGGTATCGCCATGACCTTTGCCAATGCAGGCATTCCCGTTATCGTCAAAGAAACGGCGCCGGATGCTATCGACCGCGGCATGGCTCGGATCCGTTCGAACTACGCCAGCACTGTTGCCAAGGGCCGCCTCTCTCAGGCCGCGATGGATGCAAGACTCGCTTCCATCACTCCCCAACTCAGTTATGAAGGCTTCCAATCGGCCGACATCATCGTAGAAGCCGCGTTCGAAAACATGGATGTCAAGAAGGCCGTGTTTTCCGAAATCGCTCAAGTCGCGAAGCCCGGCTGCATACTCGCTTCGAATACATCAAGCCTCGATATCGACGAGATTGCCAGCGCCACCAGCCACCCCGAGATGGTGATCGGCATACACTTCTTCAGTCCCGCGAACGTTATGCGCCTGCTCGAAGTCGTTCGCGGCAAGGCTACCGGCGCTAATGTGATCGCTACCGCCATGGCTCTTGGTAAGAAGCTCGGCAAGGTCGCCGTGCTCGCCGGCAACTGCTTCGGTTTTATCGGCAATCGTATGGTTGCGCCCTACCTCCGCGAAGCTCATTTCCTCGTTGAAGAAGGTGCCTCAGTCGAACAGGTGAACGGCGCCCTCGTCGATTTCGGGATGGCTATGGGACCGCTTGCTATGGACGATCTGGCCGGCCTCGATGTCTCCTGGATGATTCGGGAGGAGTTCAAACTTTTTGAAAAGAGCGGTGTTCGCAAACCCCTTGTTCCCGACCTCCTCTATAGCCTTGGGCGCTTGGGCCAGAAAACCGGCCGCGGCTGGTCGAAGTACGACGAGACGCGCAAGCCTCTCCCGGATCCCGAGACCGCTGGGTTGATCGAAAAGACTGCGCATCAGGCCGGCATAGCGCGCCGATCTGTATCCGCCGAAGAAATCGTTGACCGTTGCATCTACGCTCTGATCAATGAGGGCGCACGCATTCTTGAAGAGAAAATCGCCCTGCGCTCCGTCGATATCGACATCACCTATCTCTACGGCTACGGCTTTCCTGCCTGGCGTGGCGGTCCTATGTTTTACGCCGATACTCTCGGAATCCAGAACGTCCTCGCGAAAATTCAAGGGTTCGAAAATCAGCACGGTTCCGATCTATGGTCGCCTGCCCCTCTCCTCCGTGAACTCGCAGAAAAGAACAAATCCTTTAGCAGCGTCGATACCACCGGAGGTTCCTAGTACCACCACAACCTTTTGAGAATGCTCAATGCAGAAGCCTTCCTGTTTCTGCGATTTTGATGCTACCCTTATTCCACTAAGTCGTAACTGCTCGGCAGACTCCCGTCCCTGTGGCATGGGCCGCTAATCCTTCGCTTCTTTCCAAAGTTGGCGAGTTGCGTTTTGATTCGCTCTATTTATGTTCTTCGGAGGTTTATGCCAAATCTTTGCCGCCGTTCTGCTTTTATTGGTTTGCTAGTAGGCGCCGTTTCGACTCTGTGCTTTGGACAAGCAACCGCTACCATCGATGGGAAAGTTGCTGACCCGAGCGGAGCTACGATCGAGGGTGCCCGTGTAACTGCACGAAGTCCGGAGACAGGATTTGAGAGAGTCATCAGCACCGGCTCAAGCGGGTCTTTCCGCTTTGAACAACTTCAGCCAGGAGCTTACACCGTTACTGCCGAGGCCAAGGGGTTTGCTACGACCCAGGTACAGTCTTTTGCCCTCCAGGTAGGTGATGTGCGCGATGTGAACATCAGCCTGGAGATCGCAAAACAGGCGAATGAGGTCATTGTCACAGAACAATCGGATGTCATCGAGACTACTAGAACCGATGTTTCCAGTAACGTCAGCAGCAAAGAAGTAGCCGATCTGCCGACAACCACTAACTTTGCAGGACTCGGCGGTGTCAGCAACGACTATCAAGGCTTAGCCACGCTGGCCCCCGGAGTTCACTATGACTTCACCGGAAATTCCGGAGATTTGATCGGACCCGGAGCGGTAAACAGCCGCGGCGTCTTGACGAATATCGACGGCGGAAACATCAACGACCTCGTGGGTGCAAGTCGCGATGCCTTGGGTGCTTCGATTGACGAAGTCCAGGAGTTTCAGGTCCTCACTAATAATTACAACGCTGAATACGGTCAAGCTGGCGGAGTCATCATCAACTTAGTTACTAAGTCGGGCACCAATGACTTCCATGGAGACGGCCACATCTACTTCCGTGGACGCAATCTGGAGGCCTCCAACTATTTCTATAACCTGACACCGGGTGCTGCCTACCGGAGAGCCCCCTTCTTTAAACGGGAAGGCGGTCTGACGTTTGGTGGCCCCATCATCAAAAACAAAACCTTCTTTTTCAGCAGCTACGAACTCACTCATCAGGGCTCGCCCGCGACACTGAGTCCGCCCACCGGAATCGTTACGGTGAATCAACCCACAAACGAACTGCTTTGGTCAGCCAAGCTGGACCATCAGTTGACCGCTACCAACCGCATATCGGCGCGCTTTAACACCCAACGAGATACACAAGCAAATTTATTAGTTCAAGTTCCTAACTACGCCTCGCCAGAATCGCTCGTCAATAGCGTTGGTCACGATAGCAGTGTCAATCTGGGTGATGTCGCTGCGATCACGCCCAACTTGGTCAACGAAGCCCGGTTTTTTTGGCATCGTTTTCTAAACCGGACTCCAACGGAAACCACTCTGCCAGGAGAACTCGGATCAAACTTCTATATTGGAGCACCGTTTTGCTGCCCGCAGGGAGCACTATCGGACCGCTACCAGTACATAGACCACCTTTCCTGGAACCACGGAAATCACACGGTAAAGGCGGGAATGGACATCAGTCATTACCCTTATCATGATCTGTTCCAGCAGTATCACTATGGTGAGTATGGGGGATTTCCTGGTCCCTATCCGAACCAGGGGCTCCCCACTTATCTGACCGTTGCACTAGGTCCGGGAACAATCAATACGTCAGACAACGTCTATGGCTTCTTTGTTCAGGACACTTGGAAAGTTAAGCCGAACATCACGGTGAACTACGGATTGCGTTGGGATATGGAGGATGGGGCATTTAAGGGGGGAACAATCTCGAAGCCGGGTGGCGGCTGCTATCAGGCGAATGGCATTATTCCAGCGTGCTCCTCAGACAAGAACAACTTTCAGCCTCGAATCGGTCTCGCTTATAGCCCCCGCTTTGAGTCTGGACCTCTGAAGAAGCTGTTCGGCGATCAGGACAAGACGGTGTTTCGTGCTTCGTTTGCGGAGATCACGTCTTTGGCTTTCTTGAATATCGTCGAAGATTCACTTAACTTC
>CAXTMN010000001.1:9923-38985 GCA_964245395.1 uncultured Bryobacteraceae bacterium
ACCTATTTACAACTACCCTTACGGATCCCAAGGTTCTGGCCTACTTCCCAAATTCTCCGCCGGCGGCCCTGCTTGCGACCTATCTCCCTAACCCGCAGACTTACTTCGGTCGAGTTAGACCGATTGCCAGCAACTTGAAAAACCCCGAATCGAGAAACTTCAATTTCACTATCAGTCGTCAGGTAACCAACACCATGATGGTCGAAGCGAGTTACCTCGGCGTCTTTGGGTTCGGCCTATTCGGTGAGCAAGACACTAACGCTCCGCAGATCCTTGCTGACCCCGCTCATCCGGGCTTCTATTATTACGGTGCTCGCCCGGATCCGCGTTTTCTCGCCATAAGAACTAACGAGAACTCCCGAACCTCCTCTTACAACGCCTTTACACTTCATGCCGTTAAGCGAATGTCGGCTCACGTGCAATTTCAGGCCAGTTATGTCCGTTCGAAAACTCTCTCCACAACGGAAGACTTCTACGGAACCTCTGAGCCTGGTGACTTGAGCAATATTCACGCAGAGCGCGGCCTTACTCAAAACGACATTCCCAACCAGGGAAACTTCGGGGTCGTATACGACACGGGAACGTTCCTTCAGAAACCAATCGCGCGACTCTTTACCAACAATGTCGTGCTTAGTATGATCAGCCAGTTACAATCCGGCCGCCCATATCCGTTGTCTACAGGAGACGCAGGTTTCTCCAGCGAAATATTTCCTGGAATCGGAGCAGAAACTCAGCAAAGACCCGGCATATTAGCCGATGGTACTATCGTTTCGACGAATATTGCCTCGGCAAGTGGAACGAATCTACTGATTAGCCAGGCGGGACATGCGAGCTGCCCAACGTGTCCGCAAACGACTTTCCTGGCGCCCGCCGGCGCAAGTCCTAGCGGCGCAAAGGACAGTCTGACAGGAGATATCGTTGACTTTCAGAACGTGAACGGTAATTTGGCGAGGGACGTCCCTCGCGGCAGCCCATACTACCGGTTCGACTTATCCGGGATTAAGACTTTCGCTTTCAAAGAACGCTTTAGGCTGGAATTAAAAGCTGACTTCTTTAACCTGTTTAATCACACTAACTTCCTGCTCTATAACAACCTGGACACGTTGAACACCTTTCCCGTCTCCACTGATCCAAACTGCACGTCATGCCTGAGCGCAATAACCGGAAGATATGTAGGAGCGAATGGGACGATACTTAAAATACAAAGCCTGATGCACGGCAAAGTCAGTAAGAGCGTTCTGAACCCGTTATTCGCTGGTGTGGGAGACCCTGCAACAGCAGATATTCCCCGGCAGATCCAGCTTGCACTCAGATTCAGGTTCTAGTTACTAAGGGTAAGCCCTTCAGATGCCTTGCACTCTGAAGGGCTTACCTATCCAGAATGGCTCCCGTAACTCACGCTTGAGTATTTTGCCGGTCCCTGTTTTGGGTAGCGGGCCTTCAATAAACCTAATCGATCTCGGCAGCTTGAATTTAGCCACCCGTGCTTCGAGGAATGTCAGAAGCTCCTGCTCGGCAAGCTCCCAACCTTCCTTCACGACCACAATCGCCACGGGAATTTCCCCCCACTTGGAATCCGGCGCTGAGACCACAGCGCACTCGACGACCAACGGATGAGCAACGATTGCGTTTTCCACTTCGATTGACGAAATATTCTCACCGCCGCTGATGATAATGTCCTTCTTACGATCCACAATCTGAATTACATTCTCTTCATCCCAGGTAGCCATATCACCGGTGTGCAGCCATCCGTTGGTGATTGCGTTCTCCGTACCAGCTGGCTCGCGAAAGTAGCCTTCCATCACGTGGTCACTACGGATCACCACCTCCCCTATGCTCTGCATGTCTCGCGCTACATTTCTCATCCGTTCGTCAACAACGCGTATTTCGCACCCTAATACCGGCCACCCCGCCATGGACTTGAAGCGGAGCCGGTCCTCCTCGGAATTGTGGCCGAATGTGTCCTTGTCCATCGCTGAGGTAGCAACAGGGCAGGTTTCTGTTAATCCGTAACCGCTCATCACCTCGCACTTGAACACGCGCTCTAATCTCTCGATCAATTCGGGTGAAGCCGCCGCTCCACCCAGATGAATCTGTTCCATGCTCGACAGATCGAACTGCTCTAATGCCGGACTGTTCAGCAGCGCGTTCGCCATCACGGGAACCAGCGACATGTGTGACGCGCGCTCTTTTTGAATGAGTTGCAGCACGGAAATCGGTTCAAAGCGCCGCACCATTACCTGTTTGCAGCCTGTCATCGTTGCCGTTTGGGGCCGTCCCCACCCATTCGCATGAAATAAAGGAATGGTATGCATCTCTACATGGAAGTCTTTCGGGTGTATGCTCCCTGTCACATCCAATGCGTGGAGATAAATTGTCCGGTGTGAAAGCGCCACACCCTTCGGCGTTCCTGTGCTGCCGCTCGTGTAAAACAGCTCTGCTATCTCATTCTCATCGAACGAAAAAACATCCGGTCTATCAATGCGATTCCGTCCGAGTATCTCCTCGTATGTGATGTCCGCATTTGTGCCAAAACCATCCAGAGAAACGTAGCGTTCTATCTGAGGGCAGCACTGCCGGAACTCTTGCACCTGCTGGACGAAGTCGGCTTCAAACAGCAGCATGCGGGCACCGGAATGGTTCAGGATCTCCGTCAATTCAGATGCCGTTAAACGCACGTTCAAAGGCATAGTAATCGCCCGAATCAGAGGCGGCCCGTAGTAGCCTTCTAAGAGCTGGCTCGTGTTGTAGCTTAGGTAAGCAATGCGATCGCCAGGCCTCGTTCCCTCCGATAGCAAGCCTCCAGCCAGACGTTCGCAACGTTCAACGAACTGTGCGTACGTATACCGATCCTCGCCCGAAATGATGCCCGTCTTCTTGCCGTAAAGATCCATGGCTCGGTACAGGCAACGAATTGGGGTAAGGGGGATAAACATCGCTGCGCCCTGTCAGATTGCGTAGCGCTCTCGTCCCAAAAGATGTCCAGCGATTCTTCGACGTAATGCCACAGCGTTCACCGGCTCGTAACTGGACAAGCGGCGCAAAGCCGACAAATACCTGTGACGGTCGTCAGTCTCTTTGCAGGCCCCAAGGATGTTTCGCACTGCTAGCTCCACTCTTGCCATGGCATCTCTTAAAAAGACTGCACACATATCGGCGGCGATTAACCCTTTTGATCGCGCCGCCAGCTTACGAGTTCGAAGCAGCGTTGACTCCATGGCGAACAGCTCGATAACAATATCAGCCAGGTTCATCGACACTTCTTGTTGCTGCTCCAGCCCTGAGCCGAATTCGGCATACGCCATGCCTAGCGACAGAAGCACGATCTTCTTTGCATTGCGCACCAGATTCAGATCAGCGTCTGATAGTTCTGTTTCCCGAACGACATTTGCCAAATCGCGAACCAGCGCCTGTGCCGCAGGGATCAGCGCCAGCATCCCTCGCCCTGCGCGCTTCATCAGCATCCCTGTAATCAGCAGCCTGTTGATCTCGTTCGTGCCTTCGAAGATCCTGTTGATGCGTGCATCGCGGTATGCGCGCTCCACAGAGTAATCCTGATGGTAGCCATAGCCGCCATGGATTTGGACGCCTTCGTCGACCACGTAATCCAGCGTTTCAGACCCAAATACTTTTACGATCGAACACTCGACTGCGAACTCCTCGAGGTTCTTCAAAATCGTCTCGGCCACCTCTGTTCCATCTGTACCTGCGCCAGTCGGCGGCTTTTCAATCAACCCCACCGTCCGCCAAGTCATCGACTCAGCCGCGAAAATTCGAATGGCCATCTCAGCCATCTTGTGTTTTATGGCGCCAAACTCCGAGATACTTTGACCGAAAGCCCGCCGCTCTTTCCCGTACCGCAGGCAGGTCGCGAGCACGTCCTTGGCGCCCCCCACGGCCAGTGCACCGAGTTTCAACCTGCCCAGGTTCAGGATGTTGAACGCAATAATATGCCCGCGTCCAACTTCGCCGAGCACATTCGCTGCAGGCACCCGCACATTTTCAAAGAAGACAGCCGTGGTCGAGCTTCCTTTGATCCCCATCTTCCTTTCTTCCGCACCGCTGGTTACACCGCCAAAATTCCGTTCCACCAGAAATGCCGTGAACTTTTCTCCTCCGACTTTGGCGAAAACAGTAAACAAATCAGCTGCGCTTCCATTCGTAATCCACATCTTCTGTCCGTTCAGGACGTAGTGGGTACCGTCAGGACTTAGATCGGCTCGTGTTTGGGATGCCAGCGCGTCGGAGCCGGCCTGGGGCTCAGTCAGAGCATACGCCGCAATGAGCTCTGCTTTGGCAAGCTTGGGAAGGTACCGCTGCTTCTGCTCTTCCGTGCCGAAATACAGGAGGGGCAACGTCCCAATCCCGGTGTGTGCTCCGTGCCACGCCGCATAGGAGGCGTCTCTCCCCAAGTGTTCTTCAATGACCAGCGATGAAGAGAGATCCATCTCCAGCCCGCCGAACTTTTCCGGGATGAGGATGGCCGTTAGCCCTAGCTCAGCGGAGCGTCGGAGCAAACCCCCAGCTGCGCCCGGTTCATGGTTCCAGATAGAAGCGAGATTCGGCTCCAATTCGTGTCTCCAGAACTCCTCCGCAGTGCGGGCAATAGCCCGGTGTTCATCACTTAAGTCTTCAAAGGTGTAAATCGCTTGGGGCGCAGTCTGCTCCAGGAGGAATGCGCCCCCCTTAATGATCGGAACTGCCGCTTCAGCCGCCGTCATGACTACGCTCCTTTGTCGGCCGGGTCCGAGTGCTCCTGCTGAAGAACCCCTTCGAGTTTTCGACGCATGGGCTCCGGAATCGGAGTTGCGATCTGCGTTTCCCGGTTCATACACGCTATCACTACCGCACCCTCCGCCACTAGCTCGCCTCCCACCAAGCTGCGAAATTCGAACCGCATTGACGAGCGTCCAAGGTGCCTCAGCGCTACTTCAACCTCCAGCTCATCGTCGTAAACGACAGCTTTCTTGTAATCGCACTCGACGTGAACGCGCGGCAGGTGAACACTCGCGCTCCTGTACGTAATGCCCAGTTCCCGCATAAATTCGATCTCGGCTGACTCGAAGTAGCGGAACATTGCCGTATAGTGGATGCGCCCGCTTGTATCCGTGTCGATATACCGAACCCGAGTTCGCAATCGAAAAGGTCTGTCAACAAACATCTCTCACAGAATGTCACTGGCGCTACTCTTTAGAACAGAAGAATAGTACAAAGCCTCTCAAGTCTGTATTGACTTGGGGTGAGGCGGTAGTTTATCGTTACGGTTCAGTGTTATGGACGGCTTGGCGTAGCAAACGGCGAGATGGAACGAAAGCAAACAACTCTGGATTCAAGTCTGACAAGCGTCGACCAAGCCGAAGAACTGGCCGTGGCGGAAGCCCGTAAGATTGGCATTGAAGAAGAAGATCAGCAGCAATTTGGAATGGCTGTGCGCGAGTGCGTGGTCAACGCCGTCGTCCACGGCAACCGCTACAGTAAGAACAAGAAAGTCCACCTGGAAATTCAAACGTCCGACAGTAGCTTGACCGTGATCATCGGTGATGAAGGTGAGGGCTTCGATCCCAGTTCGCTTCCCGACCCTCTCGCGCCGGAAAATCTAATGCGTCAGTCAGGTCGCGGAATCTTACTGATCAGAGCGTTTGTGGACGATTTTGAATGGCACCCGCGCACCGGGGGCGGTACCGAAGTGCGCCTTGTAAAAAATATCGCGAAAGCTTGAGTTATCCCGGTTTCTAAACCGATTTGAGGAGGCAGAAGTGAGTGTTAAATTGACGTCCCGCCAGGTTGGCGATGTGACTGTAATCGATGCGGCTGGCCGGTTGACTTTGGGCGAAGGGGCGAGCGCCTTTCGCGATTACATTCGTGACCTTTCTGCAAAAGGAAGCAAGAAGATCCTCTTGAATCTGTCTGACGTTTCTTATATCGACAGCTCAGGTATTGGAGAAATGGTTTCAGGGTTCACCACCATCACCAACAGCGGCGGCAAATTGAAACTCTTAGGCTTGTCAAAGCGGGTGAAAGATCTTTTGCAAATAACCAAGTTGTATACCGTTTTTGATGCGTTTGACGACGAGGCCGAAGCTGTTCGCAGCTTCAATTGACCGGCACTAGTCTTCCTGGCTCTGTAGCCTGGTTTCACAACTGAGAATAAAGCTGGTGCTGATGCACTACATCAGCACTAGCGTGTCAACGTTCACTTCAGTTCATCAACTACCGGGCTCCGCTCCCGTTCCCGCAACTACTCTGCCGTCGAACGAGGCACGTCGAGTCGACGTCTTGCTTGCCGACGAACTTACGTTGGTGCGCGAGGGATTAAGCGCTCTTTGTAACTCCCTTTCCGGCTTTCAAGTGGTGTCTCAGGTCGGTACCTCAGGATCGGCCCTCGCCGAAATCCGCCGCCTCGAACCTTCCATCGCTCTGCTCGATATGGGGCTCTCTGATCTTGCGGCAACGGAAGTCATCCGCCGCGTCCGCGAGGAAGGCTTCAGAACCCGTTGCGCTGTTTTGTCCGTCAGGAAAGACCGCAAGACTGTGCTTGAAGTTCTTCGCGCAGGTGCCTGCGGCTATCTGCTGAAAAGCTCCAGCTCCGGACAAATGGCTGAGGCACTGGCTCAATTCACCCACGGCGGAATCTACGTCTCTCCCCAGATTGAAGTGATGTCGCTCTTTGGCGAAAACGCTGGCCGCGCTGAAGGCGAGGACCCGCTGGATGCGCTGAGCAGCCGGGAGTTTCAGGTCTTCTCTCTACTTGTGGACGGCATTCGCGCCAAGGAAATTGCCGCCCGGCTTTCCCTCAGCCCAAAGACGGTTGATACCTATCGCTCGAGTCTCATGCGCAAGCTGGATATTCACGATGTGGCGGGTCTGGTTAAGTTTGCGATTAAACGAGACCTTGCCGATCTCCGGCCCTAGCTCCCCTTCTGTGATACGCTACTGATTGCTGATAAAGGAGGACCAGGTGCCGTTTGGCACTGGCCCGACGTTATGGCAAATTCGCCTTCGAAGGCGCTTTTCCGAAGACGATTCCTCTAAGAAAGGCTGTAGTCTGTTGTGACCCGTCAAGAGTTAAAGGACCAAGTCGCCCACGATCAGTTCACGGACACTGTAGGCAATGTCGTGAACTATTCGGTAGAGCACCGCCAACAGGTGATTCGCTGGGCTGTCGCTCTCGTCGCCATTCTGCTCCTTCTTGGCGGCCTGACTTGGTATATGTCTTACGCCAAATCTGGTCGGGAACAGGATCTGCAGACTGCTTTCGACACACAAGAAACACCAGTCGGTCAGCCCGCCGCAGAAGGCGGCAAGAGCTTTCCAACCCAGGACGCGAAAAACCAGGCTTCTATCAAGGCTTTTGCTGCAGTTGCGGCTAAAGATGGCGATAGTCGGGAAGGCATGACGGCCCGGTACTACTTGGGTACTCTTAAAGCGCAGACTGGCGATAAATCCGCCGAATCCGATTTGCGAGCGGTGGCCTCGTCTAATACTGAGTGCTCTTCGTTGGCCAAGGTTGCTCTGGCCCAACTGTACAAGAGTCAGAACAGGAGCTCCGAAGCCCAAAACTTGCTTCGTGACCTGGTAAACAAGCCTACGGATCTGGTTTCGAAAGCACAGGCCCAGATTTTGCTTGCCCAGCTTATGCAGACGAGTAATCCACAGGAGGCCAAAAGGATGCTTCAGAGCCTGAAGGGGATTGGCAACGATCCTGCGGTCACCCGCGCAGCTGACCAGCTTGCTGCTCAGCTGAAGTAATTCCCGCGCCAATGCTCGGCCGACTTCGTCTGGGCGAGGCCCGCTTGCGCGGTCGTAAATATCCCGAAGCTCTGCACCCCTATCGCACCGACTTCCAACGCGATCGTGACCGGGTCATTCACTCCCAGGCCTTTCGACGGCTGGAGGGTAAGACACAGGTCTGGGCGGCCGGACTCTGCGATCATTTCCGCAATCGATTAACACACACCATTGAGGTGTCCCAAGTTGCCCGAACGGTCGCTGCGGCTCTGGATCTAAACGAGGAGTATACGGAAACGCTGGCTCTCGCGCATGACTTGGGGCATCCTCCTTTTGCTCATGTCGGCGAGAAGGAATTGAATCGTCAGATGTTACGGTTTGGCAGCAATTTTGAGCACAATCGGCACTCGCTTCGAATTGTTGACACCTTGGAGAGGCGCTACGCCCGGTTTGATGGCATCAATCTCACGTTTGAAGTGCGCGAGGGCATCATCAAGCATTCACGTGAAATCGGCAAAGATGCGACGCCCGAAGAGCAGGAGTTTCTTCCGGGTGAGCGCCCACCGCTCGAAGCGCAGTTGCTCGACCCCGCGGACGAGATTGCCTACAATACCGCCGATATAGACGACGCCTTCCTGGTCGGGCTCTTCACCATCGATGAGATTGGGGAAGTCATCCCCGTCTTCGGAGAACTCGCTGAGCAGGTGGATACGCAGTTTCCAGGCGCCTCTGATCGAGTTCGCTTCTGGGAGATTCAACGCCAAGTCATGAACTTGCTAGTGGGTGGCCTCGTTGACGGCACAGTTCGCGCTGCAGAAACGGCGGGAGTTCAAAGCGTAGATGATGTTCGCGCTCTCGAACACCGTCTTGCCCAACTCACTCCCGAAGCTGCCGAGATCAACTCCCAAATCAAGACGGTTCTTATCAGCCGGGTGTACTCGTACGCGCAGTTGGTCGAGGATCGAAGCGCTGCTGTAGAAAAAATTGGACAGCTGTTTGAATACCTGCTCGAAAATCCCGAACGGGTCTCACCAGGCTATCGCGAGATGCTGCACGAAACCCCTGTCTATCGCGTAGTCTGTGATTACATTGCGGGCATGACCGATAGCTATTTCATGCGTTTGCATAGAGAATTGCTGGGCTAGTTCAGTCGCGAGCAACGGTACTCGAAACTTCCGCGCGTCGTACTACGTAAAGCTTTTCTAACTGGCGGCAAATCTCGTTCGCTACACGATCGGGCTTCTCTTCTTCGTCCAGCATCACTTCGACTTTGATATATAGATCCACTCGTTGCATTGTGCTCTGATCCGATAATAAACATTGGCAAACTTCGAGCCCGTCCTCTGTAAGATCTGCGGGAGACGCCGTGCGCGCCGTGCTTGTCCGGCAGTAAGCGGCGACATCTGCACCATCTGTTGTGGTGAAGAACGGGAGGTATCGCTTTCCTGTCCGCTCGATTGCGAATACCTCCGGGAAGCTCATGGGCGGGAGAAGCCGGTACCCGTAAACGACGCGGAGATTTCACATCCCTACGTAAAGGTGAGCGAAGACTTCCTTCGAATCCACGAGGAGTTATTGCTCTTTACGATTTATTCGCTTGTTCAGGCCGCCTTGCGAACGCCGGGTGCGGTGGATTCGGATGTTCTAGGCGCGCTCGAAGCGGTGATCCAAACGTATCGAACACGAGACTCGGGCCTGGTTTATGAGACCCGAGCAGGAAACACTTTCGCCGCTGCTGTCCAGCGTGCCTTAACGGCATCGCTCGAAGACTACGATAAGATCCGTCAGGAGCGAGAAGCACTATCGCCGGTCCGTAATACCGACGTGATAGCCATTGTGGTATTTCTGCACAGGCTCGGTCTGCAGAACATTAATGGCAGACCGAAAGGCCGGATGTTCATCGATATGCTCCGGCACATGACGCCCGACACTGGAGTCGAAGAGCGTGCTCCGAGCATCATTTTATAGAGAGAGGTTTTGCTCTGAAAGCGAAGTTGTTGAACTGGAAGGAACTGGCTCCGGAAGTTCACCATTTTGACTTCGAAGTACCAGGCACTGAAATACTCGACTTCACTCCGGGACAGTTCGTTTCGGTGATCGAAGAGACAGAAGGCAAAGAGATTACCCGTGCTTACTCCATCGCATCCCCTCGCGATGGAAACCGCTTCTCTTTGTGTCTGAACCGGGTGGCTGATGGATTGGTCTCGCCTTACTTGTTTCGTTTGGAGCCTGGGGATGAGATCGAGATCAACAAGCCGCTGGGCTATTTCACTTTTCGACATCCTGGACACCATGCGGTCTTTGTGGCCACGGGCACCGGGATTGCTCCGTTTCGGTCTATACTTCTCGATTACTTGCCGCGGATGCAGCCACACGTCACTTTGTTATTCGGAGTGCGCTATGAGGAAGGATTGCTCTACGGGGATGAACTGGAGAAGTTAGCCGGCGAGCATCCGAATTTCCGGTTCATGCCGACGGTGACGAGGCCGACTGGTTCGTGGACTGGACGGACAGGGCGCGTCACGGCTCATCTCGACGAAGCTTTGGGAATCACCACCCCCGACGATCTGGCCACGGTAGATGTGTACATCTGTGGGTTGCGCGAGATGGTCGACGATGTGCGGAAAGAACTGAAAGCTCGCGGCCTCGACCGCAAACAGATTATTTACGAAAAGTACGATTAAGAGCCCCACTCAGACGATGACCCGCGTGATTTGAGTCGCCGGGTAAATCTCCTTCGTCTGCTCAAGGCTGGCTGTCGTAATCCCGGGAAGCTTTGCCGAGGCAGTGCCTGCAGCCACACCCCAGCGTAAGGCATCACCGAAAGCAGAGCCTCGCTCGAGCGCCCAGACAATCGCTGCCGACATCGCATCTCCCGCTCCTATGGGGCAAAGCGCCTGGACTTGAGGAGGAACTACTTCGAGAATGCCCTCCGTCGACGTAGCGGCAATCAATCCGCGGCTTCCGAGCGACAAGACGACCGATTGGGGTCCAAGCGACTTGATCCGTCCTACTGCATCGATCAACTGAGACCGGGTAATCAGCGCGGCGTTCAGCAGGCGCTCTGCTTCGGATTGATTGGGCTTAACTATTGTCGGCCTCGCTTCGAGGCCGTATAGCAGGGCATCGCCGTCAGTATCGAGCATGGTGTTGACCTTATTCTTGGTCGCGAGTTGGATCAGCTTGGTGTAGAGGTGCTCGTCTACGCCGGGGGGCAGGCTTCCGCATAACATGAGCCACGACGATTCGGGGAGAAGCTTCTCAACAGCTTTGACGATTCGCTCCAGCTCCGGCTTACTCATAGACGGCCCACGCTCGTTCAGTTTGACCGAGAGACCTTGACGGTCGGAGATAGTCAGGTTGATCCGGATGTTGTTCCGAATCCTGACAATCTCTTTAGCGAAGCTGTCCTTTTGGAGCTGTTCCTCGAAAATGCGGCCGACTTCTTTGCCTGAAGTCGTGATTGCCGTTGTCTTGCAGCCAAATCTATGGAGGATTCGAGAAGCGTTGATGCCTCGCCCCCCAGCCGCCTCGATAGAAGACTCTATATAGGCGCGGTCTTCAAACACAAGCCGGTCCACAGTGACAATGCGATCAACTGCAGGATTTACGGTCAGTGTCAGGATCGATTTACTCATTCAATTACGAGGGACGCCTGCGGGCGGAGAGCTTGGCGCCAAGCACTCCGCCTAGACCGGGGAGGAGTGTTAAGAAGAAGAAGGAGAGGGGGACGTTAAGCAGCAACTGCATTAAGAAGTCGTGCTGACTGCCGGGCAAGGCAGGGCTTTGGTGAAGCTGGGCGAGGTTTAACTTGAGCTGCTCCCATCCTTGAGGGTTCGCCACATAGATGGCCAGCATGGCACAGATGACCGCGACCACGACGAATATCCAGAGTCCGGTCATCCAGCCCAGTTGGGCCCCGGCAACGGTACTGATGGGCTCAGCCGACTGCCCCCGGTAGAATCGAACGGCCAGGAAGCCGGCGGCACAGAGGATCACCGGAATGAGGACGGGAGCAATCAGCCCGGCCGCGGTCATGCCAACGAAGGCTCCGGCAGCGGCCAAGATGCTGATCAGTACGGCTCGCGAGTCCCGAAAGGAGACTCCGACCCCAGCTAAGGGAAGGACTGGAGTGGAACGGTCGATGGTGACAGGGGCGATCGGGTCCGGCGTGCTCAGCCGGGCTATATCCGCTTCAAATTGAGGCTTACCGCACCTGTGGCAGAAGCGGGCATCCTCAGGCAAGACGGCTCCGCAGGTACAGCGTTGTTCCACGTCTATAGTTTACGGCCTGTTCGATCTGTTCCGATGACGACCCACAGTTTTTACCAAACGAACTGTCCGAATGGGTTCGTATTTTCAACTCGCGTTTTAAGATGGCAATGAGTCCTGATGTCGAAGCCTAAGCTGCTGATTGTCTGTCCACCTGAGCACTATGTACTGAGGAATTTTGAGCCTTTGCGGGAGCAGGCAGACATAGTGGTCAGTGACAATCTGGATCAGATTAAGAGTAAGGCCGCTAACGCTGAGATCATCGTTTACTCGGGCCTAACCGGGAAGGGCGTATCCCTCAGAGAAATCTGGCCCTATATGACGAATGTTGCCTGGGTGCACTCGCTCTCTGCGGGGGTTGAGAAGATGCTTTTTCCGGCCCTGGTGGAAAGTCCGGTTCCGGTGACCAATGCGCGGGGTGTCTTCAAGCGACCCCTGGCCGAATTTGCGGTGTTGGGAATGCTGTATTTTTACAAGCACGTAAGACGGCTAGTCGAAAGTCAGCGGGCCCACAAATGGGACGACTTCATGGTCGACATGCTGCCAGGGAAAGTGATGGGCGTGGTCGGCTATGGCGAGATCGGGCGGGAGTGCGCCCTCCTGGCCAAGGCTCTGGGCGTAACCGTTTATGCGACGCGAAGGAATCCGCAGAGATCTACGGGAGACTCGATTGTGGACCGGATCTTTCCAGTAACGGAACTTAACCGGATGTTGAGCGAAGTGGATGTGGTGCTCGCAGCGGCTCCTTTGACTCCTGAAACCGAGCACATGCTCAGCGATGGAGAGTTTCAGGTCATGAAGCGGTCGGCGATCATTATTAATGTAGGCCGAGGGCCAGTGATCGACGAAGCGGCGCTGATCCGGGCGTTGCAAGGAGGACAGGTAGCGGGGGCAGCGCTGGATGTTTTCGAAGAGGAGCCTTTGCCGGCAGATCATCCTTTCTGGGGGATGGAGAACGTGCTCATTTCGCCTCACTGCACTGACCGGACGCGAGACCCCGATTGGTTGGATATGAGCGCGCAGTTTTTTGTGCAAAACTTCCAACGCTTTATCGACGGCAAGGAACTGGAAAACGTGGTCGATAAGAGGGCGGGATATTGATGGCGCCGATCGCCGAGGCAGCGGTGAGTTTTGAAGACGTAGCGGCTGCGGCCGGGCGAATAAGCGGACTGGCGTATGACACTCCGGTTATGAGTTCCCGCCTTTTTGACGAGGCAAGTGGAGTTCAGACATTCTTCAAGTGTGAGAATTTACAGCGGGGTGGCGCATTCAAGATTCGGGGCGCGGCTAACTTTTTACTGTCACTCAGCAACGAGGACCGGCAAAGGGGGGTGGTTACCTTTTCGTCGGGTAACCATGCGCAAGCAGTAGCGATCGCGGCGGCGCACCTCGGTGTTGCAGCGACGATCGTGATGCCGACCGATGCGCCAAAATCCAAAGTGGAGTCGACGCGCGTGTATGGCCCGACCATCATCTTTTTTGACCGGCTGCGTGAGAACCGGGAAGAGATCGCTCGTCGTATCGCAGCAGAGACCGGAGCGGTGGTTCTTCCTTCGTATGATCACGAAGCGGTGATTGCCGGGCAGGGAACGGCCGCACTGGAACTGATGAAGGAACAGCCGGATCTGGACGCGATCGCAGTACCGCTGGGCGGCGGCGGGCTGCTATCGGGAACATTGATTGTGGCGAAAACGCTGCGGCCGGCCATTCGGGTTTTCGGGGTGGAACCGAAGCTGGCAGATGACTGGCACCAATCGCTGGCGCGAGGCGAACGGGTGGAGATCGGGCCACCGCCCACAATTGCAGATGGCTTGCGCACAGCGATACCGGGTACGATTACGTTTCCGATTGTCCGGTCGATGGCGGACGATGTGTTGCTGGTTTCGGAAGAAGAGATCCGGGCCGCGCTTCGGTATCTACTGACCCGGCTCAAGATTCTGACCGAGCCGAGCGGCGCCGTTGCGGCTGCGGCAGTGATGATGAGAAAGATACCAAGCAAGGTGCGCAGAGTGGGCGTGATTCTGTCGGGCGGAAATGTTGATCTGGATGTTTTAGCAGACATCTGCAAGGAAGCTGCCTAATTGTTGGGAAAAACGCCGCGATCGAGTCCTTGGAAGACGCAGTCTTCGCGGGAAGTGTACAAAAATTCCTGGATACGGGTACGAGAAGACGAAGTAACGAGACCGGATGGCGGACCGGGTCTGTACGGAGTCGTGGAGATCAGGCCATCAATTGGTGTGGTGGCGATAGACAGCGAGGACCGGGCAGTACTGGTGGGGCAATGGCGTTATTCGGTGGACCGTTATTCGTGGGAAGTGCCGCGCGGGGGTTCGCATTCGGGTGAAACCGACATGCTGGCGGTGGCGCAGCGAGAGTTGGCTGAAGAAACGGGTGTGATGGCCCAGAACTGGCAAGCGCTTGGCCCTGTGGATGTGTGCAACGGCGTGGCGAATGATGTGCAGAGTCTCTTCCTGGCCACGGGGCTCTCGCCCACGGAAATGAATCTCGATCCAGAGGAAGACATCATTGTGGATTGGAAGCCATTCGCAGAAGCAGTGCAGATGGCGGTTGATGGGCGGATTACAGAAGTTTGCAGCGTGGCGGCATTGTTGCGGGTGCACTATCTGCGAACTAAAGGCAGATAGATGAATTCGAGCGAACAGCAGGGGCGCAGGTGGCTTGCCCGGTTTGCCTGGGCATTGCTGGCGTACAACATCCCGGTCATTCTGTGGGGTGCTTACGTGCGCGTTTCGTTCTCCGGTGACGGATGCGGGGCACACTGGCCGTTCTGCAACGGGCAAGTTCTGCCCCAGCATATGGCGGCACCGATGGCGATCGAGTTCGTCCATCGCATGATGACGAGCTTAGATGTTTTGGGAACCATGGTGCTCTGCGCAGGGTCGTTCCGGTCATTTCCGCGTAAGCATGCAGTTCGTTTCTATGCGGTTCTCTCACTTGTCTTCTTGTTTGTTGAAGCGTTGTTAGGAGCAGGCTTGGTGTTGCTCCGCTATGTAGCCCATAACCAGTCAGCAGGACGGGCAGTTTATCTTTCGGCTCATTTGACTAACACAATGCTGTTACTGGGAGCACTAACCATCACGGCACGGCTGGCGGGATCGGGCCGGGAACACGCCGGCTTTGGCCACCTATCTTTGAGAAAAACGGGCGCGTTAGTAGTTACTGTGTTTGTAAGTATCACGGGCGCGATTACAGCTTTAGGCGATACGCTGTTTCCGTCATCGTCCTTAACAGCGGGTTTGCAGCAAGATTGGGCGAGCGCATCGAGTTTGCTCCTCCGCTTACGCGTGGTCCACCCGGCAATTGCGATCCTGGGTGCTGCTTACCTGGTGTGGGTTGCGGTAGCTGTGATGCGCGGAAGCGAAGATTCAGACGTTCGGAACGCCGGGTCGCGAGTGCTGACGCTGACATTATTTCAGCTCGCTATTGGTGCCTTGAATGTCACACTGCTGGCTCCGGTGTGGATTCAGTTGTTCCATCTGCTAATGGCGGATGTGCTGTGGATTGCGGTGGTGCTGATGGTAATTGAATCCGGAGCTGAGCAGAGGCGGTTCAACGGGGTTATCGTTCCGGAGAAGATGCCTGAGACGGTGGCAGAGAGAGCTGCTTATATCCAGGCCTGAACGCTTTCCCATTTACTGCTATGAGGAAGCCGGAATGACTTCGTGTTCGGTGCCGAGCAGGAACTCACACGCGTGGAGGTCCAGGAAAGATTCCTCATCGGGCCGGATTGTCTCCATGTAGCTTTGCGATTGGAAGACGCTCGCAACTGCGGCGAGGTCGTCAAACCAGAGTTCCGTTGAGCCGTCGATGTGTGAGTCCGGCATCCCGGGAAGCTGGTCGCCTGTGGCATGGCACTGCACGTATCGCCGGACGTGCTCTTTCACTTCGGGGAGTGCGCTAAAGAGCGGAGCATGTACATTGCGGTGATGTGCGACGAACTGCTCATGGGTGGTGCCTTGTTTGCGTCGCAAAAGTATCGTGAACTTGAGCATGGACTTAACTCAACACTAAGTCATCGACCAGCTCATGGCCTGAAAGCCTCCGAGCCCCCGAGGCCTGAAGGCTTTCATCGCTGCTGCTTAGAATGCAACCCCGAGCCTAATAGCGCGGACCACCTCTGTTCTCGTTTGACAACGAGAACGCGTATAGTTTGTTGTTGTCAGTCCCGGCGCCAAACATTGAATAGCCAGACCCCCAGTACAGCGTGCCATTCACAATAGACGGGCCGCAAACAACAGAACCGCGGTCTACGTTGCGGTGCAAGGAATATCTACTCCGATTGCAAAGGATTATCAGGTGGCGATTGCAGAAGTAGGGCCCATTGTCCGCGACAGTTACTACTTAAACAGGGCGCAACTCCTGGTCTTCTGGAATTTGAAAAAGGCACGCAAGCAAGATGCAGTGGTTCGGATTTCACGAAGTAAACAAATAAACCTCCTGTGACTGCGTATCGAAACCGGCCAAGTCATCCACCCGGACATTCGCCCGGTATACGACGGCAGGGAAATCGTTAGCCGGATCGCCCAACCAATAGAGGCTTTCGTTCTAGTACTAGCTAAGGAACTATCAGTACCACAAATACTCTTGGCCTATTTCTCAGATTCCCTTAACCCGGTACAGTAAAAGGCTACTTAGCCCATTTCGAGCTACTAAATCGGAGGCATATATTGAAGCGACAATTATTTATTACAACAGCTTTACTGAGTTTTGCTGCAGCAAACGTGAAAGCCGATACGATTGGCCTTACGTTTGAAGGTCTCAAAGACAGCGAGGAAGTACTGAATTATTACAACGGCGGCACCGGAAGCCTGGGAAGCGGGCCAGGAACAAATTACGGAATTGCGTTTTCCGCCAATAGTCTGGCCGTCATCCAGAATAATGCTGGCGGCTCAGGCAACACCGGGGGTGAACCGAGCCCGCCGACTGCACTGTTTTTTCTCTCCGGAGCAGCAGATACCATGGACGTCGCCGCCGGTTTCACTACGGGCTTTTCCTTCTATTACAGCGCCGTAAGTTCCGGTGGAACGATCAACGTATACTCTGGGTTGGATGGAACAGGTACCATCCTGGCCACGCTCACCCTACCAACTACTCCAAACGATGGCGGCGGGTGCACAGGCCTGGGAGCCGGATCCAACCCAGGCGCGAACTTCTGTCCTTTCGAACCTTTTGGAGTGACCTTCAGTGGAACCGCCCTGTCGGTTGACTTCGGCGGAACCGCCAACCAGATCGCCTTCGACAACATCACCTTAGGCGCTGCTGTTCCGATCGGGTCGACTCCGGAACCAGCAAGCTTGTTTTTGCTGGGAGGCGGCCTTGCTGCTTTAGGATTGGGCCATTATCGCCGGAGAAAAGCGTAATCAGCAGTTAAGTCATTGCTCTTTCGGAGTGTGATTGAAGCGCTATTTGTTGAAAGAGGGAACACAGGGAGCCGGGTAAACTTCGGGATCGATTACCCGGCCCTATCTGTTTTTGTTGGGTCCTGGTGATTGCAGGAACATAAGAATTTAAAATGACAAACGAACAGCAAATTGCATCTGACGAGGAGTTCCGCTTCCTGTTGCGGCTGTATTCATCAGTGTTGTGATTCGGCCGAAAGTTGCCGCAGCAGATATATCGGAATTCGGATTTCCGTATTGCGCCCGGTTTAGCGTGTTGAAACACTCGGCCCGAAGCTCGAGTGCCACGTGCTCAGTAACAGTAATTTGCTTTGCAAGAGCTGTGTCAACCTGCCATAAAGCTGGTCCGTTGAAAGCGTTCCGGCCCAAATTTCCCCAAGTACCGGCAAGAGGCGATGAGAATGCCGCTGGATTTATCCATAGATCAGGGGTAGATCCGCCTGCTGGTCGCAGGGATATGCCTGGAACGAGGTTCGGTCGTTGGTTGTTACTGTTGCCATCGGGTAGAGCTGCCGACGCTCGATCTACCGTGATGTTCACCGGAAGGCCGGATCTCCCTGTGGCAAGGACATCCCAGGTCCAGCCTCCAACTATGGCCCGCAGCCAGCCGGGATTGTGCATATAGCGGCGTCCCGCCCCCAAGGGAAGCTGATAAACAGCGTATGCGGAGAAACTGTTGCGTGCATCCTGGTTGCTACTGGCGCGGTCGCACTCACGGCAAGACACATTTTCGGGGAAGTCGTCTTCAACTCCACTGCCCAGCGAGGCATCGTTGATAGCATGTGCCCACATGTAATTTCCTGAAACTAACCAACCGTTTGAGAAGACCCGCTGTAGAGACGCTTGTAGTGCCTCAAAGCTGCTATTGCTGTCGTTTTCGCGAAGTTCGATACGTCCAAACTGCGAGAAGGGGCGAGTCCCGGTAAGCGGGTTGAGCAAGTTAGTGTAACTGCGATTCATGATGTTAGTGCCTTTAGTGCCTAGATAAGAAACGACACCCGAGATATTGGCGCCCAAATTTTGCTCCAGCGAGACGCTCCAATCTTGCGCGTACATATCTTTACGGCGGCGAAAAAGATCCTTAGGCGTGAGAACACCAGCTGCATTTACAAGGAAGGGATAAATCGGATAGCTAAGAGTCGGGAAGGTAGACCCACGGGTCAGGTTGTAGCTCGCTTCGTCATTTGCGATCGGGAAATTTTGGTCATCCAGTTGACCGTCTTCATGATAAACACCATAACCGGCGCGGACCACGGTCTTTCCGTGGCTAGAAGCAGGTGACCAGGCCATTCCCAAGCGCGGATCGAAACCTCCTTGGGTGGGAAGATAAAAGGCACTCCCGGAAGAGCAAAATCCACCGCATGTCTCAAAATCGAACGGAAGCGCGCGGCCGGTCGACTCGTGAAAGACGCTGAAGTATTCGTAACGTAGACCCGCGCTAAAGGTCAGGTTTGCTTTAACTTTAAAGTCGTCCTGCATATAAGCGGACTCTTGCGTTTTGCGCATACGTTTCAATGGCAGGAGGCCAATCTGCGTAGCCTGATCCAGATGGTTATTCGCGAAGTTCTGGAGATTTGAATAAGTAAGCACCCCATACGCCGAATTGCCTTCGTTCATCTGGATCCGGCGAACTTCTACGCCTGCCTTCAGAAGATGCCGCCCACGCGTCCAACTTGTGTTATCAAGCAACGAAAAGGTGGTCCCATCCTGGTCAGAGGTCTCGTTGCTGTTCAGTGCCGTGAACCCCGGGACATTCACCGTGTATGGCAAATTGGTCTGATTCAGAGTGCGGGAGATAGCCTGGTTCATTCCAATCTTGGCCTCGGTCAGCAGCGCGGGTGAAAACACGTGCGAAAGCTCGATTACGCCATTAAGGATCGACGTTGGAATTCTCTGCCGGTCAAGGAGAGTTCCGAGAGGAGTTGTACTCACAGCCCGGTCATAGTTCAATCGGAAGTAAGCGGTATTCGCGTCGTTGAAATGATGATCGACTCGTATCATGGCCGAATTCTCGCGATCGAGCAGGCGGCCCAAGCCGGTAAACTGAGACACATCCGGACTGCTCGTTGGGCGCGAGCCCAAGGGATAACTGCCAAGTATCGCAACTAAAGCGGGCGAAGATGAGAGTACCTGCGCACGAAAGCCGGCACTCGGCACAAATCCGACGAGCGTCTGATCTTGTATCTGTCGAAATCCCTCCCCACTGAAGGAGAACAGGGTTTTCTTCTTCCAGATAGGTCCGCTAAGAGACGCACCAAACTGGTTTAAGTGGAAAGGAAGACTTGCCGAAGTTACATCGAACGGTGATCGGGCATCGAAGAGGCTGTTTCGTAAAAATTCGAACAGCGATCCGCGAAACGTGCTGCTGCCGCTGCGCGATGCGGCCACGAGCTGTGCGCCGGCCGCATCGCCGTATTCGGCGCTATACTGTGCTGTCGCGACACGAAATTCACTGATCGCTTCGGTCGGGATTGACAGCCGGATACTGGCCTTTTGTGTCTGATTGGCAATGCCTGTGGCGTCCACGCCGTCGTAGGTGATATTCATATCATCGCGGCCGCGCCCTACAAACCGGATGCTGCGCTGCGTGCTACCGCCCGCGTCGATAGCACCAGGAACTAGCGCCGTGAGGCTGGCCCAATTGCGGCCATTCAATGGCAAGCTGTCGATTGCCTGCTCCTCGACCCGGCTTCCCAAGGCAGGGGTCGCCTGATCGAGCTGCACCAAGCTGGCCGAAACCGTAACTTCCTCGTTTCGAATGGCAGGGAAAAGCGTGGGGTTTACTGTCCTCGTCTCCCCGACCGCCTGTAACACGCCGGAATAGCGTACCTCCTCGAAACCCGATTTCGAAAAGAGTACCGAATAAGTTCCGACCGGTAAGTCAGGAAGTAAATACGTCCCTTTAGAGCCAGAGATCGTGTGCCGCTTCCATCCAGTATCAACTTGATAAATGAATACTTCCACGCCAGGGATGCCGCTTCCGGTGCTGTCTCGTACAGTGCCCGTTAATGAGCTCCGATCTATTTGGCCGTAACAGTTGAATAAGCAAATAAACACGAAAAGCAGAGTAAATCCGCAACGGCGACAAACGAACCCAAAAGCTCGCACATACAGACAAAGCTTGCTCATTCACGCTCTTAATAAGTGAAACGTTTTCATTAGCTAGCGCTCATCCGAGTTAGATCCCAGTAGTATACGGCGAAAGTAGTCGCTCACGAAAGACCATTATTTAGTCGAACCTGTAAAACTGAAGACTTTTACTCATGCGCTTGGAAATGTTACGAATTTGGTTGCCCGAATCCCCACTGCTTAGTAAACTGCTATATCATTCTCCGGGTCCCGCCTATATGCGATTTCTCTTATTGTTTGTAAGCGTAGGTTTACCGGTTCTCGCGCAAGTCACAACCGGTTCGATCTCAGGTTTCGTCCAAGATACGGCAAATCGGCCGATTCAGCAAGCAGCAGTTACAGTTTCAGACACTACTCGGGCGCTATCAAAAGCGGCGCTAACCGATACGTCGGGGTTTTACCGTTTCGATGATCTTCCGCCGGCGGTTTACGACTTGTCCGTAAGCGTTCCAGGCTTCGACATTGCGAAGACGCCCGATGTACTGCTAGGCGTGGGATCAAGCCTGCGCGCGGATATGCACCTTCGGGTGGCGGGCAGGCATGAAACAGTGCTCGTCCAGAGCGATGTCAAAGCTGTGCAGACTGAATCATCTGATCTGGGATCGGTTCTCGATCGCGACATGATCGCCAAGCTGCCTCTGAACGAACGCGACTTTCTCCAATTGGCCTTGCTCACTCCTGGCGTCCTTCCCCCAGTTCAGGATTCGCAGCTTTCCACTCGTGGCGATTTCGCGATGCATGCCAACGGCGGGCGCGAAGAGTTCAACAACTTCCTCCTCGACGGAGTGGATAACAATGATCCCGATGTGAACGCTTACGTGCTGCAACCGTCGGTGGACGCGATCCAGGAGTTCAAGATCTCGACGAATTCACAGGATGCCGAGTACGGCCGGAGCGCGGGCGGACAAGTGAACGTGATCACACGAAGCGGCGCCAATAAATTTCATGGATTTGCCTACGAATATTTGAGGAACCGCGATTTGGACGCACGGAACTTTTTCGATGCGCCAGCCAAACCTCAGCTCATCCGCAACCAGTTTGGCGCCGGCCTCGGAGGTCCGCTAGTTCATAACCGCACCTTCTTCTTTACCGACTACGACGGGCTGCGGGGCAACCAAGGTTATAGCCGCCTTGCGACCGTGCCCACCGCCGCAGAGCGAAGCGGAAACCTAGCCGGGCTCCCACCAGTGCTCAATCCGTTCACCGGTCAGTACTTCGCAGGCAATCAGATTCCCTCTGCCCTCATTTCGCCCATCGCAGATAAGATCTTGACACTCTATCCGCTTCCCACAAATAACTCGGCCACTGGAAACTATCTGGCTCAGCCGCTCGGAAACGACTCCTTGGATCAATACAACATGCGAGTTGATCACTCCTTTAATGAGTGGAATCAAATCACCGTTCGGTACAGCTATGGGAGCAAAAATCTATTTGAACCTTACACCGAAAATTCCACAACAAACCTTCCCGGGTTTGGCGATTACGTTCGCGACCGGGGTCACAACGCACTGTTGAACTACACGCGCATCCTCGGTCCCGGTACAACGAATTCGTTACTGTTAGGGCTTAACCGAGCGGATCGGACGATCCTCCAGCAAAACTATCGAAGCAACGTGAATGAACTGTGGAACGTCGATTATCTACCCACCGCACCGCTGGAATCCGGCTACCCGGCCCTCTCGATTTCCGGGTTTTCAAGCGCCGGAGATTTGTCCAGCTTACCAATTGATCGGCACACCACCACCTATCAGTTCAACGACAATCTAGCCTTGATACGCGGAAATAGCAGCCTAAAGATAGGCACCGAACTCCGCAAGATCGAGTTGAATGGGACCGTTGCTGAGTTACCTCGCGGCCTCATTTCCTTCTTGGGCGAACTCTCCGGTTCCGGGATAGGAGACCTACTGCTAGGGCTGCCCACTTACTCTATTGAATCGAAGCTCACCGCGCCGCAAACTTTACGCACATTCCAGTCGGATTTTTATTTCCAGGAAGACTGGAAGGTTCGGCCAGATCTGACACTGAATTTTGGCATCCGCTACGAGTACAACACGCCTCCAACAGATCCCACCAATCGGATGAGCGTGCTAGACCTATCTACCCGGCAGCTTAGCCAGGTTGGTTCCAATGGTACATCCCGGTCGGGCATTCAGCCCGACTACAATAATTTCGCGCCCAGAATCGGCTTCGCCTGGAGCCCCACGAACAACTTGGTCGTTCGCGGAGGATACGGTATTTTCTATGACGCGAGCATGTTTGAGGTCAGTTCAGCACTCTACTACAATCCACCCTATTTCACAATAAGTTCATTTTTTCCCAGCACTCGGGGATTACTCACACTACAGGACCCGTTTCCTTCTAACTCGGGCTATGTACCGCCACCGTCGCTCAGTACTCTTGCGCCAGATCTGAGAACACCTTACCTACAAGACTGGAATATTAACGTTCAGCGCGCTGTGCAAAAGTTGGGAACGTTTTCGCTTGCCTATGGAGCTTCGAAAGGCACGAAGCTCATCCGCTCGCTCGATCTCAATCAGCCCCCTCCCGCTCCCGGCGATGTCGATCTGCGACGTCCCTATCAGGGTTTTTCTAACATCTTCTACACCGAAACGGGCGCCAACTCGGAATTCCAGTCGCTGCAGCTTTCCTTAAACCGTCGTTTCCGCGCTGGGCTGTCCATTCTGGCAAATTACATGTTTTCGAAGTCGATTGATGACACCTCGGCTTTCCTCGGCACCGGACCCGATAAGAATTTCCCGCAGAACAGCTCTAATTATCATGCTGAACATGCTCCGTCGAGCTTCGATATACGAAACTACTCTACTGTTGCCTTCGTATACCAGTTGCCGTGGAAAAGTCGCTGGCTGCGAGACACGGATTTCCGGAGCATCGTAACCGCCAGGGATGGGCAGCCTTTCACACCACTCTTATCGTTCGACAACAGCAACACCGGCAACACTGGCGGAACTTTCGGGTCTGACCGGCCAAACGTTCTGTTCTCTCCCCACTTATCCAACTCAACCGCCCAGGAGTGGTTCAACACGGCGGCGTTCGCCTTGCCTGCGCCTTATAGCTTCGGTACTGCCGGGCGCAATATACTAAGGGGACCGGGCTTATTCACGTGGGATTTAGAAACAGCAAGACAATTTAGCTTGTCTGAACGTTGGTCCATGACATTTGAAGCGCAAGCTTTCAACTTGTTGAACAGAACTAACTTCGACCTGCCTCAGTTGTATGCTGACCAGCCTTCGTTCGGACAGATCTTCTCGGCAAAGTCACCCCGGCAAGTTCAGTTTTCGCTCCGGCTCGCCTTCTAACTGTAAGTGAGTTGCTGACCTACGGCTTAGAAGCTGCAGCTATCCAATGCGGCATTGGCGGGGGCACGGGTACTATGTTCATATCTCGAAACCCTGCTTCGTGCATCCAGTCGCGAAGCTCACAATCGGAGAACACCCACCCGTTCTCCTTTGTCAGTGCCATGTTGACAGCAAATAGAGCCGAGAAGGGCGGATTTGCACGAGTCGCATCCGTCATCATGTCCATCACGTAGATCGATCCGCCTGGTATGAGAGCCTCATAGGCCCGCGCCAGCAGTTCGCGGATCGTCGCAACCGACTCCTGGTGCAGCATGCCGAAAAAGAGAATTACGTCATTATGCCCAGGAAATGAGGTGCTGTGATAATCGCCCGGCAGAAGCCGAACTCGCTCGCTTCCCTCCTGTCCTCGCATAAGATCCCGCGCGATCGCTGCGATAGCCGGTAACTCCAGCACCGTGCAGGTAATCTCAGGATTCGCTTGGGCGATCATCATAGAGAACGTGCCAGGCCCACCCCCGACATCGAGTAACTGGCGGCGGCCTCCTAGCTTGAGCATAGATAAAACCGGTAACGCCGTCGCCATGGCCTTGCTGTGCATGGAAAGCACGAAGTTCCTCGTACGGTCCGAATCATCTCCTAAGTGAAGCTTCGGTTCCTCTACTGGTGCGCCGGTACGGGCTAACTGGGCCAACTGACCCCACGCTGGATATACGTCGCGATTGTAACGAAGCGCTCCTGATAGATCACCTCCGCGGCCAGGCACCAGGAAAACCGAGGCTTCTGCGGAATTCTCATACAGGTCGCCTCTCTTTTGAAGAAGCCCCACCGCTACGCAGCCATCCAATAGCAGTCTGCTCCCTCGCTCGTTCAATTGCAGTGCTCGGGCCAACTGAGTGTTGTCAGCTGTTCCCATACTTTCCAGCGTTGCGAATACTCCCAGGTCGGAAGCGGCGAACAGTAAGCACGATTCCTGGAAGGCGCTCGCCATCTGCACAATACGGCTTGAATTCACAGTTATAGTGTCCTTAAATAACTAATAAGTGCCGCTCGATCTCTTGCATTGAGGGAGAGCCCGAACGGATGCCCAACCACAGCGTGAGCGGGCACTGTCGCGATCCAATTGGACGATCGGAAATCTGGCTTCAATCTGTCTGCATTGAACATCTCTTCTAGTGAACCAACAGAGCCATCGTGCAAAAAGCAAGCATTCAGCCAGATCATGCGCAGTGACGGGATCCGGTAGAAGCCGGTACCTTTCCGGGTTTGCAACGCAAGCCCTGGATCAGTGCCAACTGTCAGGTCCATAACATCGAGTTGTTTCTTCTCATCACTCACCGGTTCGAATCCCTTGGCCAACGTCAAGCGATTGCTGGTATAAAACGGTGGAGTGTGACAACGAACGCATTGCTCACGCTCAAACACATGCTGCCCTAAACGAGCCTGTTCAGTAAAGTGATTCGGGTTGTTAGGTGGCTTTAAGGAGTAAATATACATTGCCAACGCATACAGAAGCGGATCTGGGGTCCGATGGATCCCGGCTGTCAGGCCAAGGTTATTAAGCTTCAGATGCGCCTGAGCGCTATCACCATAAACGGTCAGAGCGTCTGTAACATCGGCTATAGCAGCGATGTATCGCATTAGATCAGTAATGTTACGCTGGCGCGCCGTGCCCGTTCGATCAAAATATTTCAGGTCGCCGATACCGATCAAATTAGCGATCTTTACCGGGTAAATCAGACTGGAATTCGTGCGCATGTAAACACCGAGCGGCACGCGGTCATACAATTCAGCGATCTCCTCAGGAGGAAGGTCTGCAGTAAGCAGATTTGGATCATTGTGAAGGTAAGGAACACGGTAGTCTTCGCGCATCTGCCGCCTGCGGCGCTCTTCGAAGAATGCCGGGCTGATTCGAGCGTAGCGGCGTGTCAAATCTCCCATCAAAGCGCCGAACGGAGTGGTGACATTCGGCGGTCCCTCGATCAGCCTGCCTTCTCGAATCTGCACGTGGCACATCGCGCAAGTATCTGTGCCGAGTTCAACTTTCCCTTTCTGCCGGACAACATACCTGAGCCCTAGGAGCACCCCGTCGCTTGTTGTCTGTAAACGGTACGCTTCCAGGACTTTCGGATTTCTTACCAGCTGTAAGTTGTCTTCACTACCTGTGTAACGCGGCAGTTCGCGCCCATAAAAAACTTCCCGGCCTGCTGCTATCCAATCGGCCGGACTCTTCAGCTTAGTGGCATCAACCAGCGGTTGAGCTTCCTGTTTCTTCAGCCATTCGATATAGCCTGCCGGCTCTCTGTCCGGAGTGTAAACCGGATAAGTTTTTACGTTGGCTTCTGGCAGCTCGTAATAGTCATGTTCGGAAATCAGCTGAGGAGGGCGACCTAAGCCAGCAAGAGAAACGCGGTATCCCGCTATATCTTTGTCGTTCCAAGATTGGGGAATAGACGCTGGGCCGCCCGAGAGAGCTGTCGACAATAAAAACAAGGCGAAGGGAACGTTACAGACTGAACTGTTCATGGTTAGTGCAATTAACAAATTTCTCTACAATCTAAAAAAATTCCGCGGTTTAAATAACCACAAAGTACTTCAGTTCTCATTGGCATTAGTACTAGAAGTACGTTAGCTTTTATAATAAATCGACAAACCTCGGTTAGCACAGCTTGAAGTGAACCCGTTTTTCTATAGTTGAGCTTACAAATATAGCTGAAGTTTGACTGGAAGCGAGCTCTGAGGTTCTAGATCGCTTTTCGGGTAACGGTACTTCGGAGGATGAATAACTAGAATGCTTCATAAATCATTGACGCTCTTACTTGCCTGTGCTTTTATGCCCGCAGGGTTTGCGTCTTCGTTGCAGGATTGGGAGTTCAACGTCAACGGAATGGATTACTACCCGGCGAACGGAAACACCTTCGCGTCAGTGCCGGGTCTAGATGCCAGCGCTTACAGTTCTGCTACGGGACAGGGGTCGTTGACACTGACTTTTAATCCCGGCTCACCAGGCTCTTATTACCTGGGTGCGTTCTTCTTCGTCCCGGTGGGTATTCCTTTCTATAACGAATACGGCGTCGTAAACGGCTCGCCCCTCACCGGTCAAACGTGGCAAATCGATATTCCCGAATACGACGTTACAACTCCCAATCATGGAAGTGGAACCATCGTTGACAATCTTGCGGCGGGTGCTCTGAACGGAATCAACTCTGTTCCCGGAACTAATGACAATTACCTCAATGGCTGTGGAGCCAATGGCGGCGGCTCTAGCAATGCAAACTGCAACGACTTCGTATCGCTCGCAATGGGATTCAATTTCACACTGAACCCGGGCGAGGAAGAGGTTGTGACTTTGAACCTCTCTCCTACTGCGACCGATGGCTTCAGTCTCGAGGCGGTTCATCCAGTGGACGGCTCCAACCCGACAAGTACGGGAATTTTCTACAGCGGTTCCGCGATTACTCAGCCTGCTGGTGGTCCGCCTCCGCCGATATCACCGGAACCGGCATCCTGGGCTTTACTGGCAGGTGGAATTGCCTTGCTCGCTGCGAAACAACGGTACCGGCTCTTAAACCGCTAGCAGAATTGTTCAGGAGGAAAGGTCAATGAGAATTCATCACAAAAGCAGCATCGGACTCGCAGCCTTCGCCGTTGTTTTCACGATTGAGCCCGCTATCTGGGCCGCCGGATCGGTCACTGTGCTGACGGTGCCCTTGATCCCTACCAGTCCCACGACTCCTCATACGGCGTACCCCGCTACTTCTACGACTGAAAAGGCAGTCATTCTGGGCGCCACTGCTCCGAGCGCGGTAGGGTCAACCGATTCGTTCGCCTTTAGATGGGATTTCGGCGACGGTACCTCCTCACCCAGCGCGCCTGTCACGAAGCCCTACGACATCTCTGCGACTCATCAATACCCTGCCAGTGCTGCCACGGGGACGCAGTGGACCGCCACAGTAACCGTGACCAATACCACCACCAACAGCACTGGAAGCGCAAATTACTATGTCATTCAAGAACCGAACAACTTGTCTTCCCGGGTAAACGTGGCCATCGATTCAGGATTGTGGTACATGCATCAAACGGAGTGGCGGGGCATTACGACAGCAGGCGGCCAAACAATAAGCTGGGGT
This sequence comes from uncultured Bryobacteraceae bacterium, assembly GCA_964245395.1. Classification (GTDB taxonomy): domain Bacteria; phylum Acidobacteriota; class Terriglobia; order Bryobacterales; family Bryobacteraceae; genus Bog-105. Next base: position 37,917 of record CAXTMN010000001.1, read on the forward strand.
GGATGGGAGCACTACACCGGCTCACCAGGCTGTCCTACTGTGAACGGTTACGCATACGATTGCGATAGCAGCTACAACTCGGGCGCGATCGATGCCTCAAATCTTCAGGCCTTCGAAGTCAATTCACATTTCGCCAATGGTCCGGCTTCAGATCCTTATACCGAGGACGTGGCGCGCGGCTTCGCCCGATTGTTCTCCTTGCTTGCCACCAGTGCCGTCATACCGAAAACTTACGATTACAATCCCGCGGCGGCCACTTACGGTTGTAGTAGCGGATATCCAACTGCCTCAAATCCCAACTGTCAGGCACCCGCCACTAAGATCCTTTACAACCCCACTGCAAGCTCTTGTACTGGTCCGCCCTGCACTTTCACCTTCGATGGCAACTCCAACCGTCTGTGGGTTTATGCCTCTAGCGGCTCGGGCGAACCAACCTACGAAGGCGGCCAGTATATCGACGCCATTGTGGCCAGCGCTACACCGAATGCAGTAGCTCCGACTGGACCTGTGGGGGTTATTGGATCGACTTACCAAAGCATCGTTCAGGATATGGTCGATTACTATGCTTACAGCCAATACCAGCACGATTACGATGTGAGCCAAGGTTACACCCGCGGCGGAAACTATCAAGGCGGTGGTTGGTGGTACAGCCCTCAGACAGGCGGCGACAATTCAGCATCACAGTGGGCCGCCATCGGGATCATCGCGGGTGAGCGGGGATTTAACGTGACCGTTCCCCAAATTCTCAAAGACGCAAATCAAGTCTGGATCACCAATAGCCAGGATGTGCAGCATCCCGCGCCCACCGGACCTGATCCTTGGAGCGCAAATGATGACTACGGTGCATTCGGATATAACGGGTCACTCTATTACTCTGATGCGTGGGGTTCTTTTGCAGTAACTCCGTCTGGCATGGTACAGATGGCTATGGACGATGTAGGACGCACAGCAAACAGAACGTTCGGCGACGCTACTACTGCTGGAGATCAGCGTTGGAACAATGCTGAAACATATTACGCTGATAACTTCTGTAACTCGACCTCTGCTGGAGGAGCGAGCGCTGCTTACA
>CAXTMN010000001.1:38995-56199 GCA_964245395.1 uncultured Bryobacteraceae bacterium
GCGCCGCGTGGCTACAAGTATTGTCTGTTTTCGGTCACTAAGGCCATGGTGCTTCACGTTCAGAATGCAAACCTTACTCCCATCCAGTTTCTTAGAACTCAGACCCCCAACGTATTTACGGGGAATTCGAACATCCCGTCAAACACCATCGATTGGTACGCAGCTCTTTCGGCTGCCGAGGGAGGAAGCGATCTCTGTAATGGAGTAGCGCAAACTCTCGTCGGCTACCAGGCGTCAGATGGGCACTGGTTTGGGGAGAACTACGATACCTATCAGAATCCGTTCGAGACATCCTGGGCGATCATCATGCTGACTCGCACAGTCTTTACTAATTGTGTCAATAACCTCAGCGGGAGCGGCGCTCCTGCTGGTGCTTCACCCGCCAGAATCGATCTGAGCTGGAGTAATCAAGCTAATTCCACCTCATACAACGTATACCGAAATACAACCGGAGTGGAACCCTATAACCTGATCGGTACCACTTCAAAGACTTCGTATTCTGACACAAGCGGTTTAACAAACAGTGTTACTTATTATTACGTGATTCAGCCGATAAACGGTTCTCAAGAAGTCTGCCAATCGAACCGGGCTGTAATTACTGTTCCGACCGGCGGCGGAAGACACTGATTATCCTCCGATCTTGACTGGAAAAGATGGCCCTCGGTGTCTGTCCGCGGGCCTATCTTGTGATGGGTGTCTCTCTATGAAGCTAGTGTCGATCTTTTTACTTGTAAGTGCCCTGCTCGGATCCGGAGTTTCTGAGTCGTTCGCTACCCCGGTACAGCCGATGTACTTCTACCTGTACGCGCGTGTCACAGATCACGTGAACTTAGACCTGACAGAGGATCAATTACGTCGATTCCTGCCCATGGTTGAGCGTTACCGTAAGCAATATCCAGCAGCCCATTTTTCTGCCACTGTCTTGTTTTCTGGCGCTGTCAGTCAGGCCCTGAAGAAGCGAAATCAGGATACCCGCATCCAAGACTTCGTTCTAGATTACATTCGCCGGGGGGTGATCGAAGCCGGTTATGACGGCTCTGATGAACCTACTTATCAAACTCGGCCGGTCCTTGACTTTTCTAATGCCTCCACCGCCCAGGAACGTTGGATGTTGCGTGAAGCGGCTGAGAAAAAGTTTTTCAATGAAGGGCATGATCCTCTCAGTGGCGTCCCCGTACCGGGCTTGGCAGGTGGCTTGGAGGTTATGCGGCAGGTGTTTGGTGATCCAGTTTGCATTACCGGCCTGACACTGCCCATGAAAATTGGTCCGGGTAACAGTCCAGCACCTGCAGCAACTCGTGCCAGGCTGGAGCCAGCGGATTCGACTTCTGTACGGCCTTCGCTCCCGCCTGCGGGCATTAGACCGGAGGTCGGAGGGGACACGGAGGCGGTTAATGTTCTTCGTCTTAACAACGCTCGCATCATTATGTTCGGAATGCCGGACGTCAATCCCGCTCGTCTTCCTGGGTTCCGGGACGCTCGTTCAGGGTTCAGCCGACTAATGGGTCCTGCACCCGAAACTGCGCCGGAAGTCTACTGGCAAGACAATATCCTGCGCTCTTCAGAGGCAAGCAACGACGTGGTTCACCTTATCCATGCCTCCAATGGAGCCGACTCGCTTAAAACACTTCTCAGCAAGGCGGACCGGTCCACGATGCATGTTGTTCATGTGCAATTCGCCGACGAACAAAATTACTTGCAATCGCCAACCCAGAGCCCCGACTTTTCGGCGCTCAAATATGCGTACGACCATCCTGATCAACCTGCTTTGCCAGCGACATTCCGGCGTCCAAAAACCGAACTAGAAGCGGCCTATGCAAACGAAGACAGCCTGCTGAAATGGTTAGCCGGCGGGTTCTTCCCTTCGGAGCAGGGGAGCCGCATTGTGTCGAGTTCCGACCTGGCGCGCATGGCCCACTCGAGCACCGGATTTTATCTGTCGATGACCGGATTGCGTGCCGCATTGGCAGAGTATCTCAAGACTTGGGGCAATGACACGTTTGCTCCGTCCGCCTTCCAGGCTGAGGGTCACTATCTGTCTCTGGCGGATTTGTTCCAGGTTATGACCGACGCGCTCGCAGTATTTCACCGATCGGGAAAGCTTCCAGAAACTGTTAAGGTGGTTCCAGTTTACGGTCCCATACGCATTCTGACCGGGCACGGACCCAATGAAGGTGACGTTACCGTTGAGTCCGTTGCGAGCACCTGCGAGAAAATCGCCACAGCCTTACATGACGAGAGCCCCGGAGACATTCCCAAGAATGCCATCCCCTTCGGGATTGAAATAGACGGCATGAGACTCAATGCAGCTCAATTTTTAAAATTGATGGCTCGAGCGCTGGTGACTCCCTCGCCTGCAGAGAAGCTGAACGTCAGAATGGCATATATGTTTTCGGCACCGGGCGAGCTCTATCCGAAAACACGTCTTCTGAGCGATATTAGCTTTGCTTGGACGCTCAAACCGGCCCGCTTAGACACCAAAGCCACGCCTTAGCCACAGTGGTATGCGGCACCTCAGGCGAATGTTACGCTTTAGATAAGCCGCCTCGGTGCCCCAATACAGCCAATGAACTCAGTGCAACAGCGATCAGTCCCCTGGCTGCTTACGCTCGCATTGCTTTGTTTATCTGCCGCTGTCTTTATTTGGGTGCTGCAGTACAAGATGTCTCTCTATCACGCGGAGCATTCGGCGCCAGCGCCTGCTGCCAAGCTCTGGATGGGTCACACGGATCACGCCGGGCAAGAGATTAAGCCTCCCCATCTTGAGCAATTCCCGGTACTCATTCCAGCGCTCTTCCTCATCTCCTGTTTCTCTCTATTCGTCTTCTTCTGCACTGAATCCGCCTCCAGCATTCTTTTGCACTGGCGACAACTTGATCCTGTTTGGAAATTCCAGCTCCCCTCTTTTCTCGATTCTTTGTACCTTCGCCCTCCTCCCCTTCGCTTCTAGTCTTCTTCCCTGCTACTCGTAAATCGGGAACTGCCTCTTTACGGCGGTACCTGTTTTCAGAAAAGGTCTTCTAAAGGTGCATTTATGCGTCGACGAACAACGTTTGCCTTATCAGGAATTTTCATTCTTACTCTGGCGGCTTATTTTGTGGAGCGGAACCGTCACGGTACGCCGGCAAATGCTGAATCGGGGTCGCTGCCTTCGGCTACGGTTGCGCCTGTCACCCGGGGTACGATCTCCAGCAGTTTGAAAGTGTCCGGCCAGTTCACTCCTTATCAGGAGGTCGACCTGCACGCTAAGGTCTCTGGTTATATCCGCCGGATCAACGTTGACATTGGTGACCGCGTCCACGCCGGAGAGGTAATTGCCGATCTGGAAATCCCTGAACTGGAGGCGCAAGTTGCCGGTGCAAAGGCCGAGGTAAGGCACAGCAGCTCTGAGATTGATCGAGCCAAAAGCGAGGTGGCGCGCGCCGAGTCGAATCACGTCGCAGTCCATGCTGCGTATACGCGGCTCAAGGAGGCGTCGGACCAGCGTCCCGGTCTGATTGCTCAGCAGGAGCTTGACGACGCTCGCGCAAAAGATCAGGATGCCGAAGCTCAAATCAACGTAGCGAAATCAGCACTGGAAGCGACACAGCAGCAGCTCGGAGTTTCACAGGCCGATTCTCAGCGCGTGCAGGCACTGTCCGATTACTCCGTTGTGATTGCCCCATTTAACGGCATTGTTACGGAGCGTTCTGCTGACGTGGGTTCTCTCATTCAGGCAGGCACCTCTCCTAATACGGGCGTGCCTGTGGTACGCATCGCTCAGAGTGACCTGCTGCGGTTGCGCATGCCAGTACCCGAATCGGACGTTCGTTATATCAAGACCGGAGGCGGGGTACAGGTCACGGTCGGAGCAATCGGCCGAACATTCGATGCGAAAATCGTCCGCTTCACTCGCGCGCTCGATGCGTCTACACGAACCATGCTTGCCGAGGTAGACGTTCCGAACCCGAGTTTGACGCTCAGCCCCGGTATGTACGCCGAGACTCAAGTCATACTCCAGCGTCGTGACAACGTGCTTACTATCCCGACGCAAGCCTTGGTCCAGAACGGGAATGAGAACACCGTTCTTATCGTGGACGCGACGAATAGGGTCGAAAGAAAGAACGTCCAGATCGGTATTCAGAGTACGAACCGAACGGAAGTGATCAGCGGGCTATCAGAAGGCAAATCGATAGTTATTTCAGGACAGACGAATTACCAAAACGGTGAACTCGTTCGTCCGCAAGCAAACAAAATTACCCTGCCTTCGGGAGAGGATGCACAGTAATGTCAAAGTTCTCCATTACCTACCCCTTTTTCATTTTAATGGCTTGCCTCATCATCGTCGTGGTCGGAGTCACAACCGTGACGCGCATGCCGGTCGATTTATTTCCTGAGGTCAACATTCCCGTCGTTGTGGTGGCCACGTTTTACGCCGGCATGCCACCTCAGCAGATTGAATCCAACATTACCAACAGCTACGAGCGCTTTTTCACACTTGGTAGCGGCATCGACCACATCGAATCCCGTTCGCTTCCAGGCGTAAGCCTGATCAAGATTTTTTTCCAGCCAGGGACCGACCCCAATGCAGCCGTCAGTAACATGTCGAATCTCGCAATGGCCAACCTTCGACGTTTACCGCCCGGAACTCTGCCGCCTGTCGTATTGAAATTCGATGCCGCTAATCTGCCTGTCTGCCTCATCACGCTTAAAGGCCAAGGCCTGAATCAGACCGAGCTGAAAGATCTTGCCCAATTCAGTGTTCGCAACCAGGTTGCAAACGTGCCCGGTGCATCCGTTCCGCAGCCTTATGGTGGCCGCTACCGGCAAATCATGGTGTACGTCGATCCGTTGAAGCTCGAAGCGCATCAGATGAGCGTCATGGATGTCGTTCGGTCACTCAACGAATCGAACCTTATCCTTCCAGCGGGCGACGTCCGGGTCGGCACCAAAGATTACAACATCTACGCGAATAGTCAGGTTCCGGTTGTAGACGAGATCAATGATCTGCCTTTAAAAACGATAGGGAACGCGTCTGTCATGGTGGGGGACATTGGAGTGGCTAAGGATAGCGGCCAGCTTCAAACCAACATTGTCCGGGTGGACGGCCAGCATTCGGTTTATATTCCCGTTCTGAAGCAGGGCGGCAATTCGAACACAATAACCATCGTCAACGGCGTTAAAGAGGCCGTCGCTCATCTTCTGGATATCCCCAAAGTACTCAAGACGGAAGTCGTTTTCGATCAATCTGTGTTTGTGAAGATCGCCGTCAAGAATGTCATCAACGAGGGCACGATCGGGTTGTGCCTTACGGCCATTATGATTTTGCTGTTTCTGGGCAACGTACGGGCTACGGTTGCAGTGCTTCTTTCTATCCCTATCTCGTGCCTGGCTACCTTTGTCGCTTTAAACATTGGGGGGAGTTCCATCAACACCATGGTGCTCGGAGGCTTAGCCCTTGCGCTCTCGCGCTTGATCGATAACTCCGTCGTCGTGCTCGAGAATATCTTCCGGCATATAGAAGAAGGAGCGTCTCCGGTTGCTGCGGCAGAGCACGGCGGAAAAGAAGTTCAACTCGCGGTTTTGGCTGCAACCGTTAGTACGTGCATTGTCTTCTTTCCAGTCGTACTGCTTTACGGTGTGAGTAAGTATCTTTTCACCGCCCTGGCTCTCGCTGTGGTGCTTGCTTTGGCAGCTTCTTACATGGTCGCGATGACGGTGGTGCCGCTCTTCTGTGCGACTTTCATCCGTCTTGATGGACAAAACGGCAGCGAGAAAAAAAGCGGTTTCGGCAGGGTAATTAGCAATTTCAACGGCTTGTTTCAAAAGTTGCAAGCCGGCTACGACATCGCCATTTCCAAGTGTTTAGAACATCCTCGTGCTGTTGTGACAGCCTTCGCCCTGTTTGTTGTGCTTAGTTTTGCCCTCTATCCGGTGCTCGGGAAAGCGTTTTTCCCGCGCACTGATCCCGGTCAATTTGTCGTTAACGTGAAAGTCCCTGCAGGAACACGCATCGAGTTGACGGACGAATATGTCGGCCGGATGGAAAACGACATCCGCAGGGTAATTTCGCCTGACGACATGAACATGATCGTGTCCAACATCGGAATCACTCCCGACCTCTCCGCAATTTATACCTCCAATTCCGGAATGCATACTGCGTTTATTCAGGTGAGCCTTAAAGAAGATCACAAGGTTGGCAGTTACGTCTACATGGACCGCGTTCGCCGAAGGTTGGCTAGCGACTTTCCATTTATCGCTACCTACTTTCAGGCAGGTGGACTGGTCGATTCCGTTGTCAATCAGGGAAAGCCCGCTCCCATCGACATACAGATTGGCGGCAACAATCTGGAAGAGGCTTATCAGCTTGCTCAGACAGCCGCCGGCCAAATTCAGAAGTTGAGCTCGGTTAGTGATGTGCTCATTCCGCAGGACCTCGACTATCCCGGCCTGGAACTGCATATCAATCGTGAGCGTGCCGGATTGCTCGGCCTAACCCCCGAAGCCATCGTGGACAACGTTATCACTGCGCTGACCTCAGACGGTATGATCTCTCCCAGCTTTTGGGTGGACCCCAAAACCGGCAATAGCTACATGTTGACGGTTCAATACCCCGAAAACCAGATTCAGACAATGACCGACTTCAAGCAAATACCTCTGCGTGCTACAGCAAACAAAAATACGACACCTCTTGAATCCGTCGCTGACCTCAGACAGATCAACACGCCGACGGAAGTCGATCACTACCAGCTGCGGCGTCAATTCGACATTTACGTAATGCCGAAGAAAGAAGACTTGAGCAAAGTCAACGCCGATGTGACCTCGATCGTGTCTAAGATGCGGGCACCTCACGGAGTGACAGTCGCTGTACGCGGTTCTGTTAAGGACATGCAGGAATCATTTTCCAGTTTCGGAATCGGCCTGATCTTGGCAGTCGTACTCGTCTACCTTATTTTGATGGCGCAATTCGCGTCGTTCTCTGATCCTTTTATCATTCTTCTTGCCGTTCCGCCTGGATTGTCCGGCGTACTTATCTTTCTGTTGGTGACTGGGACTACGTTGAATGTCATGTCGCTGATGGGGGTCGTCATGATGACGGGTATCGCGGTCTCGGACAGCATTCTCATTGTGGAGTTCGTCGGCAGCTTACGAAAGGCGGGCCGCCCGTTGAAACTGGCGTTAGCCGAAGGCTGCAAAGTTCGCCTTCGCCCCATTCTGATGACTACTCTCGCTACTGTCCTGGGTCTTATTCCCATGGCCCTTGCTTTGGAGCCGGGCAGTGAACAGTACGCGCCGTTAGCGCGCGCCATTCTCGGTGGTCTTACGGTGTCGGGCATAGTGACTGTATTTCTCGTGCCGAGCGCCTACCTGCTCATCCACCGCGGGAAGGAGGCGTAAATTCATGTCAGGCCGAATCCCTAAACTAGCGTTCGTTTGCCTCGCTGCTTGCGGGCCCGCACTGCTTACAGCTCAAGCGCCTAATGGGTCATTGCTGCCGCTGGGACATATTGACGCTCTATTTTCTCCAGCCCCACCCGTGCCCCCAGCGCAACTCCCAGCGCGTACCAACTTGCTGTCTCAGCTGACCCGTCAACAGGCCGAGCAAATTGCTCTAGCAAATAACCCTCAGATCAAGGTTGCTCAATTGCTCGCAAGAGCACAGGCCCAAGTAGTTCGTGAAGCGCGGGCCGACTTGCTACCAAATCTCAACGGAAATTTAACCGGCGTTGAGGCTAACCAAGCCAGCCGAATCTCTACTGGTTCTTTAACCTCCTCACGCTTGTTAGAACATGCCGGCGTAGGCGTCCAACTGAACCAACTCATCACCGACTTCGGCAGAACAAGGAACTTGATCGAATCGGAGAAGCTTCGAGAAAAGGCGCGCCTTGCGGATGCGGATGCAACCCGTGACGACATCATCCTTACTACAGATCAATTTTTCTATGAGGCAATAGAAGCGCAGGCCACGCTTCAAGTCGCCAATGAAACCGTTCAAACGCGACAGACGCTGGTCGATCAGGTAAACGCTCTCACAGGTGCGAAGCTCAAATCCGATCTTGATCTCAGTTTTGTACAGGTGAATCTGTCACAAGCGAAGCTGCTTGTGCTCGATGCGCAAAATAATCTAGATTCAGCCAAAGCCGCGCTCACAGCAGTACTTGGTTTTGACAAACAAGCAGATTATCAACTTGTCGAAGACTCGAACGGTCTCCCAGCTTTAACCACCGATGCGGATATGGCCGTAAATACGGCTTTACAGAGCCGGCCCGATCTGCAGTCTCTTCGCTTCAGTGAGCAAGCAGCACAGAAGTACAGCCGCGCTCAACGCGACCAGCTGTTGCCGACAGTCAGTGCGCTCGGAGTTGCCGGATACACGCCCTATGGGTCCACACAATACTTCACCAGCGATTGGTATGGCGCGGTGGGCTTGAACATCGGCGTACCGATCTTCAATGGATTTCGCTATCAGGCGCAGGCTGCCGAAGCGGCACTGCAGGCTACTGCGGCCTCGGAACGCACGCGCGATCTTCGAGACCAGGTTGTCCGGGATGTTCGCGCAGCTTGGTTAACTGCGAACGCGGCCCTTCAGCGTGTGACTGTTTCGGCTGAGCTTGTGAAGCAGGCTAACGTCGCTCTATCTTTGGCCCAAACGCGCTATAAGCTGGGGCTTAGCTCGATCGTGGAACTCAGCCAGGCTCAGCTGCAGCAGACGCAAGCAGCGATCGGGAGCGCAAACGCACGCTCACAATTTGGATTTGCGTACTCCGGCTTGCAGTTCCAGACCGGCGCCACGCGGTAACCGAAGTCCGTTTCATTTGCATGTTACCCTTACGTCCACTATGCGCTCCCGTGTTTCACCCGCCCTGCTGATTGGAGTTGCGGCTTGTCTTGTTGCGCACGCGGCAGACTCCCCTGACATCGCTCAGCAGTACGGGCCGACAGCTAACAAGTTAATCGAAGCTGCTCTTAACGACAAAGATGGCTATGCAAACCTGACTTATCTGTGCGACCGTATCGGCAACCGGCTGAGCGGTTCTGTCACTCTTCCCGTTGCTATTGCCTGGAGTGCGGAGCAGATGAAGAAGGCTGGATTCGAACACGTTGTTACCCCGCCGGTCAGTGTGCCTCATTGGGTGCGCGGAACTGAATCAGGGGCCATATTAACGCCTATCAGCCGTCCGTTGCACATGCTGGGTCTTGGCATGAGCGTGGCCACCCCGCCCGAAGGCATTACCGCCGATGCGGTCGTTGTTTCCAACTTCGATGAGCTAAACAACCTTGGTGCGCAGGTGTCTGGCAAGATCGTCGTCTTCAATGCTTCATACGAGGGCTATGGCAAGACAGTCGCGTACCGAATCTCTGGCGCTTCCCGCGCCGCGAAACTGGGAGCTGTTGCCGTTCTTGTCCGCTCCATTACTCCGCTTGCCTTTCAGCTGCCGCACACAGGAACTCTGCAATACGATGACAACAGCCCGAAAATTCCCGCTGCTGCGATCAGAATTGAGGACGCTTTGTTGCTCAGCCGTCTTCAGACGAGTGGTGCAACGCCACGCGTCCGCCTGGCTATGGAGGCGCATATGGAACCGGACAGCCAAGCCGCTAACGTGATCGGCGAAATCACCGGAAGCGAACACCCTGAACAGGTTGTTGTCATGGGCGGACACATTGATTCCTGGGACGTCGGGCAAGGCGCTCAGGACGATGGCGCGGGCATTATGGCCACACTTGAGGCCGCTACACTCATTCACCGCCTGGGGTTGAAGCCGAAGCGCACCATCCGCGTGGTGTTTTGGGTGAATGAAGAGAATGGAGGGCGCGGGGGCGAAGCCTATCTGGCTTGGGTTGGCGACAAGGTGAAAGATCACGTAGCAGCGATCGAAATGGACGAAGGCGCCGAGCGTCCTCTCGGATTTGGTTATGGTCCCTTCGCAGGTCCACGCCTCCGCAGATCTGGCGCCCCCCCCCCGCCAGCGAAACCAACCACACCCCAAATGAACGAGTGCATTCAGATGTGCGTACAGATTTGGAAACTACTTGAGGCGATTCAGGCGACAAAAGTTAATCCGGGAGGCGGCGGCAGCGACATCGAACCGATCGCGAACAAGGGCGTCCCGAGTTTGAGCCCAACCACCACCGCTGAACACTATTTCGACTGGCATCACACGCAAGCCGATACAGTCGACAAAGTGAATCCCGAGGACTTCCGCAAGAACATCGCCGTGCTCGCCGTGCTTGCGTATGTACTGGCCGATATGCCCGGCCGGCTTGCCGGATCGACCTCGCCCTAGTCTTCTACAACGGAAGTTACTGAATGTCTTGTTTGGGCAGTGCACCTGACAGAAATTCACCGACATCGTGATGCAGCTTGGTATGGGATTGACTATCGATATAAAGCATGTGGCCAGCCTGATAGTAAGCCCATGAAACGCGCTTGTGCATTTGAGGATTGAGGCCCATATGCCTGAACGTGTACTCGACCGCATACACAGGCGTCGCCAGGTCGTAGTAGGCCGCCGCAACCAGGACCTTCATGTAAGGATTCTTTGTCAGCGCATTCCGGAGCATGCTGGTCGTATCTCCAAAGCCGTTTTGAACGCCATAGTCCCAGGGCTGAATACCGCCGCTCGGGTAATAATACATATCGGTTTTGTAGTTCAGTTCTGTCCGCATATAGTTGGTAAACGCGGCGGTGAAAGGTGGGGTAATCTCGGTGCTGGACGGATCGAACTCGCTGGTCTCGCCCGTGTTCAGCGCGGATGCTCCAACCAAGCGGCCATCGTAGCGGCCGATCGTTTCCTGCTTGTCGCGAAGAAGCTGCCGGGTGAAGTGTGAAACGTCGAAGCGAAGATTGCTTTCTTCGATGTAAGGCGCGTCAAGACCTGTATAGCGGACTAACTTGTCAACGATGGCCTTGCGTTCGGTGGGCGGCAATTCATCGCCCTTCGCTAACGCGAGCGCGAACTCTCCCGTAGCGAAATCCTCAACCTCTTTAACAAACGATTTGAGATCTTTACTCTGCAGGTCGGCAGCCACTTTCTTGTGGTACCAGGCATCGGCTGCGTAGCTGGGCAGCTCCAGTTGGTACACCAGATCGTCGCTGCGGCTCCAGATCGTTTCGAGGTTGAGCGTGGTTCCGATCAGCACGATGCCGTTGAAGGCCAGCCCGCGGTCAACTAAGTACCCGGCAAGACCGGCGGCACGAAAGGTGCCGTAGCTTTCGCCGGCAATGAACAACGGTGAAAGTTCGCGATTGTTGTGATCGACGTACAGGCGCATGAACTCGCCTACTGATTGGATGTCGCCGTTGACGCTGTTCATGCGACGGGCAATCTCGATCGTCTTAGCCCGGCTGTAACCCGTGCCTACCGGGTCAATGAAGACCAGGTCGGTCATATCGAGCCAGGTGTCCTGATTGTCTTTTAGCTGGTAAGGAGGAGGCGGCATTCCACCATCTGGCAACAACCGTGGACTTCGCGGTCCCATTCCTCCCATATGTACCCACAAGGAGGCCGAACCAGGACCACCGTTAAAACAGAAGGTGAGAGGGCGTTTCGTGTCGCCCGCGCCATCGAGCGTATAAGCCATGTAGAAGATATGCGCTTCGGTTTCGCCGGCGGGATCTTTTAGCGGCATCTGGGCAACGGTCGCGGTGTAGTTCATGGTTCTTCCACGAACCGTGATGGAGTGGTGAGTTACGACCGGAGTCTCGTCGACCTCACCGCCGACAGCAGGTCCCGGACCCGCCACTCCGCCCCTACCGCTCCGAGCAGCTGCAGGTGCGGCGGGTACCGCAGGAGCAGGCATGACGGGCGGAGTCGAACTGGCTGGTTGTGGAGCAGTCGCTTGCCGCGGGGCTGGCGATGCCTGCGATGCCGGAGCGGTTTTTGGAGCAACCAGGAGGAGCAAGAGCGGAAGGATCGACATTTGGTTCATCATAGACGACTCATTCGCCTTTGATTCCAAAAGCGTAGATCGTTGAATCGTGAGTCGTCACAAATACACGGCCATCGTTTAACGCCAAGCCGCCGAAGTGAGTGAACGACGACATCGCTTTGCCGCTCGAATACAGCTCTTTCCCAGTTGCCGCATCGAAGGCATAGAGGGTTGCGTTCGTTGATTTATCCATCAGCTCTTTCGTCGAGTACTTCTCGCCGTTGTCTTTCAGCTGTCGCGTATACTCGCCGCTGGAAAGACAAAAGACAATGCCGTTCGCCACGATCGGCGGCTCCGGTAAGGCCATGTCATGCGAGACCCAGGCCGGCGTTAGAACTGGTTGCCCGTCCTTGTCTTCGACCTTAAACGCTAATACACTGCCGTGCGGAGCGTCGCCATTCGTTTTCGGAAAGGCAGGAGCTTGCGAGTGAAGCGGTCCCCAGGTTGGTGCATATACCCAGCGCGTTCCAGCTGTGTCTTCCCAGGATGCGAAGGCACCCCAAAATCCCTCTCCCGCGATGTCGTTCGCCTCGTTACCATAGCGTGCGGCAAAGAGGGGTTGTCGATGGGTTGCGCCCCCGAGTGACTTTGCGTCCAAGATGTAGAGCGTTCCCTCCTTGCCTCCGCCAACAATCAGCTCTCGCCCCTTATAGGGGAATACTACAGGCGTGACGTTGCCCATGTCCAAATCTTTTCGGGTCAGATAATTTGCGTTAGCCGGCGCGAAATAGTCGGTCAGCTTTACGTCTTTGGGCGAAAGCGCGAGGAACGTGTCCGCATATTTCTGTAAGTTGGGCGCAAACACGCCGTCACCTGTCTCTGCATAGATGACGCCGGTGGCGCCGATCGCCGTTCCCCCGCGGCCCCAAATTCCTCCGCCGTAGAGGTCGGACTGAAAGAAATTGACGGTTCGTTCCGGGCTCTTCACATTCATCGCCCAGACGCCCGACTTCGTCCGCGCGCAGCCCTGAGAAGTAGTCGTGTACAGGACCTCATCGTTTCCGTTCAGACTCCAGCTTTTCGAGTAAGCAGGCACAAACTGGGTCGGTGGAAAACGGTCTTCTCCATCGATCATGTTCAAGGCATGCAGCTTGCCATCCGTCGAAATGACGAAGGCAGTGGGCCCGTCTTTTGACTTACCGATCATCGGCGTGCTGTTGATGGCTTGCGGACAGAAGTAGTCGTCCGGATCGGTGAAGCCACTCGGAGGCTTGGCTTCATTGCTGAAGTGTTTCTTCCAGGCAACCTTTCCCGTATCCGCGTCGATCACGAACAGGTTGTCGGAACTTCCACCGACGACGACATATTCGAATGCGCCTTTGTTGGTGTATACCGGATTGATGACAACAGGCGTCGTTAGCGCATTGAGACCCTTCGGCTCGTTCTCAAGCTTCAATTTCCATTGAAGGTCCAGACTTTTAATGTTGTCTGTCGAGAGAATCGTCTCGTCTTTGGCCCAGCCATTTCGCTGGGGATTTCCGCCGAACGTCAGCCAGCTCGCTGCGGAGAGAACCGAGGCGCCAACGGCGACCGCTGCTAGAGTGCAAGTGAATTTGTGCATAGGAATATACGACTTTATCGAAAACCGGCCAGGATGTTAACCTTCGTCTTAGGTAATCAATGGGTGCAGTACTCGTCGATCCGTATCATCTTGAGTTGATCGATGGCCGCGAGGGGCAAAAGCCTTTGCCGGAAAAGCTTCACTCGATGATCCAGACTTTTCTCATTCAGTGGTTCGGACGGGAGCTGTCCAAAGAGTACCGAGCCTTATCGGAGCTCAACGTTCTCTGCGGTCCGGATCGGCTGGTTTCCGACGTGACCGTCACTCTACGCAACTCTCGCTACTCCGATGGCGATCTTGCCGATGCTCCTGCACTCTGTGTCGAGATCCTATCGCCTGGGCAAACAGTAGGCGATCTATTCGATAAGGCAAATCGCCTCGTCAAATCGGGAACTTCAACCTGTTGGGTGATCTGGCCTGAGCGCCACAAAGCCTGGATCTATACGTCCGCTGACCTGATTGAAGCGGCAGAAGTCCTGGATGCGACTTTGCCGGATGCGGAAGGCGAGCCCCGCTCTCTGCAGGTTCGAGTTGCTGAAATGTGGGCAGAACTCGAGTAGTTATTTATTTGGCTTTCGTCAGTTCCTCCCATTCCTGTTCGCCTCGATGAAGTAGATTAGCCCGGTCTTCTGTGAGGATCCAGCGTTGCTTGACGAGAACGTCGACAGCTTTTCCGAATTGCGACATGTACTCTTCCTGGCTCGCATAACGTTCTGCAATGGACTTACGCGGATCGCCGCTCTTCTCGCGCTCGGCCGCTGTTTTCGGAAACGGCAGGAAAGAACCTTCGAAGGGAACGCGTTGTTCCGGAGCGCCGATGGAAGGATCGCGCAAGTTCCATCCAGTGTAAGTGGCGAGCGGCACTGTCTCCTCCGGTAGACGGATACCGTCCTGTTCGTTTCCGTCTTCGTTTACTTGGGGCACGAGCACCGGAAACGGCGATCCTACTTGGGGCGGTTCGATGCTGAGAATTCCGTCGCGCCACTGAGGACCAAAGTCGAGGCGAACCGCTTCATTGGCTTCGTGCGGGCGACTGACGCCGGGATTGCTGGAAATGCGTAGCTTTCCAGCGGCACCAGCAGGTGACTGGCAAGCTGCGGATAGTTACTTGCTGGAGGAGAAGTATCGGCTCGGACCCACCGGTCCATGTTGGCGATCATGGCGCGCCAGAAGTAGCGGATTTGTAGCGGAGATTCCGGCGCCTGCCCGGTCAAATCTCCTGAACCTTTGACTGGCGGAAAGGGGACAGAGAAATGCTGGAGACCGGTGAAGTGGTAGACGCGAACGTTGGGCGAGATGGCAACATCGCGCGTGCCGTCAGCGGTTACATGGATCAGTGCCGCTGCCCGGCCCCAGTACTCATAGGAGGTGTTGGACAGAAAGATTTTTGGGAGGACGTGCTCTGCTTTAGCGCGGTCTAAGAGGCCTGCGGTTTCTCCTGTGATCGGATCGGTTTCAGGCTGGTCGGTAAAGGGGAAGACATCGGTGGGGAAAAAGACCGATGAAGTCGGCTGGGCGTCGCGAGACGGTTGGGCAAAGCGGTAGTTGAAGCTGCCACGACCCGCGCCGGCCACGTGCGCGAGAACACCATCGAGCGCCATTCGGCCTTCTTCGTCTGCATTAAAGCCCTGGTAAAGGAAGTCTCGCAGAAAGCGGCCGTTTTGAGAGATGCCTTCCCCATAGACACGGGCAGCAGGAACAAGGGTGGCGCGATCGTGCTTGGCGTAGGCAGCGAAGTCGCGTACGGCGGCTAAGCCAAGACCTGCAATGACGGGGTCGTCGGCCATGTAGACGTATTCATAGAGCTTTCCCGGTTGGAAGCCGCCGTTCAGGTGAATGAAGCGATCACTGGGGACCAACTTCCCAGCAACGGTATGTGCGAACTGCCACTGAGAACGTTCGATGACGGTGCGTTTCGCATTGCGCGAGTCTCTTACGGTCAGCGTGTTCCGGGGATCGCCGGGTGCACTGACAGGGTATTCAGAGCCGCCGATATTGCCCAGGATCAGATGACCCAAGGGGATCTCTTCTAACGTCCTGGCGAGCATCAAATCGCCGCGCACTAAGCCTGTGATGGCGGTTCCGTGGTCTTTTGCAATGGGCGCGTACAGATGAAGGAAATCGGTCCCTGTGGCATCCCACTGCCAACCGAGGGACGCCACGGTAAAACCACTACGCAGAAGCCACGCGTCGCCGGCGCTCTTAGCGAGGTCTCTATCGCCGCCGTCCACCAGGGTGACGATGCCTGCTCTGCCGCGGTTTGGCACTTCGAGCAGCATCGATCCGTTGCCTCTGCCAGTATTCTTCGGGCGGAGAGCGACGAAGTCAGCCGAGAACCCAACCGATCCATTTTTCAGGTTGACTGCTTTGTCGAGATCGACGATAGGAACGTTGTGGGCGTTGGCAACGGCGACGGAAAAATAGACGCGACCGGTAATTCGCTCGTAGGGGCCGGCATCACCGAATTGCTCGCCATTAAGAACATCGGTTCGTGAAGTAACTTCGACGCGCTCCACCCTTGCACGAAGCGCTGGTCCAAACGAGGTCCACAGCAGCAGACAAGTGAGAAGGCTACGAAGTCGGGACATGGCGTGGAGAATAGCAGACGGCTGCAAGCTCCTGCAGTTGGTACGCTCAGGCAATGATTCGCCGACTATGCTGTACAGTCCTCTCGCTGTCTTTTGCCGTAGCTCAGAATGTTGTGACCGCTGCGCATCAGTGGCGCACGGCTCATGAATCTCAGATCCTGCGAGGCTTCAGCGAACTGCTCTCGATTCCGAACGTGGCGAGCGATCCACAAGGGCTTGCACGAAATGCAGATGTGCTGCTTCAACAACTGAAGCAGCGCCACGTCGATGCTCAACTTCTTCGTGATCCGGGAGTACCGCCGGTGGTGTTTGGCGAGATACGAGTTCCCGGTGCGACGCACACGTTTGTGTTCTATGCCCACTACGATGGCCAGCCGGTGACGCGGTCCGAATGGGAGGGCAACGCACCCTTCGATCCGGTGACTCGCCAGGTGAACGGCGAAGCGCGGATCTATGCGCGCTCGTCTGCTGATGACAAAGCAGCAATCTATGCACAGTTGACGGCCCTGGACGCGCTGCAGGCGGCCAAGATTCCGCTTCGTGCCAATATACGCTTCGTGTGGGAAGGCGAAGAGGAGGCCGGGTCTCCTCACCTTGAAAAGATACTCGAGGGCCATCGCGATTTAGTTCATGGCGATATCTGGCTGGTGTGTGACGGACCGGTCGATCAGAGCCGCGGGCAGACGGTTGTGTTCGGGGCACGCGGCGATGCCCATCTTGAAGTAACTGTTTATGGCCCACACCATGGATTGCATAGTGGTCACTACGGCAACTGGGCGCCGAACCCGGCCATGATGCTGGCGCAGTTATTGGCTGGCATGAAAGATAACGACGGGCGCGTGCTGATCCCGCATTTTTACGACGGCGTGACATCGCTGAGTTCGCTCGAGAAACAGGCGCTGGCGAATGCTCCGGTGAACGACGGAAAGCTGAAGGAAGAATTTTGGCTGGGCCATGTGGATGGTGGCGGCAAGCCGCTTCTGGAGCTACTGAACGTTCCCACGTTAAACATAAACGGCTTTTCGTCGGGACAGACCGGGGCTCATGCGGCCAATGTAATTCCTTCAACGGCCACGGCGGACCTTGATCTGCGGCTGGTGCTGGGCCTTGACTTTCGCGAGCAGCAGCAACGGGTGATCGAC
>CAXTMN010000001.1:56209-122253 GCA_964245395.1 uncultured Bryobacteraceae bacterium
AGGATATTACGTGGTTGACTCGGAACCGACTCAGGCAATCCTGCTGCAACATCCGAAGGTGGCTCGAGTGATTCGCGATGCTAGTGGCTACAACGCCGTTCGTACACCTATGGACCTGCCGCTCGCGCAGGAAGTAATCAAAGCCGTGGAGAGCGCCCGCGGAAAGGTGATCGAGCTGCCGACGATGGGCGGAAGTGTTCCGCTGGGTGCGATGGAACGAGTTGCTACGACTCGGACCGTCACTGTCCCTATTGCCAACCATGACGACAATCAGCACAGCGCGAATGAGAACCTCCGGGTGCAGAACCTTTGGGACGGAATCGAGACAATGGCGGCGTTACTGGAGATGAAGTGATTCGTACCTGATTTTGGCGCACTCCGGGTATGATGCGTGCCCAGGACCCGGTGCGGGAGCGAATCAGGCGGCGGTTTGGATGCGATTCGTCTCTGGGAGAAGCTCGATTGGAGGCGCAACCGGCTGTTCTGAGCTGTCGCCTTTGCCCTGGCGAGTGCTGGCGGCTGCCTGGTAGTGACTAATGCGCGCTTTTGTGAGCTGAAGACGAACTTCGTGGAGTTCCTCCCTGCGGATTTCGGCGGCTTGCTGACGCTTTTCGGCCGCTTCACGACGGACTTCTGCGGCGGTAACCCGTTTTTGCGATTCGAACCCAATTTGCCCTGACACTTCGGCGGTGCTCTTCAGGCGGTCGGCCTGGATCTGCCGATATTGATCCAGAGTTTTGTCGAACGATCGCTGGTGAGTGGTTTGGTAGCGCAGGAAAAGAGCAAGCTGCTTCGGGTCGTAGGTTTCGGGCTTGTCGGGATGGAGGCACAAGTCCTGAAGAAGAATGGAACGCTGAACGAGCCAGTAGTGTTTGGTGATGCTTTCGATGAGTAGACGTTCGGTGACGGTGACAGGCTTAAGGTCGCCAATGAAACGTTCTCGCAAGGAGTTATATTCTTCCTGCCGTTCCCAGCTCATCACTTTGAAGGTGTTGCCGGTTAGGCCAAAGCGGTAGTTGTTCTGGCTGGAGGCGGCTTTGCCAGTGCCTGTTTGAGGGCCGGTTGAATTTTCGGCGTTGAGGCGATTTGCGGCGATCTGAGCGGCGGTGGACATGAAGAAAAGCTCCTGAGACGCGAAAAAGCCGGACAGGAGGTGATCCTCGTCCGGCTTGATGCGAAAAGTGGGAGGCTCGGCGGCCGTCCTGATATCAGGATACAGGACCGTGGCAAGCGTTTCCGTGTAAGTTGTTGAAAGAAGGGGAAAAACTACCAGTGACTGCTCGCGGTCACTGGTAGCGCTTCGGCTGAGTGCCTCAGGAAGGCGCTTCAGATTCTTTCGGGTAGCTAATTCGGCGTTCCGGTACCGTCCTTCACTGCATGATTAAGCCATGGCCCGAAACGGTGCAGATGTTGTGTATGACAAGGCCGGTCCTATTGTTCCAATAGCATTTGCGGAGGACGGTCTGAGTGAAGGACTTCTAAGACTTTCAAGACGTCCTGCTGTACGCTTACTACCTCGTTATCGAAGCCATATCGAACCGTACTCCTAACGAGCGCTTTCAGGGAGTCACCAGGGAATAACACAATCCCTCCGCTTCGGAAGGCATTTAGCCATTCCAGATCACCGACCCTTGCGGCTACGATTCGGCCGTCATACACAAATTCCCACATTGACTCACCTAAGAAATCGGGCTTTTTGACACGAAGTATCATAGGCCCTTCGCTGGCCATCTGCTCCCTAACGAGCAAATCATCTATCTGTTTCGGAGATACGGAGAATGAGAGGTTTATGTCAATAACTTCGAGCTGTGTAAGATATTTAGCTGCATCGTTTTTCGTAAGCACCGATGGCGCATCTCCGAGCGTTTTTAACGCACGAGCGATCTCCAAGGTTGGTACTGGGCGATACGTAGGTATTCGAAGCACATCAGTTTCTTCAGCATTCTGAAGCAAGTTCGATTGAAGACCGGCTAGTTCCGACGTGGACTGGATGGTGGTTCGTTTGTCTATGAAGTTAATCAGAGTTTTCTTTCCCTGAACCAAATATGCGCCTATAAGTTTCTTGTAGTCGCCGCTCTTAAGCGCTTCACTATCGATAGACTCTAGGGTGTTCTTTAGCCAAACCAATATGGACCCGGCCTCAATGTCCTCCAAAAGAAGAATGGGCTGGATACGGGGATTGATAGAAGAAAGAAGTACTCCGTCTATGAATCCGAACGAATCTATGTATGAAGTCATTGCGCGGAATACACGAGAGGGGGCGGCGCTGTTTCGCTCAAAGTCTATTTCGATACCAAACTCGTCGAGTCCTCGTTGACCAACAACAAGTGCCGCCATTTATGTTCTAGACCCGGTTGAATGTTATCAGAGCAATCTCAGATTAGGCGCCCACCAACAAAGATGGCTGAGGGGTCTACCACGCTTACTCGAATCACAAGATCCACATCGTGAATGCCTTCGTTAGACTCCTGCGGAGTTAATAGGCGATCCGTCGTGACAGAAATTTGGGTTACTAATGCATCATCCTCAAGCAGGCAATGGAACGGGTTTTCATCTGGTTCAATTTGGAACCCGCCAAGCTCGGGGAATGTATCCGGCATTCTTAGGCCATCCATGAGCACTTTGATGCGGTTGTCTAGGTCACCGCCAGATCTAATCAGATTCCCTGGACCATCCCTTCGCAGGAACAAGATATCAAGCGAACAAGTTAAGCCCCCTTCCTTGGTGACTAGCGGCACGAACCTACCACCGAACCTCTGATGATCGTCAGCTATGTGCTCGATCCAGGGCTTGGTGTCAGGCACCCCGGCCGGTACTCGGTGGATCTGGCCGAGAAGTTTGTAATAGTGCAACTCACTTTGTCGCTTCAAATCAGGGTGTTGTTGCCATAGCTCTCGCAATTGCTTGTGAAAATGCTTTCGTAGTCGATGCTTGTCCTTTACCCGGCTGCCTCCTTTCCCGCTCGCCGCAGCTGGCAAAGGGCCCTTATAGATCAGCCTGAAATCCACGAAGCTACCAGTTTCAGGTTCATAGTCGTAATATGCGAAGTTGTGACGTGTGTAAGCGCATTAGACTACTGATTTAGTGTTTGTGTTGTCACGCCGCGGCGTCGAACCGGTCCTACTTCTTGTGAGCGTATCTGAAAGCCGGTGTAGGATCTTCGACGTTTGGACGCCCTTGGTCAAAAGAAAACATCCCTTTGCAGCGAGATTATTCGCTTTCATAAGGTGCCGGACGATCTCTGCCTGCGTAGCACCTGGAACGATCACAAACCGCTTTTCATAGTCGTGGATCAGCAGCATTAACACGCCAACTAGCTCTTCTTGTTCAGGCGTGAGGTGGTCCTGGTTGACTAGTGTCTTTAGCAGCTCGATAAAACGCTCATTGTCCTCGTCGTCCCTGATGATGTGTGGCCGTGTCTGCATTAGTAGTGAGCCGTATGTCTCATTAATTGCGCTGTTCAGAAAACTCCCTGCTTCTCCTGCTCCCTTTTTTGACTTTTCTTCCACTCATTCCGGTCGTACTCAGCATGCTTCATGAGCCGTTTGAAGAAAATCATCTTGTGTTGATAGTTGATCTGTACAACCAACCGGAACTGATTGCCGCAAATATTGAAGACCGTGTATATTCGACTCCCGATAGTGATGCCATCGGCATCTGGATAGATCTTTCGAATATCCTCCAGGCTGCCCCATTTCCGTTTTCGATGCAACTCTTTCTCATGAATCAACTTCAGTTGCTGCGGCCCGATGCTTGTTCTCTGAGCATGCCGCCACAGAGCCGAGATAGGCGCCGAAAGATCCTGATGCGGCATCCTGAGAATCAACGCCGTTGCACAAAGAACCTGTTTGCAGTATTCGAGTTCCCGTGGATGTATCACGCTCTACCCGTAGATGTGAGCCTCGGCGCGGATAGATCATGTGTGACGGCGCAGCGTGAAGTAGGCGCATCTGGTTCGGAGGTATAGACGTGCTCGCATTTAACTAGCGAGAAATCCCCTTCGCACAAATGTAGGTTCGTGGATGCGAAGGGCTGTTATAGACAGCCATCGCAAGAGTCACTGACGCCGATGCACCGGCTGAATCACCTAAGAAAAAGTGTTCTTTTCGATCGCAAAGCGGTCGAGCGAGATACGAAAAGGCTGCGAGTGGCTTGCGCATTCGCTTCACACACTCTCCCAAATTGAACGCCCCTCTGGAGCATTGGCAGCAAGACACTTTCGTGGCCCGGTGGCCCGACCGCTCCATGGATGCGGACGCCTACATCACCTTCTCGCTCAACCCCGACGGAACAATCGAAAGCGCCAAAATGAAGCCGGTCTCTCCGCTCACCGACTTCAGTTTCGACTTCCAGCATATAGCCCTAAAACCGGTGCCTAAAGACGCTGCCGCGTGGTAAGTGGCGGGATTTCGCAGCCGGGTGATTGGTGAAATTCCGCCGATTATTAGGAAACCCTTGGCGACCAAGCAGGAATAACCATACCTGGCTCTCAAAGGTCCCGTCGATCACCTGGATTTAGTAAGCGATACTCGGACTGTAGTGGCGCCAAGCGACACATCGTCGAAAGTGAACGAAGTCTACTTCCAACGACTTGGGGCAATGACTCCCGCCGAACGAGCACGCCTTGGTGCTGCGCTTTGGGAGGCTGGGCACGCTCTTCAATGGGCTGCGGCCCGCCGCAGGCATCCGGAGGCTGATGAGGCCGAGCTTGCATTTCACGTGGCAGTCACCCGTTTTGGAGCAGAACTGGCGCGAGCGGCTTATCGAAAGGCGTGATGGCGCCCGCCGACGCCTTCGACATCCTACGCGTCGCGCTGGAGCAAGCCAGGATTCGGTACGCAATCGGAGGCTCCTGGGCGAGCACCGCTTTCGGTGAGCCTCGTTTTACAAATGATGTAGACATTCTGGCGGACGTGACGCCGGAAAATTTAGAGGTGTTTCTTCGCCATTTGCCCGCGACATTCTACGCCGACGGGGAGGAGGCACTCAACGCAATTGGCCGGGGCAGACCTTTCAATGTGATTCATATGCCCACGGTACTGAAGTTCGATCTGTTTCCTTCGAGTGCGTTCCCGATAGGCAGTGAAGAACTGAACCGCGCTGTTTTGTTGGAAGATACTGGGCTGTCGAAAGGGCCAGCGTGGTTCGTCACACCAGAGGACATTTTGCTCGCTAAATTGTATTGGTTCAAATTAGGCGGTGAGGTATCCGAGGTGCAATGGCGCGACATAACGGGCATTGTTCGCGCATGCTCTGCGACGCTCGATCGTGCATATCTCGAGCGTGCCGCCTCGCAGTTGGAGGTTTGCGCTATGCTGCACCGATCGCTTGGCCAATCTGAACTGGACGGATAAACTCGTGAGCGACGGCAGATGCAGTTTAATTGCGAGCGTCGTTCCGTATCTTCGATTACCAGATGTATCCTGGCAGAACTTGATCGGAGTCTTCTCTAATGTGCAGACGGTTCTTCAATGCTTTTTGGTGGCCCTCTTAGCCGCCAGGTTGGACGCACAGTCGATATTGGAGAAGCTTAAACAGTCGGATCATCCCCAAGGCTAGGAAGCGCTAGCGCACAGGGATCAGGTAAGCCTTGAAGGCGACGTGCGCTGGATCCAAGATCAACTTGGATTACACCGCCCTACTCAGCTACTGCTCCTCGACGAGAAACATTGCATACTTTCCCTGGATTTCCCTATTCGTTTGCTGTTTCAGATGGTCGACAGGCACTGATCGTGGTTCCGGTGGATATCGGAAGCCTGGCATCTGGGGTGGAAGGATCCAAGGAATTGAGAGGGGATTTGATGCTGTTCCATGAGGCCGGACATATCTATGCCGATGCGGCCAAGTTAGAAAACATTCATGATGCGCTCACGGATTTGTATGCTGATCTTTTCGCTACATCGTACATTCGAGCAAAAGCGGCCGGATCTCTCCTCCGTTCTCAGGATAGGTCCGCCTGGAAAAGGTAATCTGCCGCGGTTCTCTCGCCTGGTGGCGGGTCCCCTTCGCAATCGTCACTGACGCCAGATGCACCGGCTGAATCACCTAAGAAAAACTATTCTTTTCGATCGCAAAGCGGTCGAGCGAGATACTGTGCTGATAACTGCCAATCCATCCGGGCTACGGAGTACAAAATATGCGCCTCTCATCCAACTCTGCCTTTTTGCTCTAGCGGTCTTCCCCATATGCGCCCAAGAGTATCTCGACAAAGTCGTCGAACAAGCCCGCAAAGAATTCAACGTGCCCGGCATCGCGGTGGCCATAGTGAAGGACGGCAAAGTGGTTATAGAAAAGGGTTATGGCGTGCGCCGTCTCGGCAACCCTGCACCAATCACGACCCATACCATCTTCGGCATCGCTTCTAACACCAAGGTTTTCACCTCAGCCGCTCTCGCCATGCTTGTCGACGAAGGTAAACTCGCTTGGGACGACCGCGTCGTTGACCGCCTTCCCGGCTTTCAAATGTCAGATGCCTACGTCACTCGTGAAATGCGCATTCGTGACCTGCTCTGTCATCGCAGCGGCCTCCCGTTAGGCGGCGGCGATCTTATGTTTTGGCCCGGCACTGACCTCACGTCTGATCAAGTAAATTACCGGCTTCGCTTCGTGCCGCTCGAGACAAGCTTCCGCAGCGCCTATGCTTATGACAACATTCTTTACAACGTCGCCGGCGCCGTCTTGAAGCAAGTGTCTGGCGAGTCATGGTCCGACTTCATCAAGGATCGCTTTTTCGCGCCGCTCAACATGCACGACAGCAAGACCAGCATCCGCGACATTGATGATTCAACCGACGTTGTCGCGCCGCACGCCATGGTTGATGGCAAATTGCAAGCTGTTGCTCATGGCTCGCTCGACAACAACGCACCCGCTGGCGCCATTGTGTCCTCTGTAGATGATATGAGCCGCTGGATGATGGTGCTGCTCAACAAGGGCGACCTGGGCAATGGCAAGCGTCTCTTAAGTGAAAAGCAAGCCCGCGTTCTATGGACACCGCTCACCATTCTCCCAGTAGGTGAGTCGCCCGCCGAACTCGTAGAAGTGCATCCCTATTTCGCGGACTACGCCATGGGCGAAGTCCTGCGTGACTATCGCGGACATTTGCTCGTTTACCACACCGGCGGCCTGCAAGGCATGGTCAGTATTGTGGCCATGTTGCCGGAGTTGCACGCCGGTGTCGTGGTTCTCACCAACCAGGAATCCGAAGCCGCCTTCCAATCTATCGCCGATACCGTGTTCGATCATTACCTCCAAGCGCCGCCCAAAGACTGGGTAACCGCCATGGGTAAGGTGGTCAAGCGCCACATGGACGAAGCCGAGAAGACAGTGGCAGATGCTGGGTCTAAACGCGACGCGTCATCGAAGCCCTCAATTCCTCTCGATTCTTATGCCGGACGTTACCGCGATCCCTGGTATGGCGACGTCGTGATCGAAAAAGGTGCGAGTGGCTTGCGCATTCGCTTCACACACTCTCCTAAATTGAACGCCCCTCTGGAGCATTGGCAGCAAGACACTTTCGTGGCCCGGTGGCCCGACCGCTCCATGGATGCGGACGCCTACATCACCTTCTCGCTCAACCCCGACGGAACAATCGAAAGCGCCAAAATGAAGCCGGTCTCTCCGCTCACCGACTTCAGTTTCGACTTCCAGCATCTAGCCCTAAAACCGGTGCCTAAAGACGCTGCCCCGTGGTAAGCGGCGGGATTTTGACCAATGACTACCCAACAGCTAATCGATCTGCAGTCCTATTCTTTCGAGAATGCCTGTGAAACGGTGGTCTTCGCGTAAATTTACAAAGTGGGGATCATACCTCAGGTAGATGACAGCACCATCGCCCTCCTTGCAGGCACGATCCAGGCACTCGAAGGCGGCATCGCGCTCATTTAAATAGGAGTGTATTGCAGCGAGCGCATAAGACCATCGAAAGCCCGGCACTTCAGGTTTCTCGAGAAGTTCTTCAAGAAGTGTACGCGCTTCCTCATGCCTTCCTAGCAAAGCGTTCACCATCGCTAGAGTCGCGGCGCCGCGAGTGCTGGTCCCGGACAGCGCAATAGCCTTGGCAGCCTCGTTTAGAGCTTCGGCGCTCCGATTCAGACGTGCATAGATGATGGCGAGCAACTGATGAGCCGCAAGGAAATTCGGCTCCAGGTATTCGAATTTTAATAACTGGGCGAAGGCCTCTTCGTATCGGCCGGCATGATACAGCACGCCAGCAACGTGATAGGCGACGGGACACGAGAGCGGATCGATTTCCGCAGCCAATAGAGCATGCTTAAGTGCGTCCTCGAAGCGACCTGAGATCAGCAAGAAATGACTGTATGCAAAGTGGCCTGGCATCGAGTTTGGAGCCAGTTCGATGGACGTCTTGAATGAATTGTCGGCTCCCTTGCGGTCACGGTCAAGTGTAAGTCTTAGCATTCCTAAGACCGCGTGAGCCGGAGCGCACCAGGGATCGAGACTCAGCGCCGTCGTGGCAGCAGCCTTGGCGCGAGGGAACGCATCCGTGCCGGGCAAGAAGCCGAAGCCGGCATACAAATAAATGTATGCCAGCACGGCATGGGCCTCAGGGTAGGCCGGGTCTGCGGCGACTGCTTGCCTTGCATAGCTCAGAGCATTCGCGACTGCGCTTGGCACCCATTGGCTGGCGGCGTGCCAAGCCCGTCGCACGAGATCCGCCGCTTCGATATTTTCATTCAGGCTGGACGCGGGCTGTGAGACTTTAGCGACTCGATGATGTACACGACCGACAAACCGGTAACCGTGTTTCGACACCGTCTCTATGTATTGAACGTTCGAGTGCTGTGCCAGAACACGGCGCAAATCAGATACAACTCGCGCCAGGGTAACGTCTTCCACAAACGTGTCCGGCCAGAGTGCGCGATGCATCAGCTCTTTCGAAAGCAGGCTTTCGGCATGGTCGATAAGCAGAATCAGAGCGTCCAGAATTTTTGGAGGCACCGCGACGCTTGCGCCCGCAAAAGAGAGCTTCCGGTTGCGCGCGTCGAGCGCAAACCGGTCGAACTCATAGACGTTCGGCAAAGCGTCTGTGCTGTGTTCTTCTACCCTCATAAAAAGCTCAACAAAAAGTCAATAAAACTACAAGCGTATCTCAGGCACCTCGCCTTATGCTAACTAGCGCTAGGTTGCTTTTTGAAGTCGAAAGAAGCCGCGATTCGCAACCTCTTTCAAACGTCGAAGCGATTCGCTCTCGAGACTAGAGAAGCAATCAGCTGCACTCCTGAACTGAAGAAGAGGAAATCAACATGACATATACTCCGAATCGGAGAACGGCTATGGGGGCTGGTCTCCGTTGGATCGCTTTGTTAGCAGGCTACGCCGGGCCTGTCCATGTACAACCGCTCTGGGCACAAGAGCCCAGGCAGAACAACTGGCGCTTTTGCCAGAAGTGCCAAGTAATGTTTTTCGATGGCTATCCGACGAAAGGGACTTGTGCCGCAGGCGGCGCGCATGAGGCCGCGGGATACAACTTCAATCTGACCCATGACGTTACCGAATCCGGCACTGGGCAGAAGAACTGGCGGTATTGCGCCAAGTGCGAAGCGATGTTCTTCGACGGCTATCCGGACAAGGGCAGATGCCCGAATGGCGGTGGCCATCAAGCGTCGGGCCTCAATTTTGTCCTTACACACGATTTGCCCGAAAGCCCAACTAGCCAGAAGAACTGGCGTTATTGCGGCAAGTGTCACGCAGTGTTTTTCGACGGCTATCCAACGAAGGGTGTCTGCGCGGCGGGTGGGACACATCAAGCCGCTGGCTTGAACTTTGTTCTCCACCACCAAACCGACTATCCGGCCAAGGTTGATCACCTATCGCGGCAGAACGGCCCACTCCAGGACGTCTTCAAGACAATGTGGAACGAAGCCGGCCGACCAATCGTTGCCGACAAGGTGCAGCAGGCGGTCAACGGCCGCAGCTTTGCTAAGGGCGTCAATGGTTACCAGGCGCATGCGAGCATGGGTGACATCGCTGTCAGTTGGAGAACTCTCGGACCGAATCGTCTCTCCGTCCAATTGAATGTGCCGGGGAACGACTGCGAGTTTCATGCAACGACACCCACCGTCCTCGGAAAGTTCGCCGACCCTGCTTTCCGGGTCGGGTTTGGCTTAGCGGTCAATATCGACATGGGCGTGCGCAACGCGAAGCCGCCGATTGATCTTAACGTGTTTGATGTGAGGACCACGAACGCGAGCGTGCATGGCTCCAATGCAGTTGGAACGTTAGTTGAAACAGTAGCGGACTTCTTTACGAAGGGTGAGTTCAGCCGCAACATCACCAGTCAGATCAACGGTGATTTTAGTCTGAAATCGCAGATTGCTCAGTCCATTGGGTCTGCACTGGATAAAGTCTGGTGATCGCTACAGACGATCGCGATTAGGCGCTGTGAAGTGCTAGCGAGGACGATGCCCGGCATTGCGGGTCGCTGCTGGTTCGAAGAGCACCACCGTTTTTCCTGTTGGGATCGTAAACGTCGATCGTGAAAGTGCCAGAATATCAACGCGCATCACAACTTTCGCAGCAGTACGAGCGTTAAATCATCCCGGGCCTCCGGGTCATGAATCCACTTTTCGACGGTGCCAGTAACCGCAGTGATGATATCGTCGAGCGGCTTGTTACCTTCGATCACTAGTAGTTCGGCCAGACGAGCTTCGCCGAACTCCTGCTCTGCCGCGTCGAAGGCCTCGGGAATCCCGTCGGAGAAGACGGCGAGAAGATCGCCCGTCCGTAATAGGAAGTCTTGCTGCTCGTACTTCACATTGGGCAGCAGGCCTACCACCATACCGTCGCCTTCGAGCGTAGCCGCGCGTCCATCGCGCACGAGGATGGGCTTCAGGTGGCCCGCGTTGGTATAGGTGAGCCGCCCCGTATCATCGTCGTAGACCGAACAGAAGAACGTGGCGTACTTTTCCGCTGGGGTGTTTTCGTAGAGTTGCTGACTGATCAGCGCCATTAGTGTCGCGGTAGACAACACAGAATCAGAAGAATCTCCGCTGAACTTCAGTCGTGCGTGCAGCGCCGATTGAATGCTTGCCATGAGGAGTGCCGCTGAAACGCCCTTTCCCGAAACGTCCCCGAGCGCGATTGCTGTCCACCGGTCATCCAGACGCACATAGTCGTAATAATCGCCGCTTACAACCCGTCCAGGAATGCATATGCCGGCCATCTCCAACGTCTTGAGTTTCGGCACGGACTTCGGGAACAAGCGCAACTGGACTTCTCGCGCGATCTTCAGTTCAGCATCCAGCTTCTCTTTCTTCTTCACCTCGCCAATCAACTGACGAATTTTCGCGGTCATGCTGTTGAACGACGCAGCCAGTTCACTTAACTGATGTTGACCCCGCACAGGAATCTGATGCGAGAAATCTGCTTGCGCTACTTGTAGCGTTCCCCGGTAGAGGTCGTCCACGGACCGCGTAATCGCCCGCGTGAGCCTCAAGCTGGAGAACAAAGAGACAACTTCCACGATCAGAAGGAGGCTGCCGACGACTACCACCAGGGAGAGCGCAATCGACGCCATCGGGCCAGTCACGCCCCGGGCGACCAGCAAAGAAGGCCTGGATGTTAAGGGTAGTAGAACGTCCTCTCTTCCGGAGGAAGCTTGCGCCGTCCAAGCCAGCACGCCGGCGATCGGCATATCCCACCAGCTCCGAGGCAGCCCTAATCCGGAGGGCACGATCTCTTTCCGGACACCGTTTTCAACTACAGTCATCCTGCTACCGGACGGGCCCCATGTAACATCAGTGCGGTCGTCGCCGTGCAGCACGGCGGCAACGGAGACAACCCCTGGAGTAAGCGACGCCAAAGTCTGGTCATCCAAAGGAAGATAGGTGAACGCTTCCGTGTTCCCATCGCGCACATTGGCAGCGATGTAGTAGTGCCCGCCAGCCTCAAGCAGATCACCGAATCCGGGAGGGATCCAAGCCGGCGCGTTCTGGAAGCGGCCGTCTGGAGGCAACCGGAGGGCAGCGCCATTGGCACGGACCACCACAGCTTCCAGCCTCGGCACCCGCTGACGGATTCCATCCAATAGATCCGCTGTTGCCCCGTGAGAGGCTGCGAGGCTCAGATTCTGCGCCGCGGAGCGAACGCTTTCGATGTGCGCTTCTAGCTCTCGGCGGACACGCTCTGTGGCGAATCGTCCGAACAGCAACTCGGCCGACAGCGTCAGCATCAATCCGATGAGGAAAATGGGAAGGACGCCAAACAGAAAGAAGGTGACAAGCAGCCGGTTGCGAACACGCCACAGCAATTCCTTACGGAACGCGATGTAGCACACGATTAGCGCCAGCAAAACGAATCCGGAGTGCGAAGTTCCGACGGAGAGAGAGGAGAATACGACGACACCCAGGGCCAAGACCGTTAGAGCTAGCGCGACGCGTTGAAAGAGAGTTCTGCCGCGCAGCCATTGCTTCATCGCCGTATGATAACCCGCAAGTTTCGCAGCAGATCATCCGCAAGGACGAACAATTAGCTACAAGATCACTGGATAGATCTTGCCCCAGGCCAAGGATAGATCAACGGCGACTAACTATGGCGAAAAACCTCTGACGGTATTGCAGTCGCTGCACAATGAGCAGTGCTGGGGCTTCAAAAGCATGTGCTTGAGCCGCCCGGCGATAGCGGGCCAGCGCCCGTGAGACCAAAACAGGACTTAGGACCTCCTGCCGAAATCTACGTTGCCGGACTCGACGGTCGAGGCCCTCCGCCCCGACGCCGTCTGGTATTTCCAGTAAAGGTTTGTGTGTGCGATGACCTGGTCGGGTGACGGTGCTCCCCACGCCGTATGATCCTCCGTCGTGTGGGCATCGCCGACTAGGTCCACGTCATATCCCCTAACGAACGCGCCGTGGAGTGTCGAACGGATGCACGCGTCGGTCTGTGCGCCGACAATGACGAGCCGCCCGACACCGAGGTTCGACAAGACGGTTTCAAGCGTGGTGTCCTCGAAAGCATCGCCGTAGTTCTTTTGGACGAGCGGCTCGTCATCCGCTGGCTCCAGTTCGGGAACGATCCGCCAGTCGTCGCTTCCATTTGCAAGCTGTTCGCCGGAATGCTGGACCCAGATGACAGGAACCCGTTCCCGCCGTGCCCTCTCGACAATGCTGCCTATGCTCGCGACGACTGCGTTGCGCTCATAAGCCTCTTTGATCACGCCATTCTGCACGTCCACGACGAGAAGCGCGGTGTTTGGCCGTTTTTTAAGTGTGCTCACGATCTTCGGTTACTCAGGCCGATGCATGTTTCCGCTCACGCAGGCGGCTGTTGGCCTCGTATAAAGTCTAATCGTGACCACTGAACAACTGAGATGGTTGGCCGCCTACAATGGTTGGGCGAACGCTCGGCTTCTCGAAGCCGCGACAGCCCTCACCGAAGAAGAGTTTAAACGCGACCTGCGGGCGAGCTTCGGCTCGCTCAAAGGGACACTGCTTCATCTTTTATGGGGCGAACGAGGATGGCTTCGATTCTGGCAAGTTGGCCACTTTATCGCGCGGCCTACTTCCGATAAGCAACATGACTCCGCAAGCGTCTGCACCGCGTGGGCCAGCCACGAGGAAGCGTATGAGTCCTACATATTTGGTCTGACACAAGCCGAGCTCGATACCCGGCGGACGCTCGATGACACCATTTATACGTTGGGTGAACTCGTTCAACACGCTCTCAACCATTCCACTTATCATCGCGGACAGGTCGCATTACTCATACGGCAGCTTGGGCATGCACCGCCGGCGACGGACTACCACGACTTCTTGGCGGAGGCACGCGCTAAAACCGCAAGATCTTTTCCGGGAGTCGCGGCGAACATGTCCGTGAACCCCATGAAGCGGTAGCTAGGTGAGTCCCGCTCGACTGGGTACGCTTCGAGACTGGTGGCTCCTCGCAACCGAGCATAGCCGACAGCTGCCTCTATGAGCTGACTGGTGAGATCCTTTCTCCGATATTCACGCTTGATAAAAAAACATGCGAGCGACCAGACTCGTTCTGTTGTAGATGAATCCACTCCGCCAAGCGGCCGATACGTTTCACGCGGCGCGATCGAGCACCACGCGATCGGGCGATCTCTCACGTCATGTAGGTCCGGGAGTCTTATTTGTTTCGTCCCTTAGAGCTTCTTGAGATAGCTCCTTGCAAGGTAGACTAAAGCTTTTGTGCTTTGCGGCGAAAGAGCGCAAGCACTCCGAGAGCCGGTGCGAGTAAGAGCAAGGTAGCGGGTTCGGGAGTTACTGAGCCGGTGCTGACACTTACATTGTCCAGGGAGAAGTAACCGAGATCGTTTTGTGAGGTGAACTGAAGCAGAGCTGAGTTGGCTGTACTCGAAGTAGACAACGTAAACGAATAAGGAGTGAACGATGACACGGGAGCATCGGTCTCAGAGAAAAATGTCTGTCCGCCGAAGGATGCCGAAAAGAGATTGGTAAAACCGGCAAGTGGAACCGAGTCTTGAGCGAGCGAGAAGCTG
The DNA here is from genome assembly GCA_964245395.1 of uncultured Bryobacteraceae bacterium. Lineage (GTDB taxonomy): Bacteria > Acidobacteriota > Terriglobia > Bryobacterales > Bryobacteraceae > Bog-105. Next base: position 70,683 of record CAXTMN010000001.1, read on the forward strand.
ATGAAGTAGTAGTAGCCAGGCTGAACGGTGAGGGTCTGACTGAGGGTCAGGGGATTGAGCTCAGAGCCGAGATAGGCACCGAAAGATCCTGATGCGGCATCCTGAGAATCAACGCCGTAAAACTGTGACGCAAAGGGCGAACTAGTTACAAGTCCGGCCGTTGTCCAGCTAGTGAGATCGCCCGTTTCGAAGCCGCCATTGGTAACGAGCTCATCGCCGAAGACATTTTTGACGCCAAAGAATGCACAGACAATTACTGCCAAGATACCGACTTGCTTACACATAGTTTTGATTTACCCTCGATCCGGTCTTCAGGATACGGAATGAAGATTACAACTGAGTTAGAGATTGAGTACTGCAGTACAAATCTCTACTTACTAACAGAGCCGATGCCTATTTCGGAGGGACTGTCGAATCGCAGCGGAAGCGGGTACAACAAGCCGCCATGAACCTGAAGCTGGTTGGGGCCTCGCGGGATGTGCAAGGGCGAGTCCTTTCCCAGATCCCGATCGTAGATCTCTCCATAGTTGCCTAGTGCATGAATGACGTTCACGGCCCAGTCCTCTGCGAGGCCCAGCTTGCTCGCGTAACCCTTGGTGACGCCGAGCAAACGTTGAGTCTCATACTCGTCGTTTTTGATTTTTAAATTCACATTTGCCCTGGTGATGCCTTCTGCCTCTGCGTGCAGCAAGGCCTGCATGGTCCATTGGACGATGGCAGCCCAAGCGGCGTCATTCGCCAGATAAACCGGTGCGAGCGGATCAGGGGCGATTGTTTCCGGCAAAATTTCATAGTTGTCGGCAAGACGGCGAAAGGCCACACGCATGTTGGCCAACTGAGTCACATCACTTGCGATTGCCTGGCAGTTGTTGGTGACGAACGCTGCCTCCATCTCGCCCTGTTCTTGAAACGGGAAGGGGCGGTAATCGAACTTTGTCCTGCTCATGTAGTCATGCAGATTGTCTGCAACGGCAGTTTGATCAAGAAAGCAGATGCGGCGGCCGCTCAAGTCGTTCACCGACTTCACATGAAGGATTTTGGGAACGATAAAGCCTTGCGCGTCCCAAAGAATGGGATATCCGAAACTGAGGCCACCCGCGACCGTGTTACCGAAATCGGGTGTTCCTGTGGGCACGAGGGCGACCTCACCTTTGCGTAAGGCCTGGAGGCTGCCCGGCTCGTCGGGATAGGCGGTTAACGTCACCTTGGCGTGCGGTCCAAGAACAGCGACCGCTACCGCGGTACAGAGATCGGCATCAAACTGGGCGCGATTACCGTGGCCGTCGCCCTTCGAGTACTCAATCAGATCGCGGTTGATACCGCAGGAGAGAACCTGGGTGGCTCGTACTTTATCAAGCACGGAACCTGCAAAGCTGGAAGAACAGAGCAACCCAGTGAGGAATATCAGCGCGATTGGCTTGAAGAGGGAGATAACGTTGCTCCTGGAAAGAATGGAAGAAGGGGCCGATCACTTCGGCCCCACCGTCAGCTTGAGCGACCTAGGGAACCCAGGTTCCGGAGGTAGGAATACCGGGTGCAGTTGTCGGGCGCGGGTTGAAGTTGGCTGGTATCGGATTCGGAAGGTTTGCATCCGTGGGAGTGATACCGAGTACCGCGCAACCGTTATTGCCGTAATGAGGTAGGGTTTGGACGACTGCGGGATCGATGATGGCGTAGGCGCCGGGGAGAATCGGAGAGACGCCTGTTAGTCGATTGTTGTCGAACGCGGAGAACAGATCACCAACCCCTGCCACTAAGTCGTCGGCAGGCCCGAGGTTGGACTGGTTGAAGAGAGCGACGCCGTCTTGCCGGGCTTTCAGCTCATCGGGCAAATCAGCGAGCGGGATCAGGTTGTGCAGCTCGTCTATGAACTTGATGATGGAGCTGTGCTCCGTCGCTTCGTGGGAGATGGCGTGGACGACGCTGTACGGCGAAATGATTAAGGCAGGTATGCGTGGACCTTGCGCAAGAGGCTGACCCTGTGGATCGAGCTCGCGGTTAACGGGTTGAGTATGGTCGTAGAGGCCGTCGGTTTCGTCGTACGTAATGATGATGGCGCTTTGTGACCAGTACGGGCTGCTGGCGATGGCATTGATTGAATCAGCAAGCATGGCTTCGGCGATTTGGCTATCCGAGTAGCCTGGGTGATCATCGTTGCCGGCGAAAGTGACTTTCTCGTTGGCATTTACGCCCACGGGAACGAGGCTGTCGATGTTGTTGTATCCACCGCGGACATAGAACACACCGCCGCTCGCAGGCAGCGTTTGATTTTGGATCGCAGTGTAGAAGTCACCCAATCCGTGGAGATTTCCTGTCTCGACAGGATTATTAGCCAAATAGCCGAAATATTGAGGGGCGTTATGATGCGCGATGTAGTCTCCTCCGGCAGCGCCGTCTGGAGTGTTTGGGCCGACTGGGGGAGTCTGATTCGGCTCTTCGTCATAACCCTGCTGGTACCAACCCCAATTGATCGAGGACTGACGATGGGCGGCGATCTTTTCAATGTCGCCTTGCACATCGATCAGATCAAAGGCAGGGTTCAGATCCTGAGCGGTGATGGCGTTGATCTGATTTCCCATGAAAGAAAGAGGGAGCGAGGCGAAGGTCAGGTTTGCAGAGGGGTTGGAGGTATGACCTGGTTCAGGCTGCTGGATGGGATTGTTCAATGTCAGCGATGAGCCCCAATAGGGGTCAGGATCACCGACAAGGGGCAGCGACATATTGCCGGCCAACACGTTGCTACCCTGGCTGGGATGCTCGACCCACTGGGTTTCACCAGACTGTCCGGCGATCATTGCGATGGCGTTTGGAGTGGATGGGCCGATGATGGTGTCGAAGAAATTATCGAGTAAGGTGAACCGGTCAGCGTAATTCCAGAGAAAGCCGGCGACGTCGCAGTCGATGTGACCCATAACCGCCTCGCCCGCCTGAGCGTTTGCGAGCGAAGGCGTGGTTGAGGGAACACCGTTGACGAGAGTGATGCCTTCGTTGTCGAGGGCATAACCATCATTTTGAGCCATACCGTTTACATAATGAAGTGATTTGTTCAGACCTGTGTGAGAGTGGTCCACAGAGACGATATCAGCCGGATACAGCAGCACCTGGTTCCCATTCACATCGGTAACTGCGTTGGGAATCTTAAAGGGGTGAATGGTTGTTACCTGGCCCGAGGGCGTAACGAAAGGCTGGTTGAATCCGGCGGGATTAGCGGGCGAGCCATCCGCCTGCTGATAGATTCCGTTCGCGCCCGGGTAGGAACCGAAGTAGAAATCAAATGAACGATTCTCCTGGAACAGAACAAACACATACTTAATTTTCTGTTGCAGCAGAGCCAGTTTCTGAGCGTGAGTTAGTGGCGCTTCAGCTCCGGGTTGAATGACATAAGAAGGCACCGGCGCGTTAAAAGGCGCGATAGTAATCGGAGCAGGCGTTTGACAACTCGCTACGACCGGTTGCAGTGTGATACCGGTAACAGCCAAACAGACGCCGTACAAGTTTTTGCAGTTGCGGCTTTTCAAGACTTACCTCCATTGGGCATGATCCCGGTTACGGGTTACAAGTTGACAACAAACTTGTTACAAGGTGGGAATCTGGGTTACACGTTGCGTGGGACGAAGAAGTACGAGGGTGTTACGGAACTTGAAGGTCCGACACATAAGCCGCGAAACGGTCTGCTATCGGCTGACGCCCTTGCCTGGGTCGAACCATGTAGGTGCGCGACTTAAGCGGGAGCCAAGGCAGAGTGTGAAACCTGAGGGAACGTGGAGCACAGTTGCGAGAACTGGACGCCACGAGACCCACGCCAAGTCCACTTTCGACCAAGCCCAGAAGCGTGTTGGGTTCGGTAACCTGCTGTACCACTCGAGGCATGAAGCCGGCCTTTGCACAGGCGGTCACAAATCGGGCGTGCCTCTCCGGAGCGATTGCCTGCGATAAGAGAATCCATGGGGCGCCATCGAGGTCGGTAGGGGCGATGGTGCGCTTGCGAGCTAAAGGATGCGTTGCGGAAACGACCAGGAGGAACGGCTCCTCGGAAACGCATGTTGTCTCAATGGCATTCACGGTGGAGGGCATGGAGACGAAACCAAGATCAACTTGCCCAGACTCGACAGCCTCCATCTGGGAAGCCGACCTCATGTTACGAAGCTCTAAGGTGGCGTCAGGGAACTCCGCGCGGAACCGGCGTAACAACTTGGGCAGAATACCGCTCCAGATGGCGCTACTCACGAACGCAACGGAGAGCGTTCCGGTCTTACCGAGCGCCCGCTGCCCTGCTTCGTCACGAATCTTATGGGCATGAGCAAGGAGATTCCGGGCTTCGCTGAGCAGCCACCTCCCTGATTCGGTCAAACGGATGCGCTGCCGTTCGCGCGCGAATAGCTTCAACCCGAGTTCCGTTTCGAGTTGGCGAATCTGGCGGCTCAGTGGTGACTGGGAGATATGGAGTCGCTCCGCGGCTTTGCCGATGTGTTCCAATTCCGCGGCCGTAACGAAGTAATGGAGCAGGCGCAAATCCAACGTTAAGACCTCGGTTGTCTTAACTAGAGCATATCCAGTCTTTGACAGCAACAATCGAAAAGCTCCATGATGCGTAAGAGAGTGAGCTAATGCGGAAAAGAACGGCTGGAATTATGAGGATTTTCGGTTGCATCGTGGCAGCACTGTTGCTGCACTTGGGGTCCGTCGCCTCTGCAGAGCAACTTCCGACTTTTTCGGCGAGCGGGCCCGATGCTGTTACTTATGGCTCAGAGGAACAGTTCCCTGTTGGTTCTCCCACAACCTTCTTCGAAAAAAAATATATGGTGGGAGCGTTCAGCCATTTCGATCTTCTCTTCCCCGCGCGCACGGTTCCAGCGGCTCGCCAAGTGTGGAAGTTTCAGCGTTCGGCGACGCCTCCGGAAATCACCTACGTTCACGCCGGTAGCCGCTTCTCTGTGCAGGATTATCTTTCGCGCCTGCCGGTCACAGGGCTGTTGATCGCCAAGGATGACCAAATTTTGTTTGAAGGCTACCAATACGGACGCAACGATCGAGACCGCCTTACCTCGCAGTCCATGGCCAAGTCGATCGTCGGGATGTTGATCGGGGTGGAGCTTTCTGAACAGACTCTTGGCGCCGTGACGGACCCCGCTGAAAAGTACGTGCCTGACTTAAAAGGTTCCGCGTACGGCAAGATTGCGATCAGAGACCTGCTCCACATGTCCTCCGGGATGTCTTGTGAGTCGCAGGAAACAGCACTGGAGACGATCAGCCTTCAGACTCTTGCCCGTGACTGCAAACAAGTAGCTCCCACAGGTACTCGTTATCAGTACTCGGCCGCAGACACGGGCTTGCTGCGTATGATCCTCGGGCGCGCGGTACAGATGCCGCTGGCCGGTTATCTGCAGGAAAAGATCTGGGGGAGCATCGGCACAGAAGCGAAGGCAACATGGACGATCGACGCCTCGGATCATGAAGTCCCATACTGTTGCTTTAATGCGGTGCTGCGCGACTATGCCCGGTTCGCAAGGCTGTTGGCTTTCGACGGTGCTTGGAATGGGAAGCAACTCATTCCGCGGCAATGGGTGCTGGAAGCGACGGCTGTGAAGGACTCTGACCCTCACCTTGCTCCGGGCAAGTCGACGCGATTTTTCGGTTACGGTTATCAGGTGTGGATCTTTCCGGGAGCAAGGCGAATGTTTGGTCTGCTGGGAGCGAACGGGCAGCGTATCTTTGGGGATCCGGAGTCGAAGTTGATCATGGTTCAGACAGCGGTGATGGAGAAAGCGATCGATCCGCAGAGAGACGCTGAGATGATCGCGCTGTGGATGGCGCTGATCCGTCGTTTCGGGGCGGGATGAGGGCAGGTGCTGCCAGCAGGACCGCATATGGAGTTGCCCTACGCAGGGCCGCTCATCAGATCCTGGACCGCCCACCGATTCTTGAAGATCCTGTCGCGACAAAGATAGTAGGCTACCGAGCAGCGCCGGCGCTGTCCGATACAGGCGAGATGGCAAGAGTTACTGGCAGGGGCTCGCGGCAACTGCGCGCTTTTGTGGCGGCTCGCAGCCGGTACGCGGAGGACGAACTGGCAGCCTCTTTTGCGGATGGGCTACGACAGTACGTTGTACTTGGTGCAGGCCTGGATACATTTGCCTATCGCAATCCATATTCCGGGGAATTGAGGGTTTGGGAGGTGGATCACCCAGACACGCAGGCCTGGAAGAAGGAGTGCCTTCGTGCGGCAGAAATCGCCACACCCGAGTCAGTTACGTTTTTGGCTGTGGATTTTGAGAGGCAAAGACTCGCGACGGTTTTGGAAGACGCTGCGGGGTTCGACACGACGATGCCGTCGTTCTTCTCGCTACTGGGAGTGACGCCCTATTTGACCAGGGAAGCCCTGATGATGACGCTGGGGACTGTCGCTTTGATGCCAGCGGGAAGCAGCATTGTATTTGACTATGCAGTGCCGGCGTTGTCTCTCAAGTTAGTAGACCGGATCGCACTGAAACTCTTATCGGCGCGGGTGGCGGCGGCGGGGGAGAGTTTTCGACTGTTTCTTGAACCGAAGACTCTGGCCGCGGGCCTTCACAAGCTTGGATTTAGCAGGGTAGAAGATCTGGGACAGCAGGAAATCAACTCGCGATATTTTCAGTGCCGAACTGACGGTCTACGGATACGGAGCGCGATCGGCCGGCTAGTAAGCGCCCGGGTATGACCCGACCCGACCGTAGGAGATGCTGTTGAGGCCTGTGTAGGCTACTCTCGAAGAAAAATGATTGAGACGGGGCTGAAGGGCAAGGTCGTGATTGTGACCGGGGCGGCGGCGGGGATTGGACGAGCTACCGCGAGACGATTTGCTCAGGAGGGGTGTCAGGTTTTTGGCTGGGATGTGGTCGAGGCAGAGGCGGAAGGCAGCGTTTGGTTCAGTAAGGTCGATGTGACGGACGCGGGGTCGGTGGCGGCCGGTTTGCGAGGGGTGATTGAGCGAGCGGACGCGGTTCACGTTCTGGTCAACAATGCGGGCATTCTGCGTGACGGGCAGATCGTCAAGTTCAAGGGTGGGGAAGTCGCGGCGACGATGACGGACGAGCAGTTCGATGCTGTGGTGAACGTCAATTTAAAGGGAGTCTTTGTGGCGACACGTGCTGTTGTTCCGGAGATCATTCGCAGCGGAGGCGGAGCGATATTGAACGCCTCGAGCGTGGTGGGATTGTATGGAAATTTTGGCCAAACTAATTACGTCGCCAGCAAAGCCGGGGTGATCGGAATGACCCAGGTTTGGGCGCGCGAGTTTGGCAAATTCAAGGTAAGGGTTAATGCGGTCGCACCTGGTTTTATCGCGACTGACATGGTGAAGGCAGTACCGGACAAGATCCTGCAGACGATGGTGGATCATACGCCACTGGGCCGTCTGGGTGAGCCGGAAGACATTGCGAATGCTTACTTGTGGCTGGCTTCGGACGCGGCGTCGTTTGTTACCGGGGCGGTGATCAACGTAAATGGCGGAGTGGTAGTGGGGACGTAAGAGCTATTTAACGGGCGAACTGGCGCGCGCCGCCTACCGCCGGGACCTGAGATAGTGAAGGAGCTTTTCGGGCCTACCCGCGTATACACGGGCAGGCCCCAGCACAGGCGCAGCCGATTAGTGGCGGATTAAAGAATGCCGTTGCCGTTCTTCCACTCTTCTTGAGGCGGAATTTTTTCAATGAAACCCCAGTGCTCAACGATCTTCCCGCCTTCATTTCTATATAGATCGATGAAGACACATGGTTCAGTCTTAAGCGTTCCCTTGGCGGCGATGAAAACGAAGTCTCCCTGTCCCAAGACGAACTTGATCTCGTCGATGGTTCTGGACAGACTCCCACCTCGAGTGGCTGCTTCCAGATCGCGCATGAATGCCGAGACGCCATCGCTGACGCCGGGTTCGTGTCGGACACAATAATCTCCGGAAAAATACTGTGGGATTTTGCTGTGATCCCCCTCGATGTGAACGACATCGTAGTACTCGCGGAGAATGGACTTATTCTTTTCGGTGTCCTCGGAGGGATCGGCCTGAGTTGGCCCGTCAATCTGAGTGTGACCACTCTCGTTGGGCGGCGCTGCCTTCGCCGAAAAAACCCAATGTTCGACGATCAGACCGTCCTCAAATCTGAAGACATCGAAGAAGGTGCTCTGACCGAGAATCAATCCATCCTCTTGAGTGAAGACGTAGGGTCCGTCCTGGAAGGCGCGAATCACTTTGAGGTGATGGTTTTGACTCGGGAAACTGTGAATATAGTCCTTCAACTCCGCGATGCCGTCAGCGACATACGGGTTATGTTGGATGTACTTCGTGGGGTTCATGTACTTTGTCGCGAGGTCTGCATCTCGATGTGCGATGCCCTCGAACACCGTCAATACCTTTTCAATGTCAGTTGTTGCCATGATTTGCTCTCCGTTGTGCAATGAGACAGTTTCGAAGCAGGAATTTCGGCTTTATGCCTGCGTCGCAGGTTTCGCACTGAAGATTCCGTTGAAGCTTTCGCGGTACTGAACGAAAACCAAGATCCACAGGAGACAGGCCACTAGACCTGGAGCAATGCCTGGCTCAAGGGTCAGGTGGAAGGCAAGAATGTTGTAGAGCACCGCAGCCAGCAGTGTCAGCGCGAGGGGCACGAAGAGACCTGCGAGGAGGAGCAGACCACCCAAGATCTGCACCGCAAAGAAGAACGCGGCAAAGTGCGAAGCGCTGCCGGCTCCAAAGAACTGGAGTGCCAGTGCATTTGCCGGTGGCGGCTGGTGAATGAAGTGGAAAAAGCCGTTCAGCCCAAAGACTATAAACAAGAGGCCCAGCAGATAGCGCGCAATGGTCGAAGCGATTCTCATAGGGCGGCTCCTTCAAAGCGTGCATGCGTCCGTGCGGCCTGAAAATACGTGGCGAGAAATGTTTTCCGGTCTTGACCTTGGTTCAGCACCTTGGTCCCACATGCGGTGAGAAAGGTTGCGTGCGCTCCTACCCATGCAGCGGTGATCGGGAAGATTGTTGTTGGGTTGAGATCAGGGGAAACGACCGCCTTTCCCGGGTTGGAAGCTTTCCCTTCGGTGACAAATGAGGCGGTCAGCTCACGGGAGGCGGACCGCGCGTAGAGTGGACTGGAATCAATATGAAGCAGTTTGGGCATAACGTTAGCTCCTATGCGACATGTGATGTTTAGAGGGCTTGTGTCGCTTCAAGAGAACGAAAAGAATATTGCGTTAGCATCCATTGGTCCAGCAAAGCTATTCTGAAGGTCACTTGGCCCAAACGCTCCAAGCCGCGCCAGAACCGATTGATCCCCGCATCCTACGCAGTCGTCGTATGCTTATGGATTCACTAGCTAGCCTATTGAAAGTAAAGGGTTTCGAAGATATTTCCGTCCAGGAGATCGCCGAACAGGCGACTCTGAACCGGAACACTTTTTATCTGCACTATTCAGACAAGAACGCATTGCTGCAGGCTATGACAGAGGCCCGCTTCCGCGATCTTCTAGAGAGGCGTGGAATTTCTTTTACGAACTGCAAGGGCGCGCTTCGAGCCACAGCACTCGGGGTTTGCGACTACCTCACTGAGCTCACCAATTGCGCAGTCAAAGGCCCTTTAATACCGCTCGAAGGCTCGATCATCCCAGTGATTGCTTCAAAGTTTATGGAGGCCGCTGGTAATCATATTTTGGCACCCGGTATCAATGCGCAGCTGCTCGCGACCACTGGAGCGTGGGCCGTTTTTGGAGCCGCACGCAACTGGTATCAGAGTCTCGACCGGGTACCTGCTGAGGAGATGGCAGATAGAATTGAAGCTTTGGTATTGCCGATGTTTCTCAACAGCTTCAAATAGCTGAAGAGTGTTGAGGCAAATGGTGGGCAGCTTATGCACTTGCGGCAATGACGGCTGTAAGCGCAACATAGCGGATCTTCACAGCATTCCGTCATATCGTCGATGCGGCCGGGTTATTTGAAATGGAATGGGCATGCGGATCGAATATGGAGCTTACCGTTCCCGATCCTTCAGGGAGAGCGCAGCCTTCAGATGTTCATTCGAACAGTTGAAGCGTCTTGATCAGGCGGCAAGAGCAGCAGACTGATTTCGACGGCTTGGATAATAAAGGAAATAGCAGGGGAATGTTGGACACTAGTCCCCGTACTTGAACCAGGCGCTCATCTGCGATCAACTCAGTAAAAGTTTCTTCGATCGCCGTTCCGATAACTACGCCGTTCAACACTGCTCGGATCACCAGGCCGGGATCGTCGAACGTCACGGGTCCTTGGGGATTGACGGTGAGTGCCTTACGGACTTTCTCGAACTCCCACCGCGTCATCAGAACATCTCGACCGAGATAAGCTGCCTGGCTTCGCGTCTTTGATTGCGGCAGCGATCCCGGGGACATTCCGCGTGGCGATATCGCGCTCGTTTTTACTCAAGACGACGAGCGCGATCTTCCGGCCTTGCATGTTCTGTTGACACTGGATGTTCTTGTCCGCTGTCACCATCACGTCGAACCCGGCATCTTCCGCCGTTTTCAACAGTGCTCCGTTCGTCAGCGCATTCCATTTCTGATAGGCGACCGTACGTACATCATGGCCGGTGATCAGCGAGCGCAGGCGATGCGGCAGGTTCTCGTCGAGCAGGACGAGCATCTAGCGCGGTGTCAGTGGATCGGCGCTGCGCGCGACAAAATCCAGGACGCTGCGAACCTGCTCCCGCGTCACGGACGGAAATTCCTGCACGACCTCGCTGACATTGAGGTCTTTCAGGTTTTTGAAGATAGCTGACACCGGCACCCGCGTCCCGCGAAATACCCATGCACCGCTGACTTTCCCCGGCACGCGTTCGAGCGCCGGACATTGCGACCAGTCAAGCATGGTTTGGCGTCTCCTTCCTTTTCCGATACTAGCGGAACTCTCGGGACCGCGCGATAGAGGACACAAGGGTCCTTTATGACACCCATAGTGTCCGGAATTCAATCGGTGAAGCGCAGGAAAATGATCTTCTCCGACACGGCATCAAGCTCCAACTCAGCCCGGAGCGATTGCCGGAGATCAAAAAGTAAGTCATCGAGCGATGAAGTGCGTTTCGTTGCTATCTCGAAAGCGAATTGCCTTGCCAACGACACTTGGCGGAGAGAGCCGAGCAACTGAATATCAGCGATAGCAGACGTAAAATCAGGCCGACACCGGTTTGTATCATCCCGGTTTGCCCGCTCCTTCAAGCCTCCTATATGCCTCCAAGAGATAACTAACTGGCAGCTTTCGACGTTCACCGGCTAGGTCTCGACGCATTGAGAGGTGATGACCATACCATCCACCAAGTCCGGCAACCGCGAGGGTAACAGCCAACTGCGCAAAAAGCTTCCAGTCCATGTTGTCCGATCATTCCATACCTGCCATGTCCCACAAAGGGTGAGTTTTGCCCTGTACCCTGCGGCCAATGTTTCAAGCCTCTTACAGGCCATAACGCACGACCTAATCAGGCTCACCTAAAACTCGCACGACCTGGGGCTCCGCCCTCCTCCGACTTCAATCCCAAGCGCTTCCGATGGTGCTCTACTCTTTCATTAACGCCGAACACCGTTGTGACCTTGCTGAGGGCGCCGGCAATGAGGAAGCAGAACGCGGCCGCAAGGGAAATGCCCCATCCAGAAACGGGATATGGCTCAGAGGAATGATGTAGTTGCAGCAAAATACATATGCTCCAATGCCGAAGTAGAACCGCATTTTTTGCAATTGCTGTTCAGCATATCGCTGTTTCCCCAGTTCTGTGATTTTGTCGAGATCGCGTTTCATCTGCTTCTCGCTGATCAGGTCAAGCTTTTTCGATAGCCACACCAGGAGTGCCATGGCAGGGGTACCGAAATTCACAATGTCCGAGCGCGACGGCAATCTTGCGCAGGGTGAGCGCCGGTTTTACACCGTCATTTCCACCATTGCCCGCTGCTCGTCATTTGCCCGTCTATCTGCGATGGATGTAGAGCCAGAGGAAAACGTCCATTTCTTAATAGCCTTGCCTCCAGCTGGACCGCGCGTACGGCGTACGGCGTCCTCCCTATCCCTTATAACGGCCTCTCGGATGAATATTTCCGCTGCAGTCAGCGTCTCGACGCTGCTCTCGCAAATCAAAAATATCGGTTCTTAGTATCTGCATGTCCGAATCCAATTACGCGGAAAACTTGTTTGGATGCCAGCGCGTTCATGGCACTCGGATATTCGAAATACGGCGAAGTCCATCGGGTCTCCACCCTCCTAATAATCGCCAGCACATCGCACTCCGCTTCCTGTCTTTCTTTACCTAGATCATTTCTCACTGATTCATGCAGTCTATTCATAGCTCCATTCGACAAGTACAGTCTGGACGCATAAACGGAGGAAGCCTAGACTTGAGATTGGGTTGCTGCTTAGTAGGGCAATAAAGATGCAGTAGTAGCGTGGTCTCGATTGTTACAGGCCGGTTTCCGGCCAGGCACAGGACGGAAGTGGATGCCACTTCGGGAAGGATAACGATGCAAAAACGCAAGTTGGGAAAGAGCGGTTTGGAGGTTGCAGCCCTCGGCTTCGGCGCCATGGGCATGAGTTCCGGTTACGGCAAGCCGGGAGACAAACAGGAGATGATCTCGCTCTTGCGGGCAGCGGTAGATCGCGGTGTCACATTTTTCGATACAGCCGAGGTCTATGGCCCGTTCGCCAATGAAGAACTTGTCGGAGAGGCGTTGTCGCCGGTTCGTGATCAGGTTGTAATCGCGACCAAATTCGGTTTCGAGTTCGACCCTGAAAGCAAGCAGCAGAGGGGCCTAAACAGCCGGCCAGAACATATCAAGCAGGTGGTGGAGGCGCAACTGAAGCGTCTGCAGATCGACACGATTGATCTGCTTTACCAACACCGCGTTGATCCGAACGTGCCGATTGAAGATGTTGCGGGCGCCGTGAAGGAGCTGATCGAAGCGGGGAAGGTGAAGAATTTTGGCCTTTCAGAGGCAGGTGTTCAAACAGTCCGCCGGGCTAACGCTGTGCAACCAGTCACGGCTTTGCAGAGCGAATACTCGGTGTGGTGGCGGGAGCCAGAGTTGGAGATGATTCCCACTCTGGAGGAACTGGGGATCGGCTTCGTACCGTTCAGCCCATTAGGGAAAGGCTTCCTGACAGGAAAGATCACAAATACCGCGGAACTGGAGAGCAATGATTTCCGGAAGATACTTCCGCGTTTCACGCCGGAAGCGATGAAGGCGAATGGAGGAGTGGTCGACGTGTTGAGCGAAGTCGGCAAGGAGAAGAACGCAACTCCTGCGCAGATTGCTCTTGCCTGGTTGCTTGCGCAGAAGCCGTGGATCGTTCCCATTCCCGGCACGACGAAGATGCATCGTCTCGATGAGAATCTCGGATCGCTTGAGGTTGAGCTGTCCGCCGGTGATTTGCAGCGGATTGGCGATGCCGCGTCCGAGATGCACTTTGGGGGAGAACGTTACCCTGCGCACTATCAAGCGATGGTCGATCGTTAGGCTAGAGATGAGTTGACGTTCTGGCCTGCTCGTTCCATCGCTGTGCGTTCAGGCCCCTTACGAGGAGCAACCCGTCAGCAATACTTCCGCTACGAATCCGAGGACCTGATTATAGGGTGATAGATGAGTTGCAAATGGCGGCGACAAGAAGCTCAGCCAACCCAAACCGGCTAATGCCATGAGCACGCCCAGGGTCCGAGGGAACTTTGGGCGTGCAGTTTAGGCCTGAATAAACGAAAGAAGAGGGCTGTTAAAGCAATGTATCAAGCGGTGGCGACGAGGCCGGCGGCTAAACCCAAGCGAAATACAGGTTCGTGCGCCAGGATGTGGTGCGCTGTCGCTTCGGCGACGCCAGGGATAACGAGTTCCTTTCATCAAGAGTCCGCCGCCTATGGCCGTGAGCAAGTAGAGCAGGTAAACGACGCCGGTGATCCTCGCCTTGGATGGAGGGGATGCTTCTGCACCTCCTCCGGTGAATCGAGGTGTGATCCTGTTGATTTTTTCCAATCCCTCCTGAAGATTATGCGGTCGAAGCAGAGGCTCGGGTGCGGCAATATTGACGCGGGGAACAGCCCATCCCCCTCTTAAAGGCAAAGCCAAACGCGCTCTCGGATTCATAGCCGAGTGATAAAGCGATCGTTGAAACAGAATCGCGCGAATTCGCAAGCCGGTCCCCTGCGAGGAGCATCCGCCAGCGAGTCAGGTACACCATGGGGGAAGTGCCCACCTTCTCCTTGAAGCGGAGCGCGAAGGCTGATCGCGACATGCCGGCACGTTCGGCTAGTTTCTGTAATGTCCAGCGATAGCCAGGACTCTCGTGCAGCGCCGTAACGGCTGCGCTCATCTGCTTGTCTGCGAGCGCGAAAAGCCATCCAACTCCGCCCGTCAGCTGGTCCGCCATGTACAGTCGCAGTACCTCGATCAGCATCATCTGCGCGAGGTGTTCTCCGAGCAGGACCCCGCCTGGGTGTGGCTCGCGCAGTACTTTCATCATGCGCTCCAGATACCAGCGCATGGCCGCCCGATCGGAATCATTGCGGATGTGCACGATAGGCGGCAGCACTCCTAACAGCATGCTGGCGTGATCTCCGGCAAAGGTGAAGAACGCGCTGAGAGCGAGGCAAGCACCGCCACCGTTCCATGCAAAGATGCGCCCGTTCAGAGGTGCCCTAATGATGCTCAGGATGTCGACCGGAGTCACGGTCAGATCGCTCGCAAGGCGGAACGCCCGCCCATGTGGCAGCACAACGAAGTCGCCCGTTTCGAGGCGAACCGCGTCAGCAACGCCGTCCATCGACAGCCAGCACTGGCCGGAAACCATGGCAAAGCACCTGAAACCTTCATCCTGCTTAAACTGAATGGACCAGTCTCCACCCGCATCGACCCACCGGACATGTAACCGCGAGGTTTGAGCAGCGACAGCACATCTGAAAGCGGATCGGTAGCTATGCTGGACGATCTCGATATTAAATACGACTCCACAGCATAGATTGTATTCGTGGAAACTTTTAACGTGGATGAGGGAGATGGCAAATGCGTGTTTTTGTGACTGGCGCTACGGGATTTATCGGATTTGCGATCGTTAAAGAACTCATCGGCGCAGGGCATCAAGTAACAGGCCTGGCACGCTCGGACGCGTCTGGCAAGAAGCTGACAGATGCCGGTGCAAGAGTTCACGTAGGCTCTGTTGAAGACCTCCACGGTCTGCGCCGCGCGGCAGCTGATGCGGAGGGCGCGATTCACACGGCTTTTTACCACAAGATCTCGCACATTCCACTCGGAACACGCCTTCGGGTGTTGTTGGGCGGGGCTCCAGGCGGAATCGTCCAAAGATTCATGGCGGCAGCCGTCGCAACCGACCGGCGCGCGGTGGAGACGATCGGTCAATCGCTATCGGGAACGGATCGCCCCTTGGTGGCCACCTTTGGAACTCTGGCCATGAAACAAGGACAACTTGCCACCGAGGATCAGGCGTACGACACTGCCTTCTTCGGAGCAGCGCGCGCCAGGACGGAAGATACGCTACAGGAGTTGGCTTCGCGCGGCATTCGGACCTCAGCGATCCGCCTTTCACCGATTGTTCATGGCGCTGGCGATCATGGATTCGCTCCGCAGCTCATCCAAATTGCACGGAAGAAGAGGGAATCGGCGTATGTGGGCGACGGTTTCAACCGATGGCCTTCGGTGCACCAGCTCGATGCTGCCCGTCTTTTCCGCCTGGCACTCGAGAACGGACCTGCGGGAGGAACTTATCACGGTGTCGCCGAGGAGGGCATTCCGTTCCGGGAGATTGCTGGCCTGATCGGACGGCGTCTGAACGTAGCGGTGGTCAGCAAGTCTCCGGTCGAGGCAGCCAAGCAGTTCAGCTTTCTTGCGCCATTTATCCCGATGGACAATCCCACGTCCAGCAAGTTGACCCAGGAACGCCTCGGCTGGAAGCCAACACAGCCGGGCTTACTTGCTGATCTTGAGCAGGGAGACTACTTCAAAGCCTGAGCAGACTACCAGTCCGGAACAGAGGCGTGAACGCGGCATTCGGTTACCTCGACGAGAAGGTCCAGCTTGTGTAGGACCGGGGTAGGAGTCAGTGATCAAGACAGCAAGGCGTTCCAGGTATAGTAATGCTTCGTGCCTCGAATGCCTAGGCAACCTAAAAAGGCCTCCGGTGATGCCGAACTCCTCCAGGGAACGCTGGATCTCTTGATCCTGAGGGTCGCGGCACTTCGGCCCATTCATGGCTACGCCATTCTCCAGCGCATCGGGCAGCTTTCCAGAGAGGCGCTTCAGATTCGCCAAGGGTCTCTCTACCCAGCACTTTACAGGTTGGAAGAGCGAGGCTGGCTCAAGTCTGATTGGCAGGCAGCCGAGAGTGGGCGGAACGCGAAGTTCTATACGGTTACTAAATTGGGCCGGCGTCAACTCGAAGCCGAGAAGGCGGGTTGGAGACGTCTGTGTGAAGCCATTTCGCTCGTTCTTGAAACCGGGGATTAGAGGAGCGGAAAGATGATATGGGGGTGGCTCAAGCGGCGGCGGTGGGAAGGGCAAATGGAGGCCGAGTTTCAGGCTCATCAGGAGAATCGAATTGCGGATTTGATGCAAGGCGGACTTACACGTGAGGAGGCGGAACGACGTGCCCGCCGTGACTTCGGTTCGGTCGAGCTGGCGAAAGACGAATGCCGCCATGAGAGAGCGTTCGAGCCGGCTGATCGCTGCCTACGCAATCTTCGTCAGGCCGTCCGCTCTCTGTCCAGGTCTCCGGGTTATTGCGCGGCGGCGATCCTGACTCTCGCCTTGGGCATCGGAGCAAATACGGCAATTTTCACAGCATTAGAGGGAGTAGTCCTCCAGGCCGCAATGCTTACCCGGGTGCTATCCAGCTTTTCGCGCCTCCTCTACGGGGTGCGCGCAACTGATTGGCTGACTTTCGTGGCTGTATCGCTCTGTCTGTTGCTCGCCGCGCTTGGCGCGTCTTACCTGCCAGCCCGGCGTGCGGCACGACTCGATCCCATGGCCGTACTTCGCCACGACTAATCGAAGCATCGAAAGTGAGTGCTCCATGGAGAGCGGGCGCTAACGTCGTTCGTGTCCCAGGTTCGTCATGACGACTTGCCTTGGCATTCTCTGGTGTCGCGCTGCCCGGGCGATTGATAACGTATGAAGACGAGATGACATTCGCACGATCGGTCCTTCTGCTAGCTTGTTTCTCACCGTGGTGCGCTTCGGGGCAGGCTCCGGGTGCGCAATTGCCGGAAGCTCCGAATCGGGAGACCGTTCAGCGGATATGCTCATCGTGTCATCCGGCGCAGATCGTTCTCGGGCGGGGGATGACTCGTGAGCAGTGGGGCAGCATTGTCTCGAATATGATCAGCCGAGGCGCCAAGGGCTCTGACGAAGAGTTCGCTCAGGTGGTCGACTACCTTGCTCAAAATTTGCCGCCGGCCAAAGAAGGCGCAAGCCCAGTTGTAAAAGCCAAGGCTGCGCGGCCACAGAGCCTGATTGATCAAGCCGGGCCCAATGACAAGCAGGTGGTGGATGAAGACGCGGCAGCGCGCGGGAAAGCCCTTTACAAGGCTCAGTGCGTGGCGTGCCATGGAGAGCGAGCGCGCGGCGGCGAGCGGGGACCGGATTTAGTGCGATCGTTAGTAGTCCTGCATGATCGCTATGGAAACACCATCGGGACGTATCTGGTAAAAGATCATCCCAACGCAAAATCGATCACACTGACGAAGGCTGAGATTGTCGACTTGTCTCATTTCCTGCACCAGCAAGTGGGCGACACGTTGCGAACAGGCCCGTTTAACAAGGTGCTGAACATTTTGGTGGGAGATCCCAGAGAAGGAAAGGCCTACTTCAACGGACCGGGGAAGTGCAGCCAATGCCACTCTACGACGGGCGACCTGGCACATATTGCCAGCAAGTATGATCCTCCGGTTTTGCAATTGAAAGTGGTTTTTCCGCAGACCGCCGCATTCGGCCGGCGGAGCGTTGCGAATTCCCGCAAGCCGGTGACGGTTACAGTAACGACGGCCAAGGGCGAGAGCGCGACGGGTGTTCTGGAGGAGATCGATGATTTCAATGTTTCCTTACGCGACGACACGGGCCACTATCGTAGCTTTGAGCGTGGGCCCCAAGTCAAAGTCGAGAGGCATGATCCATATGTCGCTCACGTCGCGCTACTCGATGAATACACCGACAAAGACATTCACGACGTGGTTGCTTACCTGGAGACTTTCAAATGAAGTTTTTTGCGATCGTAGCACTGGCTCTATTCCCGCTGGTTTCTGTGCCTGGGGCCGACCCGGACGGTGGCCTGGATCCTTCCGTGCTGCTGCATCCAACAGTCGATTCATGGCCGACGTACAACGGCGACTACTCAGGCCGGCGTTTTAGCAGCCTGACTAAGATCAATGATCGGAATGTGAGGTCGCTGAGTCTCGCGTGGATGTATCAGCTTTCGAGCAGCGGCGATCCTTCGGGCGGGCGAATCTCGGCGACGCCGCTGGTGGTGAACGGGATTATGTATTTCACGGTGCCCGATAAAGTCTGGGCAATTGATGCGCGCACTGGCCACGAGGTCTGGACATACACGTGGACCTCAAAGGGAGGCATTCACCTGGGAAATCGGGGGGTGGGCATATCCGGCAATTCGCTCTTTTTCGAGACGCCCGATTGCAACCTTGTCTCGCTGAATTTGAAGGACGGTAAGAAGCAGTGGAATCAGGAAATCTGCGATCTCGATCAGATGTACTATGCATCTGTCGCCCCGGTGGTGATCAAGAATCACGTCATCACGGGAGTCAGCGGCGACGATCTTGACCGGCCCGGTTATCTCGAGGCACGAGATCCGGAAACAGGCGCACTCCAGTGGCACTGGTCGGTGGTGCCGAAGCCCGGCGAGCCGGGTTCGGAAACCTGGCCGAACGCGGATGCGATGGAGCATGGCGGCGGGATGACCTGGATCTCTTCCACGTATGACCCGGAGTTGAACATGCTTTTCGTGGGCACTGGCAATCCTCAGCCGGTGGTTGCGTCGAAAGCGCGAGCAGGTTCTAATCTTTTCACGGAATCGATTGTGGCTCTCAATGCGGATACAGGCAAACTGATCTGGTATTTTCAGCCGTCCCCCCATGACACGCATGATTGGGACGCCGTTCAAACGCCGGTTCTCTTTGACGGTGAGATCGACGGAAAAAAGCGCAAACTGGTGGCGCAAGCGAGCCGCAATGGATGGTTCTTTGCGTTGGATCGCGAAACAGGCAAGAACTACGTCACTTCTCAATTTGTAAAGACGAACTGGGCAAAAGGCGTGGATGCCAAGGGGCAGCCCATCCCGAATCCGGTGAAAGAACCGCAGATTGCCGGCGCGCTGGTCTCGCCAAACCAGGGAGGCGCTGTCAATTGGCCGCCGCCGACCTTCAGTCCGCAGACCGGGTTGTTCTACGTCAACGCGACCCGCGCGTTCAGCCTCTATTACATTTTCGACGATGCAGACAAGCCTGAAGGATGGGGCGGCAATGACCAGGGTGGATGGGCGGAATCGATGCTGCAAGCGCTGGACTATCGCACTGGCGCGATCAAGTGGAGCCACAAGTGGGAATCATCGGGGATTCGAGGCGGCTTGCTGAGCACGGCCGGTAACCTGGTGTTCGCCGGCGACCCGAGCACCAATCTGGTGGCGCTGAATGCTGCTACAGGAGGAGTGTTGTGGCACGCAAACCTCGGGAAATCCGTTTCGAATGGGGCGATCACTTACGAACTTGATGAACGCCAGTATCTGGTAGTGGGCGCAGGCGATAAGATGTTCGCGTTTGTCATGAACGAGTGAGCAGGAGTGGACTGGCCGTTAGAGGACATTTATTCTGACTTATCAGCAAAGCGGCGTAACAGAGGCATGCGCTTGCAACAACTCCAAAATGTCCTGGTAGAACCATGGTTAAAAGAGGAGCTTCTTTGCAGAATCAGTTCCGGTTAGCCTGCGCGTTGCTTGCGGCTTCCATTCCTACTTTTGCTGCCGAACCATTCGGCCTTCACGATGGCGACCGGGTAGTTTTCTACGGAGACAGTATTACCGATCAGAGACTCTACACGGTCATCACGGAAACATACATCACCACGCGGTACCCGCAACTCGGTATTAGATTCATACACTCCGGATGGGGCGGCGATCGAGTAAGCGGGGGCGGCGGCGGTCCCATCGACGTTCGTCTAAACCGGGACGTAATCGCTTACAAACCGACCGTCATGACCATCATGCTCGGGATGAATGATGGCAATTATGCTCCCGAATCCGAGAAGACAGACCACACCTTTTTCGATGGCTACCGGCACATCGTGGATGCCGTGAAGTCCGCACTTCCCGGTATTCGAATCACTGCGATCGAAGCATCCCCCTACGATGACGTTACCAGGCCGCCGCTCTTCTCTGCCGGTTACAACGAAGTGCTGATCAGCTTTTCGAAGTGGATTTCCAACTACGCCAAGGGAGCTGGGTTGAACGTAGCCGACTTCAACACACCAATGGTCGAGATGCTGCAGAAAGCCAACGCGCTTGCGCATGAAGACGCCCTGAAGATCCTTCCAGACCGGGTTCATCCTGGCTTTTCAGGGCACCTGGTGATGGCAGACCAGCTGTTGAAGTCGTGGAATGCTCGTCCGGTAGTCGCGGCGGTAGACATTTCGGTAAGCGGGAACTCAGCGACTGCGGCCGCTGAGCACGCGGTCATCTCGCATCTTGCCGGTGGTCATTCTCTTTCCTGGACGGAACTGGATGATGCACTTCCTTTGCCCACTGCTGAATGGGAAAAGATGTGGGGAGCCGGGCCAGTGGCCCTGGTACTGAAGTCTTCGAATTTTACTGCCGATCTGAATCGTGAACCGCTGAAAGTGAACGGTCTTACAAGCGGTTCTTATAGCGTCAAAGTGGATGGGCAGGTGGTTGGGACGTTCAACAACGACCAGTTGGCGAACGGCGTTAATCTCGCCCTTCTGGATACACCGATGACCAGGCAAGCCATGCAGGTGTACGACCTGACCGTGTCTCATTGCGACGTCCACAACGAACGGTGGCGGACCGTTGAAGTACCGCTGACCAAGTACGACTTCCCGGCAACCGCGCCGGCGATGCAAGCGGCTGACAAGTTAGAACAGGCGATCGTTGAAAGACGGCACCAAATAGCACAGCCGAAGGAACATAGATTTGAAATTAGCCTGGTCGAGTAGCGCACTGCTTTCGCTTTGGACATTTCGTAGACCCGCCACTGGCAGATTCTCAAGCTCGTTGTGCATCAGGCCCATAACAAGCGCCGGAATTGCCGTCGATTTACTGATGATCTGAAAGCCGATCGGCTAACGAAGAATGTATAGGAGAGTCTGACGGAAGTTTGATGTAAGACGGCTCATGTCTTTGGATCCTATGACCTGAACCCCTGAAACTGGTCCGAAATTCGGTAGGATTCGGAACAAGGAGAAAGGGATGAAGAAGGGTCGATTCAGCGAAGAGCAGATCATAGGAATCTTGAAGCGGCACGAATCTGGGCAGAAGGTGGCGGAGCTGGCGCGCGAGCACGGGATCAGCGAAGCGACGATCTACACGTGGAAAGGCAAGTACGGCGGCATGGAAGTAAGCGAAGCACAGCGCCTGAAGAGCCTGGAGGATGAGAACCGCCGACTGAAGCATTTGGTTGCCGATCTCAGCCTGGACAAAGAAGTTCTGAAAGCGGTGATCTCAAAAAACGGCTGGGGCTCGCAGCTCAACGGCAAGATGTAGGATTTGCCGTGGAGCGTTCGGTATCAGCGAACGCAGACCACATGCGAGCTGTTCGGCATGTGGCGATCGAGTTGTCGGTATGAACAACAGCCAGATCGCGATGAGGAGTTGCGCGAGCAGCTGATGGCATTAGCGGAGGAGCGGCCGCGCTTCGGCTATCGGCGCCTGGGCGTGTTGCTGGCTCGTGAAGACAAGCATGTCAATCATAAGCGTCTGTTTCGCGTGTACCGCGCGGCAGGATTGAGCGTGAAGCGAAACCGGCGCAAAAAGCTGGTACGAATCGGTGTCAGCCAGCCAATTTTGAGCGCACCGAATCAGGAGTGGTCATTGGACTTCTTGTGTGACGCGCTGGCAACCGGTCGCGCCGTGCGCGTCTTAAGCGTTGTCGACAACTTCACTCGCGAGTGCCTGGCCTTAGAAGCCGATACTTCGTTCGCCAGTCAGCGAGTCACGCGTGTGCTTGACGATTTGATCGCTCGGCGTGGCAGTCCGAAAGCGCTGCGCATGGATAACGGCCCGAACTTACCTCGCGACACTTCCTGGCCTGGTGCCTGGAACGCAAGATCGCAATGCATCACATTCAGCCAGGGAAGCCGATGCAGAACGGCCATATCGAGAGCTTCAATGGCCGTCTTCGTGATGAATGCTTGAATGCAAACTGGTTTCGCAACCTGTTCGACGCTCGTCACAAGATCGCTCACTGGCGCGACGATTACAACACTGCGCGCCCACACAGCAGTTTGGCGTACCGAACACCCAGCGAGTTCGCAGGGCAGTGGCAACGCCCTTCGTCCTCCTTGATTCCGATACCGCAGCCTGAACCGTCCGTCAAGGCTACCTTGCGCCGCGCTCACGCGCGGCCTTGAAAAACGAACCCGGCTGCAGAGAACAACCTGATATGAGGACGAAGGGCTCATACGACGGAGTGCTTACGTGATATTTTCAAAACTCTAACTGGACCAACTAACGGGGGCAGGTCACCTACATTCTGATAGTGGATTGGAGTCGCATTGGTGGTGACGTTTGGGTAGCAGATTGGAAACTGAGCCGCATTTTCTTTGGTGAACCGTTGTGATTTGAACTTCGAATGCGTGAAGACGAAAAGGAGAGTGTCCACTTGCAGATCCTGAGCGGCTTGTTGAGCTTCCGCTATTTCTCTATCTGAATCGTTGAATTCGAATAGAATGTACTTCCAAATCAAATGCTGTCTGCGGCCGTCTACCTTCCGCGGAGCAGCTCGCATGAAATTCATGACCAGATCAACGTCGCCGTCGACCCGATACTGCTGGTACGAGCTTTGTCTCACTCCATCGCAGGAAATAAAGATTTCGTCGAGCGGCTGCCCTCCTGTGGCCCGGTGGTAATCGAAGTTCGCGTTAGTTATTAATCTTTGACAAGTCTTAGGAAAGTACTTGCGAGCTAAACGCACGAATTCACGGAAGGCACGATTTATCAAAGGCTCTCCCTGGCCGCAGTACTCTATCTGTTCGACTCGAAATCTAGATTCCTGAACGCTCGCCAGGACTTTTTCAAACAGACGAACATCCATGACAAACGGCTTTGGGCGGTCAACGATCTGCTGTGCCTGGCTGCAGCATGGACACTTCAGGTTACATGCAAGTGATGGCTCTATCTGAATCTTCCGGATAGTGGAATGAGAGATCGAGTCCAAGAAGGGCTGATTAGGCTAGAAAAAAGCACAACGAGGGCAGTAATGGGGCCAAGGAACGTCGCCCGAACTGAACGAACTCCGAATGCGCTGGTAAGCCATATTCTTGAAAGCATCCTTGACAGTCCAGTTGTCATCCTGCAGCCGAGCTCAGAATAATGCCCTCGCCAGCATCGTCATCGCAGGGAATGTCTCCGTTGCTTCGAACGTACAAGGTGCTTAGGACTTCGCAATTCATGTTTTGGCATCAGTTTAGCTTTGGTATTTGAGAGATCCTGATGTCACAACTGTGGCCAAACCCATTTCTAAGAGTCTTGATTCAAAATCTGTGGAAGACTCGGTTGTTTCGCCCGGCGTTTAGGCGGTATTCGAGTTGGCGGTTCATGCGGAAAGCAAACAATTGTAAAAGTAATCTGTTCGCTGCTCTTGAATGCTCAGTCGCGATCATACTTACGAGATGGGAAAAAACTCTTGGTTCACGCGTCGAGGTTTTGTCGGAGCCGGTATGGGACTTGCGGCTACTCTGCGTGGTGGGCGAGCAGCACGAGCGCTCGGACTGGCCTCGGGAGACGGGTCTGCGGGCTGATACCGGAGCACGAAGTTGGTCCTTATTACATACCGAACGAACTGCTGCGTTCGGATCTCACTGAAGAAAAAGTGGGCGTACCTCTAGGGCTTCGGTTGATGGTGCTCGATGCACACACTTGCAAACCTTTGTCTAAGGTAGCGGTTGACGTATGGCACTGTGATGCGCTGGGCTTGTACGCTGGATTCACCAAACAGAATCCCAGGGGACCTGGGGGACCTCCGCCTGGTTTTGGACCGGGCGGGCCGCCACCCAGCTTCGACCCCCAACATCCCGGGAACCACCCGGGGCCGCTTGAAGGCATGGGCCCTCCGCCTGAAAATCACGCTACAGATAAACTAACCTTCCTTCGAGGCGTACAACTGACGGAGGCAGACGGCGCGGTAGAGTTCAAGACCGTTTTCCCAGGCTTCTACATGGGTCGCACCAACCATATCCACTTCCAAATTCGCGTGGGGGACGAAATAGCTGAACCGACATACCGGGCGGGCCATACGTCGCACACAGGGCAAATTTTTTTCCCAGAAGACCTGGCGGCGAAGCTGATGGGATTGCCGCCTTATGCTGAGCACAATATTCATCGAACGACTCAAAATGAAGACGAGATTTTCATGGATCAGCACGGTGGGGAATCAATGGCACGTGTGATGCTCACGAACCCCAAGGAGATCGAAGCGGGACTCCATGCTGAGTTGATTGCTGCTGTTGATCCAGCCGCTACTCCCGGCCCTGCGCAGCGTCGCATGAGGCACGTCCGAACTCCCGGTGCACTGCCGCCGATAAAACCTCAACGTCCCGGGGAAACGGGAACTGCGACGTTAGTGACAACCTCTATTCTCGCCAAGATGACGCGCAACTGAAAGTAGATGGAAAGTAGCCGACGAGAAGGAGGGGGGCTCTCGCGTCCCCCATATTCGACCTCTGGCTTCTGATAGCATCAAGACCATCGCAACCAATCTGTCTGATGGCCTGAAGATCTCGTGGGCAATTTTTCTCATTGTCTGGATCATCGGCGCGTTCACGTCCAAGAGAAGCGTGCGGCGTCAATCCTGGGCATCTCGCTTCGGTATGGTCGCCATCGCGATCCTCGAATATTTTCTGCTTTTTGGGGCGGCTCGCTATTTCGGGTTCGCGTACTCGAGATTCTTACCGGATTCAGTGATGTACCTGTGGATCGGCCTATTCATGACTATCGCAGGAGTGATGTTTGCCATTTGGGCGCGGGTCACGCTCGGCCGAAACTGGAGCGGGATTGTAACGGTCAAGCAGAACCACGAGCTGATTCGCACCGGTCCTTACGCATGGGTGCGTCATCCCATTTACACGGGCATCACAATTGCAGTAATCGGAACAGTCATATTTGACGGAGAGCTCCGAAGCATCATTCTCTTTGTTGCAATACTGTTAGCACTTACTCACAAGATGAAGATAGAAGAACAATTCATGACCGAGCAGTTCGGATCCGAATACGCCAGGTATCGGCAAAAGACGAAGGCGTTGGTGCCGTTTCTCTGGTAGCAGGTACGAGCCTCTGAATGATCTTGTCGACGTCTCGCTGAGGTCGAAGCGATCCATCGCGTTGGTATGAAGAACAGAATTTTTATTTCGCTGTTGTTTATGTGCGCTGCGGCTATGGCTCAGACTGGGCCTGAGCACGAATGGACAGTACAGTCGCCGAATGGCGGTGTTGCGGTTCATGTTGCTTTACAGGGGCAGCTTACTTACTCGATTTCTTTCCACGGCCGTCCGGTGATTGTCGAGTCGCCACTCGGGCTTGAATTTCGTGAGGGGCTCGCTCTTACTGGGCCTAATCTCAGGTTCGTCAATCTCGCGAGGAGCAGCGTCGATACAAGTTGGACAAATTTACTTGGCAAGAGTAATCCGGTTCGAGATCAGTACAACCAGGAGGTCGTAAGTTTCGGGGCGTCAGCTTCGGCCACGATGAAGCTGTTGGTGCGCGCGTTTGATGACGGGGCGGCTTTCCGGTATGAGGCAATTTCGACCGGTTCACAAGAAGCCGTAATACAGAGCGAAAAAACCGAATTCCGATTCCCCAATGATCCGACTGTTTGGGCAGCGACTTACGACGGCTTCAGTCACCCGTACGAGCATGAGTATGCCAAAGCGAAACTGTCGAGTATCTATCCATCCAGCCTGATTGGCTTGCCTTTGCTGGTCGAGACCGATCCGCAGACCTTCGTCGGGATCACGGAGGCGGACCTGACGGATTGGGCGGGGATGTATTTGAAAACAACGGCTCGGAATGCGCCGCCTATCGTAAAGGCCGCGCTATCGCCCAGGCTGGATGGCGATGGATTGGTGAAGGTGAAGCTCCCGCACAGCTCACCCTGGCGAGTGGTGATGATCGGCTCGAAGCCAGGGGATTTGATCGAGTCGAATCTGATCGTCAATTTGAGCCCGCCGTCGGCCATTGCGAACACCTCGTGGATTCAGCCGGGCAAAATGGCGTGGGATCACTGGTGGAGCGGCGACGTCAAGATGGACAACGAAACGGAAAAGCGCTTTATCAAGTTTGCCGGCGAGATGGGGTTCCCTTACCAGCTGGTGGATTGGCAATGGTATGGCACCTTCAACAAGCCCGGCGCTGATATTACGAAGCCCGCGCCGCAACTGAATATGCCGGAGCTGCTGCGCTATGCGAAAGAGCAGAAAGTGCGGCTCTGGTTGTGGCTGCATTCAGGCGATGTGAACCGAGCGCTAAAGGCAGGGACGCTCGATGAAGCGTTTACCGTTTATCAAAGGTGGGGCATAGCGGGCGTCAAGATCGACTTCATGGAACGGGACGACCAGGAAATGGTGAATTGGTACAGCACGGTGGTGGAGCTCGCCGCCAAGCACCGCTTGATGATGGACTACCATGGGGCGTTCAAGCCGACGGGCCTGCGGCGGACATGGCCGAATTTGCTGACGCGCGAAGGAGTTTTGGGTAACGAGTACAACAAGGTTAGCGGGCGAGTAACACCCGAGCACAAGTTGACGCTGCCATTCACGCGGATGCTGGCAGGCCCGATGGATTACACGCCGGGCGGGTTTCTGAACAGAAGTCCAGCGGAATGGAAAGAGACGACGCCTACTGAAGTGATGGGCAGCCGGCCGCAGGAATTGGCTCTCTTTGTGGTCTATGAAAGCCCTCTGATGTGTGTTGCCGACGATCCGGATCATTACCGGGGACAACCGGGGCTGGATTTTCTGAAGGTTGTTCCGACGGTTTGGGACGAGACACGCGTCCTGGAAGGCACAGTGGGAAAGCATATCCTGCTTGCGCGCCGAAAGGGAAACGATTGGTATGTCGGCGGAATGACCGGCGACGACGAGTTTCAAGCGAAGTTACCGCTCAGCTTTTTGGGCAACAACCGGTACTTGGCAACGATTTTCGCCGATCCGAACGACCCGAATGCGAGCTATGAGCAGGTGAATCAGACGGAACAGCGAGTGACGGCGAAGGATGTCATTGATGTGAGGATGCGCCCGGCCGGTGGAGTCGCCATTTACTTTCGGGCTGAGTAGTGACGCCCTCCATCAGATTCGAATCAATATAATTCACTGTTATGGGTGAAGACGAAGACATCGGACGGCGGGCTTTTGTCGGGGCTGCGGCCGGGCTGCTGATCCTCAGGCCCGAGACGGTTTGGGGATATCAGGCGAACTCGGCAGTACGAATTGGACTGCTGGGATGCGGGCGGCGCGGGACAGCGGTTGCGACATCATTTGCCAAGAATACTAAGGCTCGCATCGTGGCGCTGGCGGATGTGTTTCAGGACCAGCTGGACACGGCGAAAGGCGTCTTCGATGGAATCGCCAGTTCGTTGGGATATGGAGGCGTGGAGAAAGGCTCGTTGTTTCGAGGCTCGGAAGCTTACCAGGAACTGGCGGCCTCGAGCAGCATCGACTCTATTCAGATTTCGACGCCGTGCTTTTTTCACGTGGAGCACATGGCCGCGGCGGTGGCAGCGGGTAAACACGTTTACTGCGAGAAACCGGTCGGGGTCGATGTGGTGCAGGCGAAACGTGCTTTGGAGGTCGGCAAGCGAGCCGAGGGTAAGGTCAGTCTCGATGTCGGGTTTCAGATTCGCAGTGCGCCGCCTTTCGTGGAGTTAGTACGGCGTATTCACGAAGGCGCGCTTGGAAAGCTGGTGTCTATCGCGGCACATTATTATGCGCCCGCGAGCCAGTATCCGGACCGGTCGTCGTCTCTGTCAGCTGACGAGCTACGGCTGCGGAACTGGAATTGGGACCTAGCGATCTCCGGTGACAGCATTCTGGAGCAGGACATTCACGTCGTCGATATTTGTAACTGGGTTACTGGCGGTCATCCGGTGGCAGCGTATGCGACCGGAGGCCGCAGCGTGATCTCTCATTTCGGAGACACATGGGATAACTATCAAGTTAACTACACTTACCCCAATAACATACATGCAAGCTTGACCACGACGCAGTATGGCAACAACGATTACTTTGATGTTACCGAGCAAGTGCTCGGTTCCAAGGGGTATTCGGAGTCGCCGTACTCAGGCCCGGTGAGGATTGTTGGCGAGAATGCGTGGGAGTGGAAGAGCGCCAACGAGGCTGGTCAGCCGAAGAGCGCAGGGTTTGCAGCGAACGGGGCTTTCTCGGACAATCTGGCGCAGGCAGATTCAGAGAAAGACAAGGCATTTATCGAGAGCATTGTGAGCGGCAGGTTTCACAATCAAGCCTCATTAGGCGTGGAGAGTGCGCTGAGCGCAATGCTGGCCCGGATGGCGGCGCGGAAAGGCCGGCTGGTGACATGGGATGAACTGATTGCCAGCAACGAGCAGTACAACTTGGGGCTGAACATGAGCCAGTTCAAGTAGCGAGCGAAGATGCACAGCAACAGGCGAACGTTCGTACGGACGGGCTTACTGGGGACAGCGTCTGCGGGTCTGTCCTCCGAATCGGAGCCGAATTCGCGAGGTCCGCGACTTGGCGTGGTAACCAAAGTGGACGCAGGAGTCAATCCAGATGAAGCCCTGGCGAAGGTAAGGCGGTTAGGATTCTCGACCTGTCAAATGGCTGTGGGTATGGCGCCCGCAAGCTTAGCTGGGCCAATCCGACGTGCGGCGGAGAAGCATCAAGTGGCTATCACAGCGCTGATGACTTTAGGGGAAGGCCGCATGGTGTGGGATCTGAAAGATGGGCCGAAAACCATCGGGATCATTCCGCAGCCGACGCGTTCCGGTCGAATTGATGCGTTAAAGCGCGCGTCGGATTTAGCCAAGTCATGCGGAGTGAAAGCTGTCCATACGCATTGCGGCTTTATTCCGGAAGATCCCAATGAGCCACTTTACGCCGAAGCATTGCAGGCAATCAAGGAAGCAGCGACTCATATCAGGAACAACGGGCAAACGTTCCTGATGGAGACGGGGCAGGAGAGCCCGATTACGCTGCTGCGGGCGATCAAGGATGTCGGGTTGGACAATCTTGCTGTGAACCTCGACGTGGCGAACTTGATTTTGTATGGGAAGGGTGAACCGGTTGGTGCTTTGGACGTGTTGGGAAAGTATGTTCGAGGCATGCATGCAAAAGACGGGCTCTACCCCAGCGATCCGTATGGATTGGGGGAGGAGACGCCGATCGGAAAGGGACGCGTTCGCTTTCCTGAGGTCTTTGTGGGGCTGCGCCGCTTGAACTACACGGGGCCGATCACGATTGAACGGGAGATTTCAGGTCCGGCGCAGGAAAGCGACATAGCCAGTTCCAAGTTATATCTACAGAGATTGTTGAAACAGACCTGGGGCACTTAGATGCGAACGAACCAGCGCCGGCGATACATTGCATACGCAATCAGGTACATCAGTGCGGTGAAGGAAAGAGCCCACAAGAGCGATGCGTTTAAGGGCGATGCAAGTGGAGTGAAGAAGCTCGTGTAAATGCGCTGGTGGAGGGACGTTGCATCGAGAAATTCAGCAAAGAACTCGGAGGCGAGATAGATAGCAATTGCGTTCATGCCAGTTACTAAGAAGGGCTTGAGATACCGGCCATAGTTATGCTCATCGGCAAGCCAAATGAACATGGCGAGAACGGCGAAGTCAAGGCCTGCCATGAACGTGGCGAATGAGTCAGTCCACAGCTTCTTGTTGATGGGCAGCCAAATGTTCATGAGGAGACCGAGAGCCAGCAGGAGAGCGCTGACCATCAGAAGACGGCTTCGGCGCACGGCGAGAGGCAAACTAAGCCGCAAGACGTGACCAGCCATAATGCCCAGCAGGGTTGATCCAATCGCAGGCAACGTGCTGACGATGCCTTCGGGATCCCATGTTTTGGTCTCCGAGTAGTTGTGTGTTCCTAATATAATCCGGTCAACGTAGTGAGCGAAATTACCCTCCATGTCCAGCCTGCCGGCGGTGTAACCAGGAACGCTGATGAAGGTCATGACGAGCCAATAGGCGAGAAACAAAACGACGATGCAGAGTATCTGGGCGCGGATGCCGGTGTAGAGGTAAATGAGCGAGGCAACGAGATAACAGATGGCAATTCGCTGGAGAACTCCGAGCAGCCGCTGATGTGACAGGCTCAGGGTCGGGTACACATAGACAAGTAAGCCGAGAACATAGAGGATCACGGCGCGGCGAAAAATTCTCGGGAGTAATTGGGATGGAGTATCTCCGAGCTGCAGTCCTCTTCCCAGCGAAAGAGTGATGGCGACACCAACGATCCACAAGAAAGACGGAAAGACGGTGTCTGTTACGGTCCAGCCGTTCCATTCGGAATGCTCGAGGGCAGTATAGGAATGGGGACCACCGCCGTTATTGACCAGCACCATAAGGAGCACCGTCGCCCCGCGGAACGCATCGAGCGATAGCAGTCGTTGTGGAGGGGCGTTGACAAAGGACATCAATGGCGGGCTTGGGCCAAAGTGGATTTTTCGCTTACGGGAGAGACGTCAGCGTAGGCGAGCCAGAAGCCCATCATCTCTTCGTTACTCGGCTCACCCCAACGGATGGACTTAGTGGCATCGGGGTTTAACGGATTATTGACCGAATTGTCAAAGTAAGCCGTGGTAACTAACTTTGTTCCCTTGGGCAAAAGGAACTGATGTTGCAGAAAGTAAGTCTCCTGCCAGCGGAAATCATATTTAGGAACGTTAAAAATGAGTTCGCGATGACCGTCGGGGTAGATGGCTTCAGTTCTCATGCTCTTGCCCCGGAAATGCATGTGGGCAGTGTACGCAACGGCAGTGACATCTTTAGGGAGAACGAAACAGGAGGTCACACGATGATCGCCATCGTTGGGAGGAATCAGAAAGGCATTGTTCCAGATTTCGTACTGAGCGACCTCATGTTTGACAGGCTCTTTCGCGAAGACAAGACCGATGCTGGTGCGGTCGACAACCTGCTGATTGAGGCGATTACTGTAATGAATCTGGAACTGAAGATATGAACCGGCGGGGATGCGGAGAGCATAGCCGGCGGGCCGCGTTTCTGCAAGATGTCCGGGCAGGAAGATAGCAGGAACATGGTTGATACTGCCGGAGGACTCGCCCGGCAAGCCACTGCCGTCGGGCATAGAGCAGCCATCGTCTACCACCGGAACTTCAGGGCGGAGATGGGTAAGCTTACCGGCCTTATAACGGTACTTGTCTCCTCCTTCCTGACTGGCGTGAGACGCAACAAACCCAGGAACTTTGTCTGCGCTGACGACGCTGACGGTAGCGTGGTGCACGACGCGCTTATCGCCAGGGATGACCTCAGCTGAATGAACCCATTTGTCTTCAGTGAAGTTAGTGGGGACATAGATGTACTCGTAGGCATCCTGATCCCCAGCTGCAACGGCAGTTGCGGGAATGGTGAGAACGACATCAGGCTTAATGTGCCAACGATCCTGAAAGACCGGCGCCGGTGGGAGATCATCCGGATCTCCCTCTGGAGCCCCGCCTTTAGCCCAGGCAACGAGGGTGGCGATCTCAGAATCAGAGAGCCGCGGATCGTTTAGATAAGTGCCGACATGGGGATCAGCATGCCACGGGGGCATGACCCGTTGGACGACGGCCTGGCGGATCGCGGCGGCCCAGGGCCTCGCCTCTTTGTAGGTGACGAGCGACATGGGCGCGATATCGTTCGCGTGGTGACAGGTAACACAGCTTTTATAAAGGATAGGTGCAACATCTCTGGTGAAGGTGACCTGAACTTCAGCAGCCGGAGCAGCAGCTTCGAGGTAAGATCCCGCTGCAAGGAGAGAGCAGAGAGCAATTAACGAAGAACTTGGGAGCATGTTGCCATCTGATGAGGATTTTATCGCAGCGCCCCGTTCTGACTGGACTATTGGGCCAAAGCAGGATAGGGTGCAGAGGGTATGCGTTCCATGACGCCGGCAAGAACAGTATTCACTTTCAGTATGGTTGTTTGCTCTTGCGCGATTCACATGCAAGCACAGCAGCTCAGCTATCTGAACAACAACCGTCCCATTGTGGATGCACACAATTGTTATCCGTACGAGGGCCGCTGGGCAGATCGAATTGACCGTGCGCTGAACACGGGTTTTCCGGTTGGCATTGAGCAGGACCTGGGATGGTACGTGGATCCAGCAACGGGGCGGGGGCGCGTGGTGGTCACACATACCCCAAAGACCACTGGCACGGAGCCGACTTTGCGAGAGTATTTTTTCGAGCGGGTACGGCCGCGGATGGAGCGGGCGCTTGCTGAAGACGATCGGAGGCAATGGCCGTTGATCATCGTTCACTTTGACTTTAAAGACAACCAGAAGCCGCTACTGCAGGCTGTGTGGGACCTGCTTGGCGACTATCAACAATGGATAACGACAGCGACAAAAGGCCAGGACCCCCATGACTTGACGCCGTTTGAAGCGAAGCCCCTGATGGTGCTGACCGAAGACTCTGACGCGCAAGAAGAGGTGTTCTTCAACGAGGTTCCGGCGGGGTCGAAGCTGCGGCTGTTCGGCTCGGCACATACCGCGGTACCGGCAACAAAAAACCAGCAAGAACTGATACACCTGGCAGCTACGTTACCGCCGTCTCAACTGCTAGTTGATAAACCGACTAACTATCGCCGATGGTGGAACAATTCCTGGTACGAGGTAGAGGAAGGTGGACAGCAGCATGCGGGTGACTGGAGTGTTGCAGATGCTGCCAGATTGCGCGCGTTGGTGGATCACGCGCATCGGCTGGGATATTGGATCAGGTTCTACACGCTGGACGGTTTTGCTGCGGGAACCGATCAAGGCTGGCTAAATCAATATAATTTTGGCTCGCTCGACGCTGCACGTGTTCGCTGGCAGGCGGCGATGGACGCGGGCGTAAATCTGATTGCCGGCGATCAATACGAGGATCTCTCGTTTGCGATACGTAACGGGCAGAAACGGTAAGGCGTCAGCAGAAGGGAGATAGCTGCACATGGTGACTGAAGCTTTGCCCGTCAGATCGCTTAAGAGAATCAATTACGCAAAGAGACTTCGGCAGCTGCACCTGTATCTGGGTACGCTGTTCGCGCCTTCGATTATCTTTTTTGCATTTTCAGGAGCCTTACAGTTGTTCAGCTTTCATGAGACGCGGCCCGGAAGCACGTATCAGCCTCCGGCATGGATCGAACGACTGGCTCAAGTTCATAAGAAGCAAACAATGGCCTTGAAGCCGAAGAGGAGTGCGCCTGACAATCGCAGGCAAGCGCCCGAGCAGAAGAGGCCGCAGCCGGCTGACGTTCCTTCTGAAGTGAAGAGCGCGGCGGCGCTTAAGTGGTTCTTCCTGTCCATGTCAGCAGGATTGATTGTGACGACGGGGCTCGGGATTTACATGGCGTTTGCTTACAATCGAAGCGCTACAGTGACGTGGGCCTTATTGGTGGTGGGGACGATTGTGCCTGCGGCACTGGTCTTTTTCTAACCAAACGCAGTTTGCATGACGCCGCGGGGAGCGGATTCGCCGGTCCAGATTTCGAATTGACGCGCAGCCTGTTCGAGGAGCATCTCGGAGCCGTAAATTACGGTGCAGTTTTGTTCGAGGGCGCGCGTAACAAGCTGCGTTTCCTGTGGGTTGTAAACCATGTCGAGCACGATGCCAGCGGGAATGGCGCCCGGAAAGAGGCAGTCGTTCGTATGGGGATACATACCGACGGGCGTAGCGTGGACGAGAGCGTCGTAGCGGCTCGCTCGAGCTTCTTCAAGGGTCATAGCCGCGCCTCTCGCGGAACGTGCGAGAGCTTGTATCCGTTTTAGATCACGGCCGGTTACGGTGACATTTGCGCCGGCATCGGCGAGGGCAATGGCGGCGGCTCGCGCTGCTCCTCCAGAGCCCACGACGAGAACAGAAGCATGAGGGAGGCGAAGACAACGGCTAAGGGGCTGGAGAACGCCATCGGCGTCGGTATTAGTCCCACGCCACTTGCCGCGTTTGCGCCAGACAGTATTCACGGCGCCGATCCGCTTGGCAAGGGGTTCGACGATATCAAGATGACGCAAGATCGACTGCTTATGGGGAATGGTGACACTGAAGCCGCAGATGCCGAGTTCGACTGCAACGCCCATCCATTCAGCGAGCCGGGAGGGGGGGACCAGGAAAGGCAGGTAGACTGCATCGATCCGGCGGGCTTGGAAGGCGCGGTTATGAATCAGTGGAGACCTGGTATGGGAGACAGGATCGGCGATGACTCCATACACCTTAGAGTGCCTGGTGAGCTTTTCGCAACGAAAGAGCGATCGCATCAAGCGCGCGGGAATCTGCCCAGGCGCGGTGACGCCGTCCTGACAGGGAGCGGCATAGGTATATACGGCGCCGAGAGAGGGAGACAAGATGCGGGTGGGCAAGCCTGTTTCCGACATACAGAAGGCGACCAGGGGAGTTGCTCCGCTATGGTCTTTGAGAAAACGGATCAGGCGCAGATTATCGTTCGGTTTGCGGGCCGTCAGAACGATCTTGTAGACGTCAGCGGGTAGTTTTCGCAGGCGGCGCAAGACCGGATCGAGCGCCGGGGTGGTCTCAAAATTGTGATACGAGATGACCAGTACAGCTTTCTGCCGGAGCGCAGCCACGCCGGATTTTGCGAGCTCAGCAATTTCGATTTCAAGATCGATTGCGGCTGCGCCCGCCTCGGCAGCACTTTGAAGTATGGCCAGTTGGGCCGCAGACGGACCTTCGAAATAGCCTCCACACGCTTTGGCGCGACAGGTAGCGAGGATGAAAGCGTCGGGATATTTGAGACAAAACTCGCGGATCAGGTCGAAGGCCGCGGAAGGGGCGTCCAAATAGTCCAGCCGGAATTCCAGAAACGTGTTGCCATCTTTGTATTCAGATTCTGCGGCGCGGGACAGGCCGGAAACGGTGGGAAGGCCAAGGGCAACACAAATGCGCGGAAGGGAATGCGGAAGCGACGGCATGAGACGCGGGTGCAGCCTAGCGGTTACAACTGGAACAGGATAGCAGGAAGATGCAGGGTCGACTGGTGCATCAGGTGCTGGTACTTCTGATTGATTCCGTCTAAAGATCCTGCCCCGAGCGCGCGATAAGGTACTCAATGGAGACAATTAGGCTGTTGTGGGTGATGGTCGATTCCCGGTTTCTTGGCGCATGTCTGGCGTTATTTCTTGCCGGGGCGAGTCGGACTCAGGATCTCCAGACAAGATTCGATCAACGAGGGATTGCCCGGCTTTCTTACCGGGGCGCTGTACTGGTCGATCTGGATAGCGGAGTGGGCGATGCTTTCTCGGTAGGCGGCTTCAAATTAGGGGATAAGTCCGGCGGTTGGGGTGCAAACGGGAAGAAAGCTGAATGGAACGCCGCTGACCAGGTACTGACCTGGACGTGGGACTGGGGCAGCATTCGCTGTCGCTTTGAGGCACCTTCGAAAAAGGACGAGTTACGGCTCAAGATTGCGATTGAGAACAAGAGCGCGCAAGATCTTCAAGAGATCAATGTGTATCCGCTGGGGTTGATGTTCCCGCAGCTGCCGAGCGGTTTCGGCGCTGCAAATTACCCGCAGTTTCGTAATAATCTACAGGGACCTGCGGTTCTGGAAGCTGACTATGGGTCGGGAGCGATGGTGCTAGCGAATGAGGATGCGAAGCCACTGTATGTGGGACTGAGTCCGTCGGGTCCGGCAAATCATTACCAGATACAGATTGGGACGGCAAACGACTCCAGCGAGGGATATTTGGCCAAAGCTGTGCCGCTAAATCGGAGGGTATTCGCGGGCAAAACGGAAGAGTTCAGCGTGGTGCTCCGATTTGCACTTTCAGGGACGAAGGCGCAAGTACTGGCGGGGGACATCTTTAAAAGTTATGGCCAAGCCTGGCCGCAGACTTTGAAGTGGGACGACCGGAGGCCGATTGGAGAACTCTTCATGACCAATCCGACGACTGCTCCCCTTTCGGGTGCGAGCGCGAATCCGAGAAATTACACGGTTGCAAAGGGAACTGACATTAGAACGCCGGAAGGGGTAGCGACGTTTCGAGAATGCGTTATGCGGTACGCCGAGAACGCAGTGAGGATCTTGAAAAACATGAATGCGCAGGGCGCAATCGTGTGGGATTTGGAGGGCCAGCAGTTTCCGCAGCCGGATACGAGCTATGTCGGAGACCCGCGACAACTGGCAAAGCTATCACCTGAAATGGACAGCGTTGCGGATGCGTTTTTCAAGACGTTCACGAGTGCCGGACTAAAGTGCGGACTGACGATCCGGCCACAAGAGCTGGATTTCTCGGCGAGTACTCCAGTCCAAAAGGACGTAGCTGCGGGTCAGCAATCCGCATCGCTGATAGTAAAGATGAGTTACGCCCGTAAGCGGTGGGGCTGCACAATCTTCTATGTTGACTCTAATGGAGGACCGCTGGACGCGACTGCGCCGGCTGTTTTTGGCCAGGTGCAGAAAGCCTTGCCGGACGTGCTGGTGATTCCGGAGAATACCTGGCCGAAAGATCATGCGTACACCGCGCCGCTAGCAAGTTTCACCGCGCCCTACAAGCCTCTCCATACGCCGGCGGAGGTTCAGGCGATCTGGCCGCATGCCTTTACGGTGACCTATGTTGGCGATGCTCCAAACGGGGATCTCAAGAGCAATCCCAAGAATCCGGGGCAATGGGCCGAGTTTGTCAGTGCTGTTAAGAAGGGTGACATTCTAACGTTTCGGGCGTGGTTCGATGATTCGGTGCTGAATCGGCAGGTGCGTGAGATTTATGCAGAGGCAGGCCGGCGGTAACCAGGCCGGTCCGATCGTGCCGGTCCGATCGTGCCGGTCCGATCGTGCCCGTCCTAGGAAGCGATCCACAGATGGCTACCAAAATGAGGCGAGTTCTCATGGTCCATAGGGAGGCAAAACAGGCAAATAGCTGGTAGAATTATCACCAACCTCGTTCTCGGCTCCATTTTGGTTATCATCGTGCACTTGAGGTGAGCGGCACGAGAAGGAATGTTCCGGCCTGAGCGCTTTCGCCCTTCGGCCCCAGGTTGATTCAAGTTTGTCCGATGCGCATTTGTCCCGCTTGTAATGCTCCCAATATGGACGGTGTCCTTGCCTGTGAGAGCTGTAGTTCTACCCTGCCTCCTGATGCAGACACAGTCGTCCGGGTCGCCGGATCGAGACCCTGACGAATCGCCTCAAACTGCTCCAACTGCACTTCCCCGGCCAGGCCCAGCATCTCGGCTCCATGGCCCAGCCACTGGCCCAATAACTTCCTCGTTCTGGGCGTAGTAGTCGTTGGCTGCTAATGCTGCGAAGCATACGTCGCTCCTCTGGTCAAAGCGCGGATCGAAGCGCGGATCGTCAGCACAGGTTTCCATTACCGACCGAAGAACGTGCCCGGATCCGGACCGAAGGAGCCATCCGGAAAGCGGCGCCGGGGCAAAGGAGGGATAGTCATTCCAAATTTTTGATGCCAGCGGGTCCAGGCCTCTCCGGTAAAAACGCCACTCGGCGCATGCTCGAGGGCGTTCCGGAATTCGCTTTCGGGAATGTATTGCTCGACAACGGCTACATCGCTGGCCGATCCGTACACCATCAGGTGAACCAGTAGCGTCGGCAGATCTTGCAGAGTGTGTTCGGGGGCGTTGAACCAAACTACTTTGCGGGCAATGCGGAGTAACTCGGGCGGATAAGGCTGGGGCAAGGTCATTGGGTTTTCCCCTCCGTGGTGAAACCGGATTGAGCGGGCAAACTGGGCAAGTGGGCGACATTCACTTGCTGAGCCCTGCGGGCCAGGTCGCGTTGCATCGCTTTCGGAACTTGAGCCAGGGTGCCATCTCCAAAGAACTGTAAAGCCCGGATACTGAGGGCGGGAGAAAAGCGAGAGTCGATAGCGCGAGCGGCGGCCAAAGCTGTAGGAAAGTCAATGCCATGGGTGGCTAAGGCATGAAGATCGACGTAATCTTTCCAGCTGCCCCGGACTTGAACCACGCGCATTTTCATACCGGCCAGGTCCACTAGGGAAGCAACTTGCATCTGCGAACCTGTGGGACGACGGGGATTTTCTACCCGCCGCAAGGTATCAAGGCCACCGAAGAAGGCGAGTTTGACCGGAGCTTCCGCGACGCTCAACATACCCTTCCAGGTTGTTTGCTTTGTAGTGAACCCAATTCGTAGAAGTGCTCTTATCGAGCGAGCGAAAGAAAGGAAGACGCGCATGCAGCTGATCCGGGTGGAAGCCTAGGGAGGAGAAAAAATCAAAATCTTTCGAGATCCGATGGCCCAGCTGTAAAGCGAGTGCCGTTCCACCGTAAAGCACAAATTCCGCCGGCACAGTATCCAGCTCGGGCCAAAGTGCCCGTTGCGAAGCAGGCAAAATCTCTAGCCGGGGCGAGAAGGAGACACTCATCGGCAATCCGGAGCGAGAGCCATGCCGCAGTATAGCCGACTGTAGAAGCAATGTAAGAGAAAAAACACTGTCATCCGTTGAAAGTGTAACCTGGAATCGTGCTGCGCTTGGGTGGCGGGCTTTTCTACGACACGGGACTTGGGTCAATCATCGATCCAGTGAACGCTTCGCCCTTCTCCACGTGGCGGTACGCACCCTCTCCTGCTGCTGCGGTACCGCCCGGTTCGGGCGAAAGCATTCCAGTACCCAAACTGAAACTGCCGCAAATCATTGAATGGCGAACATCGATCAGCAAATCCGTCGGTGAGAGTTTGCAGTTTTCACTTGCCTATCTCGGATCGTCCGGCCGTTCTCTCCTGAGGCAGGAGGCGAAATTTTACAATCGGTCGTCTACACCAGTTTTGCGCGGTCGAATTATCAAGCTCTGCAAGCTCAATATACCGGTCATATCACCTCCAAGCTGTACGCGCTACTGTCCTATACTTGGGCACATTCGATCGACACTGGTTCCCAGAGCTCTTCGGTATTTCTAGACTTTCCCGGGTATAACGATCACAATGATCGAGGTTCATCCAGCTTCGATCTGCGCCATCAATTTAACGGGTCTTTCACTTATCAGCTACCCTCGTTCTCGAAGGCCGGGCGCGCTAACTTGTGGTCAAAAGGATGGAATCTCAGCAGTACCGTGCAGGCCCATACCGGCTTCCCGTTCGATGTCACGACGGTAGACAGATCGCTGGGACTCGGGTTTGCGAACAGCAAACGGCCTGATCTCGTTTACGGTCAGCCTCTGTGGATTGCGAACAACGCCGTTCCGGGCGGCCGAGAGTTGAACGCGACTGCTTTCCAAGCTACATCGGGTGCCGTCTCGGGCACGCTGGGAAGAAATGTGCTGACAGGAAGCGGCTTGTTTCAAATCGATGCAAGCTTGCGGCGACAATTGCGCTTGTACCGGGCGAGTTCTCTGGAATTCAGTGCGACGGCGTTTAACTTATCCAACCAGGCGAGCTTTTCAAATCCAGTCAGCTATCTCGGGAGCGCCCTGTTCGGCCGTCCAATCTCTATGCAGAGCCTGATGCTTGGGTCGGGCAGCCCCACGACCGGTCTCACCCCGCTTTTCCAGTCGGGCGGCCCACGAACGGTCGAGTTGAGTGTAAAATTCAACTTTTAAGGTGTCTTAGCCCAGTCGACCCAAGTCAAATTTGCAGAACTTGACAGCACAACTTTCAGGTTTTCCCGTTCTTAA
The DNA here is from genome assembly GCA_964245395.1 of uncultured Bryobacteraceae bacterium. Classification (GTDB taxonomy): domain Bacteria; phylum Acidobacteriota; class Terriglobia; order Bryobacterales; family Bryobacteraceae; genus Bog-105. Next base: position 110,730 of record CAXTMN010000001.1, read on the forward strand.
AACGGGAGATTTATGCAGAGGCAGGCCGGCGGTAACCAGGCCGGTCCGATCGTGCCCGTCCTAGGAAGCGATCCACAGATGGCTACCAAAATGAGGCGAGTTCTCATGGTCCATAGGGAGGCAAAACAGGCAAATAGCTGGTAGAATTATCACCAACCTCGTTCTCGGCTCCATTTTGGTTATCATCGTGCACTTGAGGTGAGCGGCACGAGAAGGAATGTTCCGGCCTGAGCGCTTTCGCCCTTCGGCCCCAGGTTGATTCAAGTTTGTCCGATGCGCATTTGTCCCGCTTGTAATGCTCCCAATATGGACGGTGTCCTTGCCTGTGAGAGCTGTAGTTCTACCCTGCCTCCTGATGCAGACACCGTTGTCCAGGACGACGACGGGCAACTCACGATAGCTGCTGTATTTACGGCGCCGTTATCTTCTCCGGCCGCTGCTGCTGCAGCTCAGCGGGCATTTAGCGCGCTCGTTCCCGGAGATGTGCTTTGCGACCGGTACGAAATTGTCGAACGGCTGGGTCAAGGCGGAATGGGAAGCGTGTACAAGGCCATGGACCAGGAACTGGAGCGGTTCGTCGCACTGAAGACCGTCCGTCCCGATCTTGCTTCGAATGCCGGCATGCTGCGGAGGCTGAAGCAGGAGATTCTGCTGGCGCGGAAGGTAACCCATCCGAACGTCATTCGCATACACGACATTGGCGTAGCCGACGGGCTCCGTTTTATTACGATGGAGTACTTCGAAGGCTCCGATCTTGGCTCTCATTTATATAAGAACCGGAAGCTTGGGTCTGCGGAATCGACGGGTATTGTGCGCCAGATCTGCGACGGGTTGGCTGCGGCGCACAAGCAGGGTGTCATCCATCGGGATTTGAAGCCGCAGAATGTGCTGATCAATGAACGCGGGGAAATTCGAATACTCGATTTCGGACTGGCCCGTTCCGTCGAGTCGCCCAACCTGACACGCAGCGGCATGCTGGTGGGAACGCCGAATTATATGTCGCCCGAGCAAGCCACGGGCGATCCGGTCGATGTTCAGTCAGATATCTACGCTGTGGGCTTGATGTGGTACGAGATGTTGACGGGCGCTTTACCGTTTAAGGGCGAGACTTCGATGGCCCGGCTTGTGGAACGTACAGTAAAGCCCGTGACGCCCCCCGGAGAGGTCGAGCCCGACATTCCGCAACACGTAAGCGACGTAATCATGCGGTGTCTTGAGATCGACCCTGCGTGCCGTTATGGAAGCGTAACAGAGCTTATCGGAGCTCTTCGGAGTTGGGATTCGGGCACTCCGGGCCAAGGCGTACCCCGACCTGCGCTGGGGTTGTCTACGCTGCCTGTTATAGCGCCCCCGACTGACTTTGTTGCCGTCGTCCCGCTGCGCCCAGGGTTCCTCAGTGTGACTACTATGGCGGTTGCCATTGCCTGCCTTGCAGTGGCGTGTCTTGGCGTGGCGAGTTTTATTGTCTTGAAGTCTCGCGCCCATAGGGGGCCGGACCTTGCCGAATCACAGCAGTCAATCAATCCTCAAGCGAATGAACTCATCCTTGAAGGACGGAATATCCTGGGGCATCACCGCGATCAGGCCAATGTGAGTGCGTCGTTAGAGAAGTTTCGGGAGGCGCTCAATAAGGATGGGAATGCCGTGTTGGCCTGGACAGGGATCGCCGATGGCAGCCTGGAAATGCTACGGATCACTCGCGATAGCATATGGGCAGCAAAGGCTTACGACGCCGCACGGCAGGCCCAGAGCCGGAACAGCAACCTGCCGGAAGTTCATTTTGCCCTCGGAAGTGTTTATGTTCAACAGGGCAAGGCAGGCGAGGCTGTTGCCCAGATTAAGCAGGGATTAGCGGTCCAGAAGGATTCCGACGATGGATACATGCGGCTGGGCAAAGCGTACCTGGCGTTGAACAAGCCGGATGAAGCGATCAGCGCCTACAAACATGCGGTAGAGCTTAGCAAGTACAGCCAATATACGCACGATGCTTTAGCAAAGGCTTACCTGAAACTGGGGCGCAACCACGAAGCTTTGAAGGAGTTCGAGCAGGAGCTCGATATCCGGCCGAATGACGCGAGTGTTCATAACGCGATGGGTGTTATTTACTCTCGCCAAAGCCGCTGGGACAAAGCCCTGGAGGAATTTAAGCTAGCCGCAAGCAATGTCAAACCGTCCGCTTCCGCTTACTCCAATCTCGGCAGCGCGTACTTTTATCTGGGGCGGTACCCGGATGCTATCCGGATGTGCCAACAGGCGATTGCTATTAATCCGAACAGTGCTCTCTTTATGGGGAACCTTGCTGACGCTTATCGACAAGCAAAGCAATACGAAAAAGCTCAACTTCGATACACACGCGCCATTGAACTCGCTTCCGATCAGCTCGACACGGACCCCAAAGACGCCGGTACGCTGGCGCTCCTGGCTTTGTATTATGCGAGGAAAGGTGGCAGGGCTGGTGTCGAGAAGGGTGAGGATTACATCCAGAAGGCGCGGGAAATAGATGCCCGCAACAACGAACTTATGTATGACCAAGCGATTGTTTTGGCTTTGGACGGAAAAGTTGAGGAGTCGTGCGCGGCTCTAAAAGAAGCTTTGAATCACGGCTTCTCTTTAGGACAAGCAGTGGCCGAGCCGGATCTGGCGCGCGTTCGAGCGTTGCCTTCGTTTCCGGCTCTTTTGAAAACCATCAACAGCTAAACTGTTCGTTTCCTCTTCAGAAGTCCCCAACAGCCGATACCACCGAAACCAGCTACTAACAAAAGCCAAGTCGACGGTTCCGGGGAGAAGTCATTAGCTCTGCCATTGAAAGTGTTGTCCGGCAGCCATCCGCCGCTGCCGTTTGGATCGGGATTCTGTGTGCCAGGGGAGATAAAATCATTCAAGTTGATAGTGAATGGAACGCCGTTTCCCAAACCACCTGTCGCCGGGGTGGGACCTGTCAGCGAGATGTCGTATAAGGTGGTGCCTCCTGCCTGTAAGGTCGGAGCGATTTGGCAGAAGCTAAAGAACGGTCCGGGTCCGCAAGCGAAGGTGCTGTTCGAGGGGAGGTCGACGGAAAAATCCAACTTTGTCCAGTTTTGAAGACTCTCGTTCACGAAGTTAAAAATTCCCCCGCCGCTTTGGTTATCGGAAAAGGTGAAAGTAGTCGTCGTGATGGGAGTTCCGCCAGTGGGATCCTCGACTGAAAACACCGGATCTATGGGGTCTGCTTGTACAACCAGTGCGGCAGTCATGGCCAACCCCGCAATTAACAGACTTCGCATCTTCAAAGTTAACCTCCTGATTGGAAAATGGTCTTCTTACTCCCAGATACCCGGGCGGCCAGACCATTTACCGGTTATCCAGGGTATCAGTTTAGGCCTCAAATTTGGAGCGGAATAGTACTATTCGGAATACTCCGGCAAACCTTCTCCGGACGTCCTTTATCATGTAAGTTCAAGGAAAACCTAGGGTTCGAATTGTTCATTCGCCCATCAAGCCACAAACCATGAAAGTGTCTGTCATCATTCCGGCTGCCGGACTCGGAACCCGTATGGGAAGAACCGCGCCGGAAAAGGCGGGCATCAGCCGCAAACAGTTTATGCTGCTGAATAATTCGCCTATCCTGATTCACACCATCCGAAAGTTCCTGGCCTGTTCTCTAGTGAGTGAGATCGTGGTTGCTTTGCGCGAAGAGGACCTGTCGTGGGCTCAGGAACTATTCAGGAGTCAAGGGCTGGGGAACACAGTCAAGGCTGTTGCAGGAGGTGAGACCCGGCAGCAATCTGTCGAGAACGCTCTGGCTACAGTTAGCGCTGAAACGGAACTGGTGGCGGTACACGATGCGGTCCGGCCATTCGTCGAGATCGAAATTATCGAGAAGGTGATCCGTGAGGCAGCCGATCATGGAGCGGCTATTGTGGGGATTGTGCCGGTGGACACGGTAAAGCAGGTGCACCGCAACAAGGTTCGAACTACACTGCCCCGGGAACGGTTGATCCTGACGCAGACTCCTCAGGTATTCCGGCTCGCTCTCATTCGGCAGGCTTTTGAAAAGGCGCGTCAGGACCTCTTTATTGGCACGGATGAATCGTCCCTGGTGGAACGACTGGAGCAGGTCGAAGTCTCGGTTGTTCTCGGCACCGACCGCAATATTAAGATTACTAAGCCCAGCGATATGGAGTTAGCTCGACTGTACCTGGCGCTTGAGAGCTCGGCTTCGGCATTCTTTGAAAGTTCGTAGATGAGAGGGATTGATCGGCTGCCCTTTCGCATCGGTCAGGGCTGGGACACTCATCGACTAGAGTCTGGGCGTCCGCTCATTCTAGGCGGCATCCACATACCCTCTGAACTTGGCTTGGCAGGTCACTCCGATGCAGATGTTCTCTTTCATGCTGTAACGGACGCGTTACTCGGAGCGATGGCGCTGGGGGATATCGGTATGCATTTCCCCGATACTGCACCCGAATGGAACGGTGCGGGCAGTCTTCAGTTCCTTCAGCACGCTCTGCATCTAGCGGTTGCAGAAGGCTATCGCCCGGTGAACGTGGATACAAGCGTGCTGCTCGAACGTCCCAAGCTGAAGGAGTATCGGGCCATCATTCAAGAGAGTCTGGCGAACGCTCTCGAGCTACCGGCAGCGGCCGTTAGTGTGAAGTTCAAAACGGGAGAAAAGGTCGGGCCTGTCGGGGAAGGCCGTTCCTGCGAAGCGCAAGCGGTGGTGCTTCTGGCGGCCGTCCCGGAGGTGATTAGCTAACTGTGTGGCTAGTTGAGCGCTGTTACTTGCTGCTATTCAACAATGGCCGAACTAAATTCCTCGTAGGATCCGGCGAAGTCTTCAATCCGGTTGTTTTCAAAAAACCAGATTCGCGTGGCGACTTCACTGACCAGATCCTCATCGTGAGTGACGAGCAGAACGGTACCATCGAACTTTTGCAGGGCAAAATTGAGGGCGTTAATCGATTCAAGATCCAAGTGGTTCGTCGGTTCGTCGAAGACGAGGACATTGGGCTTTTGCAGCATTAACTTGCAGAAGATCAACCGCGCTGCTTCGCCTCCCGATAAAGCATCCGTCGGTTTCAGGCCCTCTTCACCGCTAAAGAGCATTTGGCCCAGCAAACCGCGGATCTCTTCTTTTGAAGCTTGCGGATCGTGATCATGGAGCCACTCGGAAACGGTCGTCCCACCGCGGATACTGTTGCGGTGGTCCTGTGCGAAGTAGCCTACCTGGGCTTCATGACCCCAGGTAACGGTACCTGAATCGAGCGCCACGTCCGGATCGTCCACGCTTGGCGCGTTTGCTAGGAGAGCTTTGAGGAGGGTCGTTTTGCCACTTCCGTTCCGACCCATCAGAGCGATTTTTTCGCCGCGCCGGACGCCACCTGAAAAACCTTTGATTACCTGAAGATCACCGTAGGCTTTGGCCACTTCCTTGAACTCCAAAGCCTGCCGGCCGGAAGGCCGCTTCATCTCGAAGCGGATGAAGGGGCGCGCGATGTTCGACCGTGCAAGCTCCGTATTCTGCAGCCGCTCGACTTCTTTCTTTCGCGAGGTCACCTGGCTGGCGCGCGTACCGGCCGAAAATCGCGCGATGAATTCGTTCAACTGCGCCACCTTCTTTTCGCGCTGAGCGTTCTCGGACTCAATTCGCGAGCGAATTTGGGTCTTCTGGAGCACCATATCGTCGTACCCGCCCGGATAGGTGATAATCGTCTGGTAATCGATGTCCGCAGTGTGCGTGCAGACGCTATTCAGGAAGTGACGATCATGGGAGATGACGATCAACGTGCCATCGTAACGCGCCAGAAAGTCTTGCAGCCAATGAATGGACTGCAGATCGAGGTAGTTGGTCGGCTCGTCCAGGAGCAGTGCGTCGGGGTGTCCAAAGAGTGCTTGCGCAAGCAAGACACGAACTTTCTGGCCGCCTTGTAATTCGTTCATCTGACGATTGTGCAGCGGTTCAGGAATGTCGAGGCCGTCAAGTAGCACGGCGGCGTCGCTCTCGGCCGTATAGCCGTCTTCCTCAGCAACAACCCCTTCGAGTTCGCCGAGACGCATGCCATCCTCGTCGGTTAGATCGGCTTTCGAGTACAGGGCTTCCCGCTCTTCGAGCGCCTTCCATAACGGAAGATTACCCATGATCACCGTATCGATCACTCGATACTGATCGAAGGCAAACTGGTCCTGGCGCAAGATTCCTAATTTTTTGGGACGGACGACGTTGCCCTTTTGCGGCTCGTTCTCGCCGGAGAGCAGCTTCATGAAGGTCGATTTACCCGCTCCGTTGGGACCGGTCAGACCGTAACGCCGACCGGAGAGGAAAGTGGTTCCCACTTCGTCGAACAAAATTTTGCCGCCGAAGCGCATACTAACATTACTTACTGAAATCATGAGAAGACAAAAAAGGGGAGAAGATTCTATTTTAGCGCGGTAACGCCGCAATCTGTCTGCTTTGCCGCACGTTTCGGGTTATCGGGAGTCTTACTGCTGTCCGGCAAAGGCGCTGGAAATGTTCGAGGGAGCGGCTTTCAGCTGGTCCTTCGCCCTGGTTGTATGGGAGCCGCACGTATCTGCGTAAACCTTCGTAAAAACCGCCCCGAAGAAGAAAATCTGAGCCGAGTAGTAGACCCACACAACAAGCGCCACGAGTGATCCAGCAGCGCCATAGGTAGATCCAACACCGACGGTACTCAGATAGAGGGCGAGCAATCCCCTGCCAACACTGAACAGGCATGAGGTGGCGAATGCCCCGATAATCACATCCCGCCAGGCAATCGGAACATTCGGAACAAACTTGAAGATCAAGGCAAATAAGACCGAAATGGCGACCATGGATATAACGACATTGGCCGTTTTCCCCACAATGGCAAGATGCAGCGGAACGAGCCCGCTAAAGAATCTCTCAACAATGGCAAGCCCAGCGCTCAGAATGAGCGATACGAGCAGAAGGAAGCCTAGGGCCAGCACCATTCCAAATGAAATCGCCCTCTGCCAGATGAATGTGCGCCAGGTAGAGGATTGCTGGGGCGCATCCCAAATGATATTGAGCGAATCGCGCAGCTCAACGAATACGCCGGAGGCGCCGAACAGGAGAGTCACAAGCGCAACGATGCTGGCGATAACGCCGCTGCCCGGCTGGTGCGCACTGTCCAACAGCATCTTTACGGTTTTTGCGCCAGCTGATCCCATCACCTGCCCAACTTGATTGAGCAGTTGCACTTCGGCGGTCTGCTTGAACACAACTCCGCAGATGGTCACTACAAAAACCAGCAAAGGCGCGAGTGACAGCAGCGTGTAGTAAGCGAGCGAGGCTCCGAGACGAGGAGCATTATGATCACTCCAGCTCGAGGCAGTCGATTTACAGATTACCTTGATTTGTTGTACGGTCATTTTCCTCACCTGATTGCAAAATCTATTTTCCCCCCAAGCTGAGACACTTGTAACAAGGCAAACAGTCGTGGCGTCCACAGATTACATTAATGAGGTCAGGTCTCTTCATTCGCTGACGTCCATGCGAGCCAGTTTCTGGTTCTTTTTTTCATAATCATACGGAAGATGGGATTGTCGTTCTCTGCTTTCATAGCTCTTTCACTTGATCTTTGCTTGTTTGCGGGATCGAACCTCCTCGAAGCCCAGGATTTCGCAGGCAAAACGGTCGTTGCTGTGGAGTACCAGCCTGCTGTACAGCCCATTGATGCCCGTGACTTACAAAACGCGCAGATGGTTCATACCGGCGACTCGCTGGACTGGCACCCGGTCGCGGCCACTGTAGACCGGTTGTTTGCTAGCGGACTCTACAGGGACATTCAAGTGGATGCCGAACCAGATGGGGGTGGCGTTCGCGTGCGCTTCATCACCACACCCGAGCGGTTTATTGGACACGTTGGGGCTCGCGGCGATATCAAGGATCCTCCTAGCCGGGCAGTCATCATCAGCGACGCTCAGCTAGCTCTGGGAACTGCCTACGACGAGCAGGTTCTTGAAACGGCTCGTAAGACGGTTGAGTCAGAGATGCACGAGAACGGGCTCTACCGGGCGAAGGTCAGCGTAGCTACGATTGAAGATCCTGAGACTCATCAAGTAACAATACGATTTCTTGTTGCTGCGGGTAAACGCGCGAAATATGAGATGCCGGTCGTCCAGGGCGATTCCAAGCTCTCCAACAACACCATCGTGCGCGCGACCGGATGGCGCATTCCTCTGATCAAACGCTGGCGTCAGGTGACCGGCGCACTTACTGATAGAGGAACCGAGAACATTCAGAAAAGGTATGCCAAGATTGGGCGGCTCACTGCATCTGTCGATTTAGCCTCGATGGAGTACGATCCTGATTCGAATACTGCCAAGCCGACCCTTGATATAACGGCCGGTCCTAAGATCACCCTCAAGGCTGTGGAGGCAAAGATCTCTAAGTCGAAGCTGAAGCAGTTGGTCCCTGTGTACGAGGAGGGGTCGGTTGACAACGATCTGCTCGCAGAGGGTGGACGCAACCTCAAGGATTACTTTCAAGGCCGGGGATATCCCGATGTCGATGTGACTTACAAGCAGGAACCGGCGCAAAACGATGAGCAGACGATAAATTACTACATTGCTACCGGTCCGCGCCGAAAGTTGGTGAACGTAAACATCATCGGCAACGATTATTTCTTAAACGACACGTTGCGCGAACGGATGTTTCTTGAGCCGAAGTCACTGGTTCTCCGCTATGGGCGCTATAGCGAAAGCTTCCGGAAGAAAGATGAAGAGACCATCAGCGGCCTCTATCTAGCAAACGGATTTCGAAATGTCAAAGTAACCTCCAGTGTGGAAACGAATTACAAAGGGAAGGAAAACGATCTTTCAGTTACATTCCGAATTAGTCAGGGCAAACAGTGGCGGGTAGCTCACCTGAAGATAGAAGGTAATTCACAGCTTGACCTTGGTCCGATTACCAATCGTTTCACTGCTATTGAAGGCCAGCCCTATGCGGAGGTCAACATCTCCACCGACCGCAACGAGATTCTCAATTACTACTATGCGCATGGGTTCCCCTCTGCTTCTTTTCGTTACGCCGCAGTGCCTGATCCGAATGCAAGCACAGTTGATCTGATTTACAACATCACCGAAGGACCTCGCGAGTTTATCCGCAAGGTAATCATCTCCGGCCTGTATCGTACCCATCCTTCTCTCGTCCAGAATCGCATCGATCTAAACGAGGGCGACCCTCTCGACATGACCAAGATCAATAACATCTCCCGCCGGTTATCCAATCTCGGTATCTTCGCTAATGTGAATGCCGGTATCCAGGATCCGGATGGAACCAATAATTATAAGAATGTACTTTACGACCTAGATGAAGCCGGCCGTTATACGTTCAATGTCGGACTCGGATTGGAAGTCGGTCAGTTTGGCGGAACCACGAACAGCTTGTCTTCAGCAGGCGGAGCTAAGGGCGCTTCTCCTATCATTTCGTTCAACGTAAACCGTCTTAACTTTCGCGGGATCGGTGAAACCATAGCTCTTCAGGTCCGCTATTCGAGCCTGGAGCAACGGGATTCGATCAGCTACATCATTCCTCACTTTCTGGGATCGTTAAATCGGACAGTTACCCTGACAGCCCTGTACGACACCACGCAGGATGTGCAGACGTTCTCCTCACGCCGTTTGGAGACTTCGCTTCAAACCTCCCAGCGGTTCAGTCGCGCTTCCACCTTGCTGCTGCGTTTCTCTTACCGCCGAGTTAGTACAGGCAACATCAATATTCCTTCGTTGCTGATTCCGGCGCTTTCTCAGCCGGTGCGGATCGGAATTCTTTCTGCAAGCTACATCCAAGATCGGCGAGATAATCCGAGCGATGCTCATCACGGCTTTTGGAACACCATAGATGCAGGACTGGCGGGCAACTTCTTCGGCTCGCAACGTAACTTCGTTCGGGTGCTCGCGCGCAATGCCACCTATACGCCGATTGGCAGAAATCTTGTGTTTGCACGTCAAACTCAGATTGGCGCAATTTATCCATTCAGCATCGCCTCCGGATTGACCAGTTATGAATCGATTCCTTTGCCAGAGCGCTTTTTTGGCGGGGGTGGAGTGTCGATGAGGGGCTTTGGCGACAATCAGGCCGGTCCTCGTGACATTGGTACCATCACCGCACAGCCGGGCGCCCAAAACAGTACGCCAACAGGATTCCCGATTGGCGGCAATGGTCTTTTCTTCAATACATTCGAACTACGTTTCCCACTGCTTGGCCCTAACATCAGCGGCGTGTTCTTTCATGACACGGGGAACATTTACACAAATTTCAGCGATATCTCTTTTAGATACCGGCAAAGGAACGATCAAGATTTCAACTACGCGCTTCAGGCTCCTGGCTTTGGCATACGGTACAAGACTCCGTTAGGTCCTGTCCGCGTCGATCTTTCCTATGCGGTGAATGCGGGCCATTATCAAGGGTTCAGTAATAACGAAACCATTCAAGACTTGATCGGTTGTGGTCCTGGCAAAATTGGAAACCCTGCGTTCCCGAATTGCGATGCCCGCCGCCAACAGCTTGGCCATGTTCAATTCTTTTTTTCCATTGGGCAGGCGTTCTAAATGCGTGTCCGAGCCGCAATTCTGCTTTTGCTAACCCACGCTCTTGCGGTTGCAGTAATCATCGATCGCATCGCCGTTGTAGTTGGCAGATCGATCGTGAAAGAAAGCGATATTGACCGTGACCTGCGCGTGACGGAACTGCTGAATAGCGATCCCTTTGACCTAAGCAACACTGCCCGCAAAAAGGCCGCCAACAGATTGATCGATCAGATTTTCATCCGCCGGGAGATCGATCTGGGCGACTACCCGCCGGCGACCAACCAGGAAACAGAACGCCAGCTGAATCAGTTAGAGAAAGGAAAATTCAAGACACCGGGGTCTTATGCGGCAGCTTTGCGCCACTATGGAGTATCGGAAATTGATCTTCGCACTCAGTTCCAATGGCAGCTGACGATCCTGCGCTTTGTCGATCTCAGATTCCGGCCAGCGGTCCTGATTACTGACGATGAAATTGACAAATATTATCGGGATCACGCGGCAGCTCTCCGGAGCGAATATCCCGGCAAGCAGCCCGATGACCTTCGCTCCCAGGTCCGCGATATTTTAACCGGTGAACAAGTGAATACCCAATTCTTTGCCTGGTTAGACGACCAGCGAAAAAACAACAAGATTGAGTTTCGTGAGGAGAGCCTGCAATGACTCAGCGGAATCGCATCCTGCTCAGGATTGCCGCCGCACTCTTCGGCGTGATTGTCGTTCTGGTCATCACCTCCGTTCTTGTTTTGCAGAGTTCGTGGTTTGCGAACTTCGTTCGGGGCAAGATCGTCTCGACCATAGAAGACTCTACAGGAGGCGTGGCCGAAATTGGATCCTTTCAGTTCGACTGGACTCATTTGACCGTCCGAATCAGAAACTTTATTCTTCATGGAACTGAACCGCAGGGCAGCGACCCTTTGGCCAGGGCCTCCCTTCTTGAAGTAAGACTTAAGCTGCTTTCGGGGCTGAAAAAGGCTGTAGACATACGCTATCTTGC
>CAXTMN010000001.1:122263-132100 GCA_964245395.1 uncultured Bryobacteraceae bacterium
TCTCATTGTTTTCCCAAACGGCACGACCAACATTCCTCAGCCTAAGATCGTGAAAACTGACACGAGCCAGACATCCGGGCTCGAAACGGTTGTTGATCTCGCTATCGGGCACTTCGAGATTCAACACGGGCTTTTACAGCTCGCTCAGCAGAAATCAGCGTTCAGCGCGCGCGGCGATAACGTTCGAGCCCTTCTGAATTACAACGTCTTGTCACCAAGTTATGGGGGATTTCTAGCGATTGACCCACTTGTACTCACTTCCGGTCAGCGGCCGCCCTTGAACGTTCATGTAAACCTTCCCATCACCCTTGAGAAAGACGCCATCCGGCTGACTAATGCAAAGCTCAGTACTGACCAGTCGCAGGTCCTGCTCACGGCCTCACTACAAAACATCAACTATCCCCAGCTCGCGGCGCAACTGAGCGCCGGTATCTCACTACCTGAGCTGCAGCGCTCTCTCGATTTGCCGATTGCTCCGGATGCGAAAGGCGCTCCAAAGTCTCTAACAGCGGAAGCCAGCTTTCATATTGACGGTAAGACGAATGCCGTGCAGGTTCAGAGTGCGCATCTCGCATTGGGGGAAAGCACACTCGAGGCATCAGGCGTCCTTGATTCCGCTGCAGAAAAGACCGTTCAGTTTAAGGGCAGCTTTGCGCTAGCGCAATTGGCCGCGCTACTGAAGGTGTCTGGCGTTCAAGCTTACGGTACGCTGCAGGCCAATGGCGCCGCCAAACTCGATCGGCAAAATAATTACCTTGTCGACGGAATGCTTACTTCAAAAGGTATTTCGGTCCGGAGTGGCGCCACTCGTCTTTCTTCTCCCTTTCATGCCGACCCGTTCCTGCTCAGCATGGATGGTTTGAAACTTCACGCCTTTGGCGGTGATCTTGCGGCCAAGGTCTTCGTTGAAAAGTCGCAGAGCCTCAGTATCGAAGGCGTCCTGCGGAATTTTTCGCTGCCAGTGTTAGCGCGGTCATTCACAGGAAAGACGTTGGGTTATGATGGCGCCCTTAACGGCTCGATAAAAGCTGCGGGCAACCTGGATGTAAAGGGTACGACCGGCTATACAGCTGAGGCGCAAATCGCTATTGTCCCTGGCAGACGGGGTGTGCCGGTGAGCGGGCGACTATTCGCTACTTACATTGGAAAGGATGGGGCCGTTAATCTGGGGCAGTCTTACGTTGTTCTTCCGAACTCACGGCTCGAGCTTTCCGGATCCCTCAACAAACGTATCGATCTGAATCTGGTTTCGCACGACCTGAACGACTTTCTACCCGCGGCGAATTTCGGGGCGGTTAAGCCAGTGACTTCACTCCCGCTCACCTTGCAAAGTGGAACAGCTAATCTTTCCGCGCAGATTACCGGAAACCTGGCAGGCCCGCGAATCACGAGCCATGTCGCCCTGAGCCGCTTTGCCCTTGAGCAAAGGCCTTTTGATCAGTTTGCAGCCGACCTCACTGCTTCCCCATCCGGCGCGACTATCCAGAACGGATTGCTGTCCAGCAGGGCCTTACGAACAGCCTTTGATGCTTCTATCGGCCTTCGTCAATGGAGTCCAATCTCTGGGTCACCGCTGGTGGCAAACGTCTCGTTACGCAATGGCGATTTAGCTGATCTGCTCGCCCTCGGTGGTGAAGGGACCATTCCTGCTACGGGTAGTCTGACCGCAGACGTTCATGTGAATGGAACCTATGGCAACCCGCTGGGCAGCGCGACCCTTCAGGTGCTGAATGGCAGCGTTTACAATCAACCGCTCGACAAGCTGTTCGCGAATATCAGCCTCAGCGACCAGTCGATCACGCTTTCTACGCTGGAGCTTGATGCAGCGGGAGGTCGCTTCAATGTAAACGGATCGTTCCGGCATCCGCGGGATAGCTTTACTACTGGCCACGCACAATTGCACGCAGCTACCACCAATGTTCAACTCGCTAACTTCCAGCTTCTCCAAAAGCAGTCACCCGGTATTGCCGGAGCAATCCAATTTGCTGCAGACGCCGGGGCCGATCTGCATGAGGTAAATAAAGAATCCGAGATTGCAGTCTCAGATGTTACGGCCGATCTTTCCGCGCGTGGCCTCAAGCTTCAAAACCAGAGTGCGGGTGATTTGACGGCTACCGCACGCACGAACAATGGAAATGTCAGCTACAGCGTCGCTTCGAACTTCGCTGGCTCAAAAGTGGAAGTCTCAGGGCAGACGGCTCTGACCAAAGACTACGCCACTAACGCCGATGCCAAGATTCAGGGGCTATCTGTTGAGAAGCTTTTGAGTATCGTGGGCCAGGGCGCAGTGCCTGTACGCGGAACTCTTTCTGCTCAGGCCCACGTTAATGGCACATTGCAAGCACCGAATGCAAACGCCTCATTCGATCTGGACCGCGCTAGTGTTTATGGCGAGCCGATAAACCGTCTTCAAGGGGCGCTTCGTTACTCGAATACGCTCGTTGACATACCCTCTATCCGCCTCGATGCGCCTGCGGGCAGCCTCACTCTCACCGGTTCCTTCTCACATCCCGCTAGCAACTTCAACGCTGGAGCGCTCGCTTTGAAGCTCAGCAGCTCTGACATTGACGTCAGCAAGATTCGTCACGCCGAAGAGGTTAAGCCGGGATTGGCCGGTACTCTACAATTGGCCGCAGACTTCTCTGCCAATCTGCGTGATACGAAGGGACCGGGTGCCTTCCTCTTCTCTAATCTAAACGGCAATGCGTCGGCACGCGACTTGCGTATTGGAACTAGAACTCTCGGCGAGCTCAGCTTTAAAGCATCTACAACCGGGGGGAGGCTAAACTACAGTCTCGATTCCGACCTGGCCAAAAGTCAGATCCGCCTTACCGGGAGCTCTCAACTATCCGGCGATTACAGTTCAAGTGCCAATCTGGTTTTTTCAAACATTCGGTACTCAAATCTTGCGCCTTTCGTTGAAAGTGACCCTGCCATCAAGCCCGCCTTTGATGCATTCGTGGATGGGCAAGCGTCAGTGAACGGGCCTCTTCTAAATACCGACGCTCTGACCGGACGTTTGCAGCTGAGCCGCCTAGAATTGAGCACGTCTCCCCAAAGTTCTGCCACGGGGGCACCGCCGACCCGAAAAGTCGACTTTCGCAATGAGGGTCCGATCACCATCGCGCTGAATCGTTCCCAGATTCAAGTGCAGCAATTGCGTATCACTGGCCCTGGGACGAAGATTGATGCAGCCGGTGGGCTCAACCTGAAGAACTCGAGCAATCCAATCAGCTTGAACCTGACTGCTGCCGCTGATCTCGGTGTGCTTCAGGATGTTGATCGAGATTTCTACTCCTCGGGCTCGATCGCGTTAAACGCCAACGTCCGTGGAAATTTCACTCAGCCTCTGCTGAATGGCAAGCTTGAACTGAAGAATGCTAACGTAAACTACTCCGAATCGCCAAACGGCCTTTCAAACGCAAACGGGGTCATCCTGCTCAACGGCACTAACGCGACGATCCAGAATCTAACAGGAGAAAGTGGCGGCGGCAAAATCGCACTTAGCGGATTCGTAGGAATTTCAGGCGATTCACCGAGTTTTAATTTGCGTGCGACCGCCAGGCGGGTTCGCGTAAGGTATTCGGGTGTAAGCGTCACCTCCGACGCTTCAATGGCTCTTACGGGCAATGTGAAGCGCTCGCTGATCAGCGGCAATCTGACGGTTCAGCGTATCGCCTATGGAGCAACGAGCGATGCCGGCTCCCTTCTCTCAGGTGCATCGACACCGCCAGAGACTCCGACTGCTCCTTCAGCTTTGCTTGCAGGAATGCGCCTTGACATCAAAATCCTTACTTCTCCCGATTTGCGAGTGATTACAACTTATGCGAACCGGCTGGCAGTCGAGGCAAATCTCAATGTGCGTGGCACTGCAGCGACACCGGGTATTCTAGGCCGCGTCACTGTAACGGATGGCCAACTAGTGTTCTTCGGCAACACCTACACTGTAAATACCGGCGCTATTAACTTTTATAATCCAAACGCCATCATTCCCGTCCTGAATGTCTCGCTCGAGACCATCGCGCAGAACGTGGACGTTACTCTTGGAGTAACTGGGCCGATCAACAACATGCAGTTGAGCTATCGCTCTGACCCACCACTCACCTTCGAGCAGATTGTTCAGTTATTGGCAACTAACACGACACCGGCCGACCCGACGATCGCCGCTCACCAGCCAAACCCACAGCAGCAGTCTTTGAGTCAGATGGGCGAATCTGCGGTCCTGGGTCAGGCCGTGGCGAATCCTTTGGCCAGCCGCGTTCAACGGGTCTTCGGAATCAGCCAATTCAAGATTGACCCCTCGTTTTCAGGCGGAGGACAGGCCAGTGCACGTGTCACCTTGCAACAGAAGATTGCCAGTAATGTGACTTTCACCTACATTACTGATGTCACTCAGACAAACTCTGAAATTATCAGAGTGGAGTGGGCCTTTACTCCAGCACTTTCGCTTGTCGGCCTTCGTGACTTTAACGGAAACGTGAGTGTTGAAATGTTCTATAAATTCAAAGTTCGTTGAGGACAGCGCCCAACTTCATGAGAATTGTCATATTCGGTCTTTCCGTCAGTTCCGCATGGGGCAACGGGCATGCCACACTGCTGCGCGGACTTTTCCGCGAACTTCATCGTGACGGTCACGAAATTCACTTCTTCGAACGCGATGCTCCTTACTATGCCGCTCATCGCGATGCTGTTGATTTCTGTTTTGCGACCATCCATCTCTATACGGATTGGACCGACATCCTATCCACTGCGAAAGCGTTGTTAGCTAAGGCTGACGTTGGGATGGTAACGTCATATTGCCCGGATGGGGTCGCTGCCTGCAATCTTATATGCGAATCCAGCTTGCCACGAACTGCTTTCTACGATATGGACGCACCGGTCACGCTCAGCCGTCTGGCAAAAGGCGAAATCGTCCCGTATCTTCCGCCGGCCGGTTTGGGAAAGTTTGACCTTGTTCTGAGCTACACAGGTGGCACAGCTCTCCAGCAGATTCGAGAGCGTCTTGGTGCTCGATGCGTGGCGACTTTATATGGTTGGGTCGACCCAACAGTTTACCGTCCGGTTGAGCCTTCAACTAAGTTCGAAGCTGATCTCTCTTACTTAGGAACTTACTCGCAAGACCGCCAGTCTGCGCTGTCCGAACTGCTGATTGTGCCAGCCACGCGGCTAAGGGATTATCGTTTTGTAATCGCAGGGGCCATGTATCCCAATGTAGAATCCTGGCCGCCGAACATCCGGCACTTCGACCACGTCTCCCCGCCTGAGCATTGCGGACTATATTGTTCATCGCCCCTCGCCCTGAATGTCACTCGAGGATCTATGGCCGCCATGGGATTTTGCCCATCAGGGCGCTTATTTGAGGCCACCGCTTGTGGAACGGCTGTCATGAGCGACGAGTGGCTCGGGTTAGATTCATTCTTCACTCCAGGGCAGGAAATCCTGCTTGCGTCGTCAAGGGAAGACGCTATCAGCGCGATCACCTCAGACCGGACTCTCCTGAAACAGACCGGTGCGCGGGCTCGGGAACGGACTCTCGATTGCCATACTGCTGCTATCCGCGCTCGCCGACTCATTGACCTGATCGAATTCCCACAAGATGAAGTGTCGAGCGGGGCGAACAACGTCGGCCAGCAAGTGCCGGCTTACGACGGAGGGTGATTATGTGGGGCATAATCCCAGCGGCCGGGATAGGAAGCCGCATCCAGCCTCTGGCCTTCTCGAAGGAACTGCTTCCTGTTGGCAGCTATCTCAACGATGGCAGCGAGCGTCCTCGTGCCGTCAGTGAGTATCTGATCGAACGTATGGTTCAGGGCGGAGTCGATAAGATTGTCTTCGTCATCTCGCCTGGTAAGTCAGATATCCTCGACTACTTCGGCGGCCATGCTCTGTCGGCAACCATTTTCTACGCAGTTCAGCCGCAGCCTGCAGGGCTCTGCGACGCTGTTTTTCGGGCTTTGCCCCTGATCCCTCCCGATGAGGATGTTTGTATCGGACTACCCGACACTATCTGGTTTCCTGAGAGTGCGCTTCGCCTGCTTCCCGACCGCGAGTTTTCACTTTTGCTTTTTCCCGTCCAACATCCAGAGCGGTTCGATGCCGTCGTTACCGGACCGAACAAGGAGGTGGTCGAAGTTCGTGTAAAGAGCTCCGATGTGGTTACTCACTGGATCTGGGGAGCGATGAAGATGACCGGCTCTATTTTGCGCGAACTGCACGTGTTGTGGATACGCAGCAAGGACGAATATTTGGGAACGCTTATCAATCGATATCTGGGGCACAGCGGTCGGGCTCGTGGGTATCAGGCCGGTGAGTCATATGTTGATGTCGGTACGCTGAACGGATATCGCGAAGCGCTACGGCTGCTGGATGCAAACTCCGCGACCGAGTCAAAAGAAGCTTGACTCTCAACTTGACCCTGGATGTGATTGAGGACGCCGCTGCTCTGGTTGCGGTCGAAAGCGACTGGGCTAGTCTTGTCAGCAGGGTTGAGACTAGCACTCCTTTCCAAACACCGTACTGGCAAATCGTCTGGTGGCGGCACTTCGGGAGCGGACGCCTCCATGTTCTTCTGTTTCGATCCAACGGTCGCCTAGTCGGGATCCTTCCCTGTTTCATCCACGAGTGGCAGGGCCGGCGGCAGATGACTCTGGTCGGCTCTGGAATTTCCGACTACCTGGAGCCTTTGATTGAACGTGCCTTCATATTACCCGTAATCAACAGTTTGCAAATTCACCTCGAGACCTTTCGGGCGTGGGATGTTTGCGACTGGCAGGATCTCGCACGGGAGACGCCATTTACGAGCCTGTCTGGCGCTCCTGCACTCGCAGTAAAGATTGCTGGGGACACAGAGTGCAGCTTCCTGCCTCTGGCCGGGAACTTCACTGATTATTGGCAAACGCGGTCGCCCGATCTACGGCGCAACGTGCGGCGCTATCTGGCCAAAGCGGAAGCTGCCGGCTCTGTAGTATTCGATAAAGCTGAGATCGTAACTGAGGAGTTGACGAATGCACTGATTCGGCTTCACGGTGAACGTTGGCGAAGGCAGGGCCAGCCCGGGATGATCAAAGCGAACCACTCAGCCGAGTTCCTCAGAGACGTCGCAACGAAATTTTCCGAGCGAGGCTCGCTACGGATCTTCTCCCTGCGGTTCGATGGGGAGGTTTCTGCCTTGATCATCGGTTTTCTCCATCGCAACCAATTCTTTAGCTACATGAGCGCGTTCGATCCAGAACACGAGTCTTTCGGTTTTGGGCGCACTCTTTTGTTCCAGACCATCGAGTACCTCTGGTCTGCTGGCGTCTCCCGCTTTGACTTTTTGCGAGGCGATGAAGCGTACAAACAGAGTTGGGGCGTGCAGAAAGTTCAGAAGACCCGCATCACTATCACGCGAAAGTAAGTATCCGCTCGTAAAGCGATAGATAGTCCCGCACCATGCGGCTCGCAGCAAACCGCGTCCACGCCCGTTCCCGGCAGCGTTCAGCAGAGATTCTGGCCGTGCGTTCCACAGCGAGTACCATCTGATCTTCATCATCCACGATAAAGCCGGTTACTTCGTGCTCTACTACTTCCGGTAGGGCTCCCGAGCGGAAAGCAATCACAGGCAAGCCCGAGCTGCATGCCTCCATAGCTACCAGCGAACTGGTCTCTTCGGCGAAACTCGGAATCAGCAGGCAACGCGCTTCGGATAAAAGTTTCACCTTGTCTCGAAGGCCGACAGACCCGATCCATTGCCGCTGGTTGTCGAGTAGTGGCTGCACGTCCTCGGTGAAGTACTGCTGATGCGTACGAAACGGGTGCACCGGGCCGGCAACAATAAGCGGGAGCCGAAGACGATGAGCTACGCGAAGCGCGATGCCGGTCCCCTTTTCGGGACAGATCCTGCCAATCCAGAGCAGGTACGGAGCGCGTTCACAGGTCGACTTGAACACGCTTAGATCGATCCCATTACACACTACAGTTGGACGCTCCCTGGTGGGAACTGTATCCGCTTGGGCTTCTGAGACACAGCAGAAGCGGACCTCCGGCATCTTGAATACGGAAGGCGAGTACCAGGCTGGCGGAAGGTGCAGCGTCGCCAGCTTAGGAATGCGAGAACTGGGCAGATACGAAGAAAAATCCAGGCCGTGAAAATGGATCAGATCAATCGGTTTTTGGGAGAGCACCTGCCCGATTTGCTGCAGGTGCGCCTTCCGGGAAATCTCGCGCCCCTGCTCAGTGATTTCGTCCGTCATAGCCACGGTGCTAATCAGTTCGCCGCTCACCGCTGACCCGACAGCAGCGATTACAACGGATTGGTGCCCGGCTTCTACAATTCCGCGTTCAAGCTGGTACAAGACCTGCTCCGCGCCACCACTTGAATCCGGTCCGACCGGAAACTGAGGATAGGCAACACTCAAGATGTTCAATGACGAATTTTGTCACAAGCTGCCGCCCACAGTTGCTCATCGGTAAACTTAAGTCTTGAAGAGCTTACTGGTATCTTTCCTGTTCCTTTGCGGATGTGGGTCGCTCTGCGCTGCATCGAGCGATCTGCTCGACGCGGGTTACAAGGATATGTACAACCTGGAATTTGTAAGCGCCCATCAATCGTTTCAGCAGTGGGAGCAAGTGCATCCAAAGGATCCGCTCGGTCCTGTGTCTGACGCCGCGGCTTACCTGTTTACTGAGTTCGATCGGCTGCATATTCTGCAGTCGGAACTTTTTATCAACGACCATAGTTTTCTGAACAAGAAGACGCTGAGTCCGAATCCGTCTTTGAAGGCCAGCTTCGATGCGGCCCTGGGCCAAAGCGACCAGCTTGCCCACGCCGAGTTGAAACAATCACCCAAAAACAAAAGCGCGCTTTATGCCGAACTACTCTGCTTCGGCTTGAGGGCCGACTACATAGCCCTGATCGAAAAGCGAAACATGGCCTCTCTGAACGAGATTAAACAGGGCCGCGGGATTGCGGAAAGGCTGATAGGCGAAGACCCAACCTACTATGACGCGTATCTTGCAATCGGGGTCGAAAATTACTTGCTCAGTCTAAAGCCTGCACCGGTGCGCTGGCTTCTGCACGCAGGAGGAGCACAAACTGACAGACAAGCGGGAATCGCTAACCTGAAGCTAACCGCGTCGAAAGGTCATTATCTTCAGCCTTATGCGGAACTGCTTCTTGCAGTCGCGGCGCTGCGCGGCAGGGATGAAACTGAAGCGAAACGCCTGCTGTCCGATTTGGCCAGACGCTTTCCACAAAACCGCCTCTATGCCCAAGAATTGAAAAAGATCGCGTGACGGGCGGCCACATTTACATTGTCGGGGGAGGGCCCGCAGGTCTAGCTAGCGCGATCGCGCTTCGGCAACGCGGCTTTCAGGTCACCGTTGCTGATTGTGCCGTGCCCCCGATTGATAAAGCGTGCGGGGAAGGCTTGCTGCCCGACACGGTAGCGACGCTGGACGCCCTGGGCGTTTCGATCCCTGAAACAGTTTGCTACCCCTTTCGCGGAATTCGTTTTTCACATGGAAACACGGCTGTGGCTGCCGATTTCCCCTCCGGCATCGGTCTAGGCGTTCGTCGAACTGTCCTGCATAATCTACTTCTGCGGCGCGCGGAGGCTGCGGGCGCTTCGTTCATTTGGAATGCCAAACACCTTGCCCTCACTGCAAACGGGCTTTCTGTCAACGGGCAAGCAGTCCCGGCAGATTTCGTCGTGGGCGCAGATGGGCAAAACTCTTGCATTCGCCGTCAGGCAGGTCTGAATCGGAGCCGAAGTCAAAGCGTCAGATATGCATTTCGCCGCCATTACCGGATCGAGCAGCGCGTCCAGTACCGCCTTGGTCCTGAACCGTTCGTGCAGG
>CAXTMN010000001.1:132110-140523 GCA_964245395.1 uncultured Bryobacteraceae bacterium
GATCGAGCCCTGGTCGCCTTACGTGGAACTTTGCTGGGGTTCCAAAGCGCAAATCTACATTACACCGGTATCCAGGAACGAGGTCGGCGTGGCGCTTACCTCGCGTGATTCAAAGTTACGGATTGACCGAGCTCTCCTCGACTTTCCTGAGGTAGCAGCGAGATTGGCTGGAGCCGGGACGATGTCTTCTGAACGCGGCGCTTTGTCCATATCACGAAGGTTCCGTCGCATTTACCGGGACAACGTAGCGCTTGTTGGCGATGCATCGGGCTCGGTCGATGCGATTACCGGAGAAGGGATTGGGCTCTCATTCAAACAGGCTCTCGTTCTCGCAAAAGCGCTGGAAGCGAATACTCTTAGCTGCTACCAGGCAGAACATCGCTCGATTGATCGAAGATCCCGCATAATGGGATCCCTCATGCTGCTGATGGAAGACCGTCCTATCTTGCAGCGATTGGCGATTTCAGTGATGCAGAGCCAACCCAAACTGTTCGCCACTCTTCTGGCGTTTCATGTTGGCGGCGGATCAATGAGCGGCGGCAACTTCTTTTCGCTCTCCCGGTCTGGGCCGTCGCATGATGAAGGGAAGCGGTACCAGGAACAAGATCATAAGGGACATCATCCAAAAGCTGTTCTCAAAACTTAACGTGCTCGCCTGGGCTTGTACGGTCTGATAGGCCATAGCGAGAGCTTTTTTCGATGCGGTGACCGAATCGAAACCCTGCGAAAGGAAGAGCGTCTTTAGCCCGCTCAGCATCTGCTGGAAGTTTGCATCTCCATTCGATGTATGTGCAGCAAAAGACCGTTGATGCATCTGGTTTTGGCGCGCCAGAAAAGTAGTCAGCAGCGATGTGCCCATGGCCCCGCCCATGTTGCGTGAAAAGTTAGACAAGCCAGAGACCTGGTTGCTTTTCTCACGGGGAACACCGATGTAATTCAGCGTGCTGATGGGGATGAAGATCAACGGCATAAACAGAACCTGGAACATGCGAAGGAGCACGATGCTGCGGAAATCGATCTGTAGGTAGATCACCGTCATCATGTGCAGTGAGATTGAAGTACCTAAGAAGCCGATTGCAATGAGGAGACGCGGGTCGATTTTTCTGGACGTTAATATTCCTGCTATGGGCATCATGACCATCAATACAACGCCACCTGGAGAAAGCGCCCATCCAGCGCGTTCTGCGGTATAGCCTAAACTGCTCTGCAAGAATTCTGGAATCAGAACGGTCGAGCCGAAGAGAACGATTCCCAGCACAAACGAAAAGAAAACAGCAGTCCCGAAATTTCGATTCTGGAGCAGCCGAACATCCACAATCGGGTCATCGTGAAACCACTCCCAAAGGAAAAATGCCACGAGAGTCGGGATGCCTATGCAGGTGAAAGTCAAAATCATCGGTGATGCGAACCAGTCATTCTCCTGCCCTTTGTCGAGGACGAATTGGAAGCTCGCGACTCCGATCACAATCAAAGCCAGCCCGATGTAGTCGACCTTGATCGCCGCTCTTTTCCGGTCCTTTAGCCAGGGCGGGTCTTCTACCAGACGGTTCGTAAGAAAGAGCGAAAGCAGCCCGACTGGGATGTTGATGAAGAAGATCCAGTGCCAGCTATAGTTATCCGTGATCCAGCCCCCCAGCGTAGGACCGATTGCAGGTGCAACCACCACAGCCATTCCATACATCGCAAAAGCCATGCTGCGGCGTTCCGGCGGAAACGTATCTGCGAGGATCGCCTGTTCTGAGGGTTGCAGACCGCCGCCGCCTGCGCCTTGCAGCACGCGTGCAATCACCAGCATGGGAAGGGTTGTGGCCAAACCGCAGAGAAGAGAACAGGTAGTGAAAAGCGCAACGCAAAGCATGTAGAAGCGCTTACGCCCGATTCGGGTTGAGAGCCACCCGGAGATGGGCAGCACAATCGCACTTGAGACCAGGTAGCTTGTCAGTACCCACGTCGCTTCGTCATAGCTCGCTCCAAGCGATCCGGCTATGTGAGGCAGCGCAACATTTGCAATCGATGAGTCCAGCACTTCCGCAAAGGTTGCGAGCGTTACCGTCATGGCCACGATCCACGGATTGTGGGATGGCTTCCAGCGATAATCAATTGCGGCCGCCGCTGACAACGTCAGCCTCCGATCCGCACGTTCGACTCTACAGACATACCGGGTCGCAGTTGATCGGTACCGCTTTGGTTTGGTTTCAGCCGAATGCGCACGGGGATTCGCTGAACAACCTTGACGTAGTTGCCCGTTGCGTTTTCGGGTGGAAGCACACTGGCCATTGCGCCAGTAGAGCCCCCCATGTCCTCAACATATCCGTTGAAGTCCCTCTTCAAAGCGTCTATGTGAATGGTTGCGGGCTGACCCTTGCGGATATTCTGCAATTGGGTCTCCTTGAAATTAGCTGTGATCCAGACGTCGTCGATTTGGGCGATTTGCAGGACCTGCTGCCCGGCCGAAAGGTGCGACCCAACTTCGGCGGAACGTTTCAGGACGATGCCTGGCACGGGTGCAGTGACCTTCGTATAGCTGAGATTCAGTCGTGCCTGATCCACCTGTGTGCCAATGCTCTCGGCGCTAGCGCGATTCGATTGAACGGTCGCGCGCCGGATAGCCAACGCTCGCGGTGCGTTCCGCTGATATTGGACCAGTCTGCTTTGAGACTGCTGCAACTGAGCGCGCCGCCCGTCAACGGTCTGGTCCGCGGATTGGAGCGAAGCCTGTGTCGCGGCTACTGTTGCAGCCTGAGCTTTCGCAGTAGAGACGATTTGATCGTACTCCTGCTGCGACACTTCCTCCTTCGCAATCAGCAGTTTGTAGCGGGCCAGGTCGGCCTGTGCCCGCGCGTTGTTGGCCTCTGCTTCAGCGACTTTCGCAGCATCTGCCTCGCGATCTCGCTGCGCGGCCGACAACGCTGCCTGGGCGTTGGCCACTTCGGATTCCCCACCCGAAATGTTGGTCGTGTTCTCCACCTGCGTGATGGGAATATTGGGCTCCTCCGAGATCACAATGCTGCGTGCCTGGGAGAGTTGGGCGAGCGCCTGGTTGAGGGCAATCTGAAAGTCGCGTGGATCCAGATCTACCAAAGGATCTCCTAGTTTGACAATCTGGTTGTCCTCAACATAAACCTTGGTGACTGTTCCATCCACACGGGGGCTGACGGGCGCTATGTGAGCATCAATCTCGGCGTCGTCCGTGAACTCAAATTGGCGCTCATGAAGCCAGTACAGAAAACCGCCGACTCCCAAAACAAGCAGGATCGAGAAGAAAATCAAGAAAGCCTTACCACGGCCTCGCCTCTTCGTTGCTTGCTCCGCGACGGTGGAAGGGGCTGGTGCGGGTGTTTGCTGTTGCGTGCTCACGGACGATCTCCTTTCAGTAAGTCTGGCAATGCAGCTTCGGTTCGTCCGCAAGCCCGCGCTAATGACAGCTTTGCTAAGTCAAAAGAGAAGAGACTCGAAATGTAATCGCTCTCAGCGCTTGCTACCTGCTCCTGTGCCTGCACAACTTCAACAGTTGTGGCAACCCCGGCGGCAAACCGGTCACGCGCCTCCGACAGCGTTTCATTGGCATATGTCCGGTTGCTCTCAGCCAGATGAACCTGACCGGTAGCAGTCTGAATCTCAATCAAAGCGTTTCGTACATCCTGCTCAATGCCGACACGCCCGTCCTCGAGTTCAGCCTGGCGGGTGTGCAGCGTAGCTTCGGCTTGGAGAATATCGCCGCGCGTGCGACCACCCTGCCATATCGGAACATTCAGGGCGCCCGAAACCCCGTACACAGCCCGAGCGCTGGCTGGAGTAGCGCCCAAAAACCCGTAATTGCCGTTTACCGAAATTGAAGGGAGGCGCTCCGCGTGAGCAGCTGAAAGCGCCCGCTGCGCAGCCTCGACCTGTGCTTCTGCGGCCTGGAGATCGGCTCGATCAGTGAGCGCCTCGTGAACTGCGGCCGGCTCATCGGGAATGGCGCTGGTGGTGTAGGCGAGCGGTTCGGAAAGTATGATTTCGCGATCAAGCGGAACTCCGATAATGCGAGCCAGTGCAATCTTCTGCTTCCGAAAGTCGGCCCCACGCGAATTGAGCCGTTGCTGCTGTGTCTGCAACTCAACAAGGCTTCGCACAACGTCGATTTTAGAATTCGTCCCGGCAGCTTTTCGGATGACGGCTTGATTGTAGATCGCCTGCGCGTTGTCAACTTGAGCCCGTTGAGACTCGAAGCGCGCTAGGTCAGCCAGCGTTTGAAGATATGTGCCGCCCACCGCTAAGATAACCAGTTCCCGCGTGTCTTTTGCGGAGAGAACGGAAGCGCGCTCGGTCTCTTTGCTCGCCTGCCAGTTCCGTCGCGCCACCGGATCATAGATCGATTGGCTTAGGGCGCCCTGTACTTGCGAATAGGCAAACGGACCTACAAGAGTCGGAATGGAGAAGTTCGGAATATTGAATTTGAATCCCTCAGCAGCGAGGTTCACTCGTTGCAGAGTCTCACTAGCGTTTGCGGAGATGCTGGGCAGCAGAGTGCTTAGCTCCTGGATTCGGTTTGCTCGGGACGCACGCACCGATTCGTTTGCTGAGAGGGCGCCAAGATTTGCCGTCAGACCGCGATGCAGCGCTTCGGCCAAGGATAGAACCACTGGACCATCTGGGAGGGTCTTAGAAGGAAGGCTACCTGCGAAAGTTCCGCTGACCTGGACTGAACTGTTGATCGTCGCGACTCCTGTACCGGAAGACGCAGACTGCTGGCTGTTAATCGAACCGCTCTCGCCCATTCGCCCCGACGAAGGAAGTTGCGTAGCGCGACTGGAGGCCGATGATCCGGTGGTCCCAATTGTCTGGGATCTAGCCGCACCGGTCGCAAGAAGAATGCTAACGACGATCAGGGAGAGGCGGGAAAGCATGTCCGAATGAATACATACATATATGTACCACACTTTATACACGCGTGTATATAATTAGTATTAGCCGGCGCGCTTTGAACAAACATCAACAAAAGACTGAACTGACCCAGCAGAAGCTGTTAAAAGCCGCCCGCATCGTTTTCGCCAGGGATGGATTCGAAGCCGCCCGCATCGACGATGTCGCGACCGAAGCTGGATACACTCGCGGGGCATTCTATGCTCACTTTAAGAGCAAGGAAGCGGTATTTCTCTCGCTGTTAGAGCAGCAGGCGAACCTTCACGTTCGCAGGATTCGGCTATTAATGGAGAACTGCAAAACGGAAGCCGAGCGTCTCACTGTTCTTCGCGAATACTATGTCGGCAGGGTCAGTGATCGCCAGTGGTCCATTCTTGTTTTGGAGTTCAAGCTGTATGCCTTACGACATGTCAAAATGCGCGCGAAACTGGCGGAAGCGCATCGCAGAATTAGAACCCAAATCAAGCTCGAGGGGATAGACCCACTGCTTCCTTGCGCTTTGCGAAGTACTGAGTCAAATGAGTTGCGGAGGAGTGCGCTCGAAGTTCTGCTGCATGGTTTGGTTCTGGAGCATGCCTACGATCCTGTAAGCATCTCAACCGATCGGGTGGTCAGCATGCTCCGAGAATTCTTCGATATGCTAATCCGCTAAGGGAACATTACTGCGCGGTAGACGATCCCTTGTAGATCTTTCCACTCTTCATCACGAACACAACGCGGCGCAGCGCGGTGATGTCTTTTAGAGGATCACCATCGACGGCTATCAAATCTGCTTCCATTCCCGGGGCCAGGACACCGATTTTACCGCCCATGCCCAACGACTCAGCAGAAAGAGAAGTGACCGAGGTGATGGCTGCGCTTGGATCCTGACCACCCTTCTGTACGCGGTAGATCAGCTCCTCAACATTATGTCCGTGCGCCCCGGCTACGGCATCGGTACCGAAAACGATCTTCAGATGCGGTGTTGATAACGCTTCTTTGAAGACCTTCAGAGCAAGCGGGATCGATCGCTCCATCGCGGCCATGCCTTCTTCGGTGTAATTGCCGATGCCGATATAGTTCGCGCGGTGGGCCAGGTAGTTCTGGGCAACAAGCCCGATATTCGGATCGAAGTATGTACCATTAGCAGCCAAAACTTTCAGAACGTCTGGGGTAATCAGAGTGCCATGCTCGACTGAAGTGCAACCGGCTTCCGAGACTTCGCGAATCGTATCGGGCCCGTAAACATGAACCAGGGTACGCAGGTGATGCGCTTTCGCCTCGCCACAAGCTGCTTGGATTTGTTCATTGGTCAGTGTCTGACCACCGCCCTCGCGAAAACTTTTGGAGGCGAATATCTTGACCAGATCTGCCTGGTTATCCGCGAATGTATCGACAGCTTGACGAATCTGCTCAACGGTCAGTTTGGGATCGCTAATCGCTCCCAGGGAGGTCAGAATGCGTGATCCGGGGAACACGCCCCGGTTGATTGCAGCTCTCAAATCACCATCGATTGGACTGCCTACGCTCTGCACGGTCGTGAAGCCGCCCATAAGCGTGACATAGGCATTCTCAACCGCAAATCCCATCGCAGTGGCAACCGAAGTGTCCTGGGGTGCATAGCGCCCATCCGGACCGAAGTGCCATCCGATGTGAACGTGGGTGTCAATCATCCCGGGCAGCACTGTCAGGCTTTTCAGATTGATCGACTTGCCGCTAATCGTCCCGATTTTAGAGATTTTCGATCCCTCCACCTCGACAGAGGTGTTGCGCCGAGTCCCGCCCCTTCCATCAAGAAGCGTGCCAACATTCAGCACCAGCGGTTCCTGGGCAAACAGAAGCCGAAATGCGCAAAGTAAGGTAAGTATGTAGTTAGTCGTTTTCATGTGCAGAACTCGTTGATAGCTATTGCTTCGGAAAAATGATTGGAAGAGCCGACTCAGCTGTAAACATACAGCGAGCATTATGCCCACAAAGAGGCACAACAGTGATTTTGTGTGGAGCTTTGTACTTTTCCGTGACGTATTTTTCAAAGATCTGGCCTCGCGCAAGTCGAGTGGATCCTTGGGCCATTGCGGGGCACGAAGAATCAAAACCGCCAAGGGGCAGTATGTCGATCTCACCCAGCAGATAAGTCACGGGCCGTGAAGCTAGCTGAGCTTTTAACTGGTTATCGCTCAGGCGGGCCGCATACCCAGAACGGTCTTGCAATCCATAAGGCCATCTGTCGTACGTTGTGCAATTATGGGCATCGGAAAAAGGCTGGAAAGAACCATCAGCACCCGGCCGCATGGCATCGAGGTATGCATAACTCGACGGATTCGCAACGACGTACGAAACGGGAACGCCGAGCTTTTCGTGAATCTGATTGGCCATTTCGTAACGTGTCACATACTGTCCGCCTGCCGAGTGACCGGCAACGACGATTACCTTCAGATTCGGAAAGGATTTCTTATTTGCAAGCCTGCGCAGAAGTTCATCCGCGAAGTCGTACGAGGTTAGTTTTTGATCGGTGGTCGATACTCCACCGGACCGCCAACTATCGCCGTTGCAGCTCCAGTTCACTTCGTTTTGAGCCAGAGTATCGTGGCAGCCGCGTCCGTTATCGGAAGCGAAGCGCGGGGAGACGATTACCGTGTCATCCAGTGCTCCGGCAAGGAAGCCGGCCGCCACGGCAGTGCGGAAATAGTTATCGGCATCTCGTCCTGCCCCGTGAACCATCACCAGCGCGCGAGTTATGTTCTCGTTTTTAGCTTCGAGCGGGTAAGTTCGATAGATCAGCGAGCGAGAAGAATCAAGAAGCCTGATCCACTCGACGCAACTTGGCCCGGCGGTGATGCAAGGCGCCGCGGCTCCCGACAGGGCTGCTGCGCACAGGCAGGCGAACAATTGGGCGAACCCGAATACGCATGTTTTAGGTTTTCTCATTTGTATTCACCAGCGTTTCGGGTAGCTACTGCCTGGAAGGCGATACGTTTCTGTAAACGTTGCCTGCTCGCATCACGAAAACAACCCGCCGTACTGCAGTGATGTCGTCAAGTGGATTTCCATCTGTGGCAATCAAGTCCGCTTGCATGCCGGGAGCGATCGAGCCCACTCTGTTGCCGATACGTAGCGCTTCTGCTGCGCGGGAGGTTGCGCTGATGACAGCGTCCGCGGGAGTTTGTCCTCCATCTCGCACGCGGTAAATGAACTCTTCAGCATTCCGGCCATGCGCTCCGGCCACGGCATCAGTGCCGAAAACAATTTTCACTTTATGCTGGATGGCACGGTGCAGAGTATCGAGCCTTATTGGTAGCGACTTCTCCATGTAAGCAAACCCTTCTTCGTTGTAATTGCCAATCCCCAAGTATTCTTTCCTGTGCTCTAAGTAGTTGTGTGTTGTCGAAATGTTTGGGTCCAGGTAAGTGCCATGCTGCACCATCAGGTCCAATGTTTCATTGTCCAGAAATGAGCCATGCTCGATGCTGGTACATCCTGCAAGGACTGCTGCCTTTGCCCCTCCCGAAGCATGCGCGTGTACAACAGA
>CAXTMN010000002.1:0-996 GCA_964245395.1 uncultured Bryobacteraceae bacterium
CTCCGGGACCACTGATCTTGTTATCCTCTCGTTTCAATGTTTGATTTTCACGAGGGTCGATTGAGCCAAGATCAGAACGGAAGCTTCTCGTCGCACCATTAGCTAGCGTCAGGGAGTCAAAGCGCACCTGCAGTTCGCCTCTGCCCTTTACCCGTCCTGGACGCTTCACCTCAGTTATGGTTCCTGTAACCCAACTGCCCTGTGGAATCACAATTCGACCGCTCGACAAAACAGGAAACGCCGTCTCCAGGTAGATTCGGTCACCCGGCACAGCTTGCTTCGTGCTCACGCTGTTAATCATGTTCAAAAGAATGTGGGTGCCCTGGTCCACGGTGTGGCCGGGCATTGAAGAGCCGTCCTGACGCTGCTTCAACCCGCCCGGCGGTCCGCTGGGTGTTAGTGGAACACCCTGACCGGGTAAGAGAACGGCCGCACCGAAAAAAGCAATGAGTGTGAAATTCCGAACCATGGAAAAATCCCTGTATAAAGTCTAACCTTTTTAGAACGATCTGCGCTCTTAAGCCGTTGCAGCTACACTCTCCTTGGCTGCCCGAGGCAATTGGGACTTTTCTGCAATACGCTTTGCTTTTTTCGTAACAGTACTCAACGGCAGCTGTCCCAGGTCATCTGTCCGAACCCACTGACAAATACCAAGATCGTCGGGCTCGCCAGCTTCGACAACTTCGAAGCAGTAAACGTGGAAGGTGATTCCATGCTTGAACTTCCCTAGCGGACGTCGAGGCTTGACATCCGGCAGCTGCGAAAGTTCGGGCAACTCCCAAAAGCCGGGCATCAACCGCGAACCCGGCGATCGTTGCCATAAAAGCAAATGGCCTTCTTTTTCGATCCAGAAGAGCGTCCGAGCTTCGGCAACGCTCTTTTTGTCATTGGCTTTGACGGGAAATTGCTCTTGCGTTCCGCTTTTTCTGGCCCGGCAGATCTCTGCGGCGGGACAGAAGAGGCATTGCGGTTTTCTGGGTGTGCAAATTGTTGCAC
>CAXTMN010000002.1:1096-4068 GCA_964245395.1 uncultured Bryobacteraceae bacterium
GGAGGGTTCCTGCCACGGTGGCAAAATGTTTCTTGCCAACACTCGATCCGACATCGGTGTTGTCCGCCAGCAAACGGCTTAAAACCCGATACACGTTCCCATCAACTACCGCATGAGGCAGATTGAAGCTGATGCTCGCCACCGCTGCAACCGTGTAATCGCCGACTCCAGGAAGTTTGCGAATGTCTTCGTAGGCGCTCGGGAAAGCTCCTAGTTTCTGAATGAGGCGTGCTGCTTTTTGCAGATTGCGAGCACGATGGTAGTATCCAAGTCCTGCCCAACTGGCGAGAAGCTCTGACTCTGGAGCTTCGGCAAGCGACTGGAGGTCGGGATAACGCAGCAGAAAGCGTTCGAAATATGGAATTGCTGTTGCAACCCGCGTTTGCTGCAGCATGGTTTCGGAAACCCATACGGGGTAGGGCTGGCTTGATTTACGCCATGGTAAGTCACGTTTATGGGTGGCGTACCAGTCACGCAGCCGCTGC
This sequence comes from uncultured Bryobacteraceae bacterium, assembly GCA_964245395.1. Lineage (GTDB taxonomy): Bacteria > Acidobacteriota > Terriglobia > Bryobacterales > Bryobacteraceae > Bog-105. The sequence goes on from CAXTMN010000002.1 coordinate 1,582, forward strand.
CGAAACTCCTGGATTTCGGATTCTTCGAGCATCAAGGATTACAGAGTCTGGCACCTGCCGCCAGCATCTTATAATGAAAAATCAGTCCTCTCTCAGACGGTGCTTTGATTTCGTTCCTGCACCGGGCCGGTGGGCAGCCTGCATTAAGCAATGTCCGAAAATTCAAGCTTACCGTCCTCAGAATCAGTGACTGCAGTGGCCACGAGAGCTGCCGCAGCCTCGGCTCTTTCCGTTCGAGGAGCACGAGTCCACAATCTGAAAAATGTCAGTGCCGATATCCCGCACAACCTGATTACTGTCGTCACTGGGGTTTCTGGTTCCGGTAAGTCGTCGCTTGTTTTCGACACCATTTACGCGGAAGGCCAGCGGCGCTACGTGGAGTCTCTCTCCGCGTATGCAAGACAGTTTCTCGAACGCATGGAGAAGCCCGACGTCGACGAAATTCTCGGTATTGCCCCTCCTATCGCGATACGCCAGAAAAATCAAACCCGCAATCCGCGTTCTACGGTCGCCACTGCCACCGAGCTGTATGACTTTATGCGGCTTTTGTGGGCGCGTGCAGGGCGCGTCTATTGTCCAAACGAAGGGGCGCGAATACAGCGCGATACTGTCGACCAGGTTGCGGACACGATGCTCGGCGAGGCGGAGGACTCACGCTGGTACGCCTTGTTCCCAGTGCGGCCCTTATCTGTCGCGCCGGATGGGACAAAGCCGAGCGATGCTGCCGCTCTACGGGACCGGCTTTTTGATCTGCGGAAGAAGGGCTTTAACCGGCTGTTTCAGAACGGCCGGACATTTGAGTTCTCTACGCCGGAGTCGCTCCTCGAAATTGACTTCAGCCAGGATCTTTTTATACTCGCGGACAGGCTCGTGGTCCGTCCCGATTCACATCAGCGGCTGGTAGATACCGTTGAAGTCTGCTACCGGGAGGCGGGCGAGATCTTCTTTGAGCAGGCCGGTGTTGCCAATCCGCAAAGAAAGCATTTCACAGAAAAATTTGCCTGCAAGGTTTGTGGACTTGAGGCAACGCCACCTGAGCCTCCGCTATTCAGCTTCAACAATCCAATCGGCGCTTGCCCGATGTGCCAGGGTTTCGGAAACGCAATCGACTTCGACTTCGAGCTGATTATTCCTGATCCGACGATCTCAATCGAGCAAGGCGCCGTCGAGCCCTGGACCAAGGCGCAGTACAGTTGGTACTTCGATGAAGTCTTTCGAATCAAGTCTCGTGGCAAGGTGCGACTCCAGGTTCCGTATGCAGAGTTGAAAACGGACGAGAAAGAATTTGTCCGGAAGCACATTCTGCGCTTCTTTGCCGAGGTCGAGAAGAAGAAGTATAAGGTTCACGTTCGGATGTTCCTCAATCGCTACCGTGCTTATACAGAATGTCCCTCGTGTCGAGGAGCACGGCTGCGACCAGAAGCCTTGTGGGTTCGACTGGAAGACTGCAATATCGCTCAAGTCTCGGCAATGAACATTACCAGGGCGGGACACTTCTTCGAACATTTACAGTTAAGTCCCGAAGAGTCGGAGATAGCCGACAAGATCCTGGACGAAATTCGCCAGCGCTGCCGTTTTTTGATTGACGTTGGCCTCGAGTATCTAACGCTTGATCGTCTTTCGGCCACCCTTTCGGGCGGAGAAGCTCAGCGCATACAGCTGGCTACCTGTCTGGGCTCACGGCTGGTCGGCGCGGTTTATGTCCTCGATGAGCCCTCTATTGGATTGCACAGTCGGGACACGGCACGGCTTGTCGGCATCCTTAAAAATCTGAGGGAATTAGGGAACACGATCATCGTAGTGGAGCACGACCCCGAGATCATGGCCGAAGCCGATTACATTCTCGATCTTGGACCAGGTGCCGGAGAAAATGGCGGCCGCGTCACTTTCGCTGGCACATATGAACAGCTTTTGGTTGCGGGGCTTGGCAAGGAACCCAGTAGTGGCTCGTTGACGGGGCGGTACCTGCGCGGTGATCTTGCTGTTTCCCGTTTGCTTGACCGGCGAAAAGTTAACAGCAAGCGAACGGTCCGCTTCTTTGGCGCACGTGCTAATAACTTGAAAAACGTCGACATCGAAATTCCCTTAGGAATGATGGTGGCGGTCACAGGTGTTTCAGGATCTGGCAAATCAAGCCTTGTGCATCAGGTGATCTATCGCGCTCTTGATCTCCAGGTGAACAAAGAAAGGGAGAAGGATTCGGATAGAGCGAAAGACGAGAACGAATCCCGCAAGCTTCCGCTCAAACGCCTGGAGAGGGCCGATCTGCTAACAAGCGTAGTCATGGTCGACCAGTCGCCGATCGGCCGTACGCCGCGTTCAAATCCGGTGACTTACATTAAGGCATTCGATCTGATTCGCGATCTGTTTGCTTGCACGCCGGAGGCTCAAAAGCGCGGCTATACGGGCGGCCATTTTTCATTCAACATTCCGGGTGGTCGCTGCGAAACTTGTCAGGGTGACGGCACCGTTACGGTCGAGATGCAG
>CAXTMN010000002.1:4078-11363 GCA_964245395.1 uncultured Bryobacteraceae bacterium
CTGGCCGACGTGGAACTTGTCTGCGAAGAGTGCAAAGGTACCCGGTACAAACAGGTAATCCTGGACGTTCTGTACAAAGGCTTGAATATTCACCAGGTGCTCCAATTGACCGTTCGCGAAGCGCTCTCATTTTTTGCCGATTCGGCGCGGCTTGCCTCGCGGTTGAAGGTGCTGGTTGAAGTCGGGCTGGGGTATTTGCGTCTCGGTCAATCGGCGACTACGTTGAGTGGCGGCGAGGCCCAACGAGTCAAATTAGCGGCCCATCTTGCGCAGGCGAGTTGCGAGGGAACGCTGTTCCTGTTTGACGAGCCGACCACCGGACTTCACTTCGACGATATTGCCAAGCTGCTGGCCGCGTTTGAGCGGCTGATTCAAAGCGGGGGAAGCGTTCTGGTTATCGAGCACACCCTGGATCTGATCCAAGCTGCTGATTGGGTGATCGATATGGGACCGGAGGGCGGGGAAGAGGGAGGTCGCGTTATTGCGCAGGGCACGCCGGAGTCGGTTTCCGCAGTTCCCGAATCCTACACGGGCAGGTATCTGAAGCAAGTGCTTGCTCAGCGTGCGATCGCCTAAGCAAGTGGAGTCGCTTCGACATCTTCCCTCTGTCGATCAGGTGCTTCGGAAGCTGCAGCATCTTTCTCAATTTCCTTCGCAGTTACTCATTGAAGAAGCACGTTCGGTGATCGCCGAGCGGCGGCAGGCGCTGCTTGGTGGCGGAAGTGACTACGACATGAGTGTTGAGGAGAGTGTTGAAGAGCGCCTTCGCAATCTGTTTGGGCGATCTCTGCGGCCCGTAATCAACGCCACTGGCGTTATTCTTCACACCAATCTTGGCCGCGCCCCACTCTCAGATTTCAAGCCGGTCCGGCGGTATTCAAACCTGGAATACGATTTGGCAACCGGCAAGCGCGGCAAGCGCGATTCGCATACACAGGATCTTCTTCAGAGATTGCTCAACCGTCCGGCCATCGTCGTAAATAACAATGCGGCAGCGGTGTTCCTGGTGCTTCACGAGCTTGCTGCCGGTCATCAGGTAATCGTTTCGCGAGGCGAACTGATCGAGATTGGCGATGGGTTCCGCATTCCGGAAATTATGGCGCGCTCCGGCGCCGAGCTTCGTGAAGTAGGCACAACCAATCGGACACATCTCGATGATTATCGCCGGGCTATCAACGAGAAAACTCGATTGATTCTGCGCGTGCATCGATCGAATTTTCAGATCTCCGGGTTTACCGCAAAGCCGGAATTGAAACAATTGTGCGAGCTTGGACGTGAGCATGGCGTTCCTGTTTACGAAGACTTAGGAAGCGGCTGCCTGGTTGACCTAAGCGCGCATGGAGTGAACGAGCCGCTGGTTTCGGACAGCATCGCGGCTCGCGTGGGGGTGGTCTCGTTTAGTTGCGATAAGTTGCTCGGCGGTCCACAAAGCGGACTTATCGCGGGTGACGAGGAGTTAGTCACGCGCATCCGTCTAAACCCGATGTACCGCGCATTGCGGGTCGACAAGCTGGTGATCGAGTCACTGGAGACAACACTCAGACACTTACTCCTGCAAGATTGGAATGCAATTCCCACGCTGGCAATGATTCGACAGCCGTTGAGTGAGACCCAAGCACGGGCGGAGTCGTTGCTCTCTCAACTGCAATCCATGGAGGCAGAGGTCGAAGAGAGTGAGTCACCGATTGGAGGCGGATCGACGCCTGATCAAACGCTGCCTACCTGGGTACTAAAGCTTGCGGTTGCGAAACCAACTGCCGTTGAACGGCTCCTGAGAGCTGCGGCGATTCCGGTGATTGCGAGAATCGAACGGGACAAGATCATCTTCGATCTGCGCACTGTGACGGATGACGAAGTCCAATCACTTGTCACAGCAATCAAATACGCGGTGTCAAATGTCGCAGCGCCAGACAATCTGGCCTGACACAATTGTCGCTACCGGCCCACCTCGAAACCTGTGTTCATGGAACGGAGTGTTGCGGCTTTTTGACGGCGAGCGGTTCACATCGTAAGTCCAATCGCGATCTACACTGAACACGGTCAGGTCGGCTATGGAGCCCGCACGCAACGTGCCCCGATTGAGCGAAAGAATTTGAGCAGGGCGAGTGGTGAAGAGCTGAACCAATTTGACCAGCCCTATTTTACCGCTATGGAACAGATACTCGAGTGCTAATCCAAGCGCGGTTTCCAGGCCAATGATTCCGAAAGGGCAGCGTTCGAATTCCTGCATCTTTTCGGCGCCAGGATGGGGAGCATGATCAGTGGCGATAGCATCAATCGCCCCCTTCACAAGTCCTTCGACGACGCCTTCAACATCGTGCGCCTCCCGCAACGGTGGCTTCATTTTGTAGTTACTGTCATAGGGCCGCATTTGCGCATCGGTCAATACAAAGTGGTGCGGCGTAGTTTCAGACGTAACAGGTAGCCCCTGTTGTTTTGCCCAGGCCACCATCTGGACGGCATGCGCTGACGAGATATGTGCGACGTGATAGCGGCAGCCCGTGAGTTCGGTCAGGATCAGATCGCGGGCGACCATGACGTCTTCCGAACTCCGTGGAATGCCTCGCAAACCCAGGCGGGTTGATTGAAGCCCTTCATGCATATCACCGCCAGCGCTGAGATTGAGGTCCTCGCAATGTTCGATCAGCGGTAAATCGAGGTCGCGTGCAAACTCCATTGCTCGTCGCACCACGCGGGCGTTCATCACGGGCCTGCCGTCATCTGAAATAGCGACAATGCCGGCCTGCTTCATAGAGGCAATAGCGGCAAGCTCTTCGCCGGCACTGTTCTTTGTGATTGCGCCGATCGGGTAGACATTGACCACGGCAAAGCGCTGCGCACGATCGCGGATGTAACTGGTAACCGTTGCGTTATCGTTGATCGGCTGTGTGTTCGGCATGCAGCAGATGGAGGTGAAGCCGCCCGCCGCTGCTGCCCTCGATCCGGATTCGATGGTCTCTGCGTGTTCGAAGCCGGGTTCACGGAGGTGAACGTGGATGTCTATGAAGCCGGGCGCAACAACGAGGCCCGACGCATCGAACTGCTCCGCGCCCGGCTGGCTAAGACCCGATCCAATTTCCCGGATCAAACCATCTTCGATGGCCACATCGGCCACTGTGTCCAAGTTCTGCGCAGGATCGATGATGCGGCCGTTTTTGATGATGAGCCTGGTCATCTCGACAGAACTCTTTCGAGCACCGCCATGCGGACCGCGATCCCATTTCCGACTTGGTTCAAGATCGCGGAGCGTTGTGAGTCCGCCACCTCCGACGAGATTTCGCGACCTCTGTTGATGGGTCCCGGATGCATGACGATGACGTTGGGACTGGCCAGTCCCATATGTTCCAGTCGCAATCCAAAGAACTGAAAATATTCATTGGCGGGAAACGCCGCTTCGTGCTGCCGCTCTAATTGGACGCGCAACATCATGATCACGTCTGCTCCTTTGATGGCTTTCTCCATGTCTCCGGTCAACTCGATCCCCGGTGCAAGCTGACCCATTTCGCGAGGAAGCAGCGAAGCCGGGCCGCACAACACGACGTGAGCGTCAAATTTTGAAAGCAGTAACGTGTTCGATCGCGCCACCCGGCTATGTGCAATGTCGCCGATGATGGCGACGCGCAAGCCTTCAAGACTGGGTCGCCGGTCGAGTATGGTGAGAGCATCGAGCAGAGCCTGGGTGGGATGTTCGTGCGTTCCGTCCCCAGCATTAACAATGGGTACCGGCAGATAGCGCGACAGAAAATGGGGAGCGCCCGAAGCGGAATGACGCATCACAATCGCGTCGGGCCGCATGGCGCCTAACGTATTCAAAGTGTCCACAAGCGATTCGCCCTTCGAAATGCTGGAACCGGAAGCTGTGATGGAGATGATGTCCGCGCCGAGACGCTTTGCGGCGATTTCAAAGCTGGTGGGAGTTGGGGTGGAGGTTTCGAAGAACAGGTTGACTACAGTTTTGCCGCGGAGGATATCGAAGCGCTGGTAAGTTTCACCAGGAGGCGGCTGAAAGTCTTTGGAACGGGTAAGAATTTCCTCGATCTCGCGGCGGTCGAGCGACTCTATGTCCAACAGACCTCCCGGCAGCATGGACAGAGTTATGCCTGAGCGGCATCCTTTTGGGGCGCAACGGAGTCATCCACCCGTTCGACCAGAAGAACCTTCTCCTGTCCATCCACCTCGTTGAACTTGACTTCAATAATTTCGTTATCGCTCGTTTGAACCATGCGGCCGATATAGCGAGCTTCGATTGGAAGTTCCCGATGCCCTCGATCGATGAGGACAAGCAATTGAACGCGGGCTGGCCGGCCATGATCGAAGAGGGCGTCGAGGGCGGAGCGAATCGTGCGGCCCGTGTAGAGGACGTCGTCCATTAAGATGATGTCCTTTCCAACGATCGAGAAATCGATCTGCCGCGAGTTCACAACCGGGCGATCACCGACGGTGCTGAGGTCGTCACGGTAAAGATTTATGTCGAGGACGCCAACAGGAATCCTTCGCGCCTCCAGGCTTTCGATTTTTGCCGCCAGGCGTTGCGCAAGCGGTACGCCGCGCCGCTTGATGCCGACGAAAGCCAGCCGATCGAGATCGATTGTTTTCTCCAGAACCTCGTGAGCCAAACGCACCAGTGTGCGGTCGATCTCAGAAGCACTCATCAACTGCTTTTTCTCTTTCACCGTGGCCATTCGGGTTGGGGCTGTCCGCTGTCACGCCAGATTAGCATGTGGGCAGTTTGCTATTGCTTAAGATGTCCGCGTATACGGCGAGCCAATTTTTCGATCTCTTCAGTTCTCTTAACAGAGGAGAAGGGAACCACATAATCGCCGGCTTTGTCGAGCTCGCTACGAAGCGCTTGTGCGGCAGAAACCAATTCATCCGCTTCTTTCAGAGCATCCTGATGATCCTTCTTCGCCAGTTCGATCTTGATCGACTTACCGTTAGGTAGCTTCTGATCTTCATCGGGGTTAGGTGGAAGGGAACGATCGTGCCTTGGATCAGCAGGCTCCTGGCTTTGCCCGCTAACGAGAGCCGAGCCCAGCAAGGTTAGTAACGCCGTACGGCGCGCGCGGACCATACGGTTGCTATGATAAGCCACTTATGTTTGCTATCCGGGCGGAAAGGACCGCTGAAGTTTGGACATAGGTGTTGGCCTGATCGGCCTCGGCAACGTTGGCCAAGGCACTTTGCAGATATTGGTGGAGAATGCGAGCTCGCTGGCGCAGAAGCTCGGCTTTCCCCTGCACGTCAAAGCAGTGTGCAGCCGGAACATTGGCCGGAAGAATCTTCCGGGCCTGAGTGAGCCTGTTCTACGAACTGACGACTGGCGGGAGGTGGTTGGCCATCCGGAAGTCCAGATCGTAGTAGAGCTAGTCGGTGGAATCGCGACAGCCGGTCATGTGATCGAAGAGGCGCTGCGGCAACACAAATCCGTGGTGACGGCGAACAAGGAATTGATGGCGCTTCGCGGGGCCGAGTTATGGAGCCTGGCAAAGCAGAACGGGGTGAACCTTGCTATGGAAGCGAGCGTTGCCGGAGGCATTCCGATTCATAACGTTCTGAGGGAGGGCATTGCGGGCGACCGTGTTGTAGAGCTTTACGGAATCTTGAACGGGACCAGCAATTTCATCCTCACAGAAATTGAGAAGAGCAACGCCGCTTTTGATGCCGTGCTGGGGGAAGCGCAGCAACTGGGCTATGCTGAGGCCGATCCTTCAGCCGATGTGGATGGGCTCGATGCACGATCGAAACTGGCGATTCTAGCTACGCTGGCTTTCGGCAAAAAGTTAACGCCGGGAGAAATTTACACAGAAGGCATCCGGCGCGTGATGCCGGTCGACTTTCAATACGCTCATCAGTTAAAACATACAATCCGTCTACTCTGCCTGGCATGCCAGGGCGAGGCTGGCCTGCTTCTCTCGGTGCGGCCAAGCCTGATCCCGCAGTCGGCCATTCTGGCTCATGTGACCGGAGCGTATAACGCGATATGGATTCACGGCGCATATGGTGAAGACACGTTTTATTATGGCCGCGGGGCGGGTTCGAAGCCAACGGGCGTCGCGGTGGTAAGCGACATCATGCGGGTTGCGCGAGAGATCCGGTTCGGCAGTCCGGATCGGGTGAGTCCATTCTCATACGAGAGTTTGGGCGAATATAAACCGTTGCCGGTTTCGGAGCAGGAGTTGCCGTACTATCTTCGTTTCCGGGTAGAGGATAAGGCAGGAATCATCGCCACGCTCGCGACGATTCTGGCTAAGCACAAGATCGGTATTGATGCGGTGTTGCAGTTGCCACGTGAGGATTGGCGGGATTTGCCGTTTGTAGTGACGACGGAGCCAGCACATGAGCAGGCTTTTCGTGAAGCGTTGCTCGATGTTCGCGATGCGGATTTTCTAGTTGAACCGCCCTTTGCGATGCCCATGCAGCGCGGGTTCTAAGCGACTAGTCGTAAACTCCCTGCACAAACCATTGAGATGTTTCAGTTTCTTCGTAGATTCGGTAAAGAGCTCCGTCATCGAGAGCCACATCCCATTCCTCGCGATTCCAGGCTGTCAAAGCCCACCATTCGCCGGAAGTTTTCCAGGGACCGGCTAGTTTCAGAATGTTCCCTCTTACTCCAGGGGCGATCACCTTTTGCGGAACATACCCGGCAAGCCGTACGCGAGCTTGCAAAGCCGGACGAAACAAACGGATCGCCAGGCGCAGTATGCCTGGACTCTCCGTATTTCCATTCGAACTCTCCAGCGGGGCCGCTTCGCTTGTAACAGGAAGGGGGGTCATCATAAAAGCATCCGGTCGATTTGTATTGAGCAGGACAGGCGTCCCGACATTTTCCTTACCAACCATTACCCCGATACGAGCTAAGGTCATTTGTAATTTATCGGCGGCGGGCGTAGGAGGGCAGAAAAAGTTGCGCTGGGTGCGTTTTGGCGGAGCCGGTTCAATCCGGAGAGTAAAGGCAATTACCGGTGCTTCAGGGGGATGACGTTCTAAATGAAGCTGCAACAGCTTCAGTAATGTTGCACTCTCATCGAGCGGAATCGGAAATTCCAGTTCGCATTTGCTCTCTTTTTTGCCTTCAAGTTCCAGGCATGCATGCAAGACTCGGGCAGCCCTCGACTGCATTCGGAGACGTTGGCATAATTCGCCCAAAACCCTTCCGAAAAGAAAAAGCAGCGGTTCCAGTAAGTGAAGGGGGTACTCCAGTTCCATACGTTCCTCGTAGCTGGTGGAAGGCGGTGTAATTTGCAGCGGTCTGTTTACTAGACCGCAGGCCAGACGACGTAAATAT
>CAXTMN010000002.1:11373-16121 GCA_964245395.1 uncultured Bryobacteraceae bacterium
CCCCTAACCGTTCCGCTAAACTTTTTTCAGGAATTGCGGCCAATTCTCCACACGTTTTCACTCCCCATTTGCTGAGGACGTTCAACAGCGTAAGATCTCCACCTAACTGATGAGCAAACAGCGAAGCGATCGAAATCGTTGAAAGTTTAAACTTTTCCTCTCCCGGAGTTATTAAAGTCACCCCTGGGAAGTGGTTCGCAAGCAAAATCGAAGTATCGGGATTGGAAGTTATAGCCAGGTTTGCCTGTATCTTTCGCTCGTACCCGAACCTACATATTTCCGATGCAATCTGATAGGGAGTGCCCAGCATCTTGCGTAAAGGATTAATGGAAAAGACAACTGTATCTGGCCGGAACTGTTCCACTTCGGGAGAAAACTCCAGGGCGAGATCAAGTACTTGATTTGCTTCGGCCGCAGGGGCATGTAGATGCAAACAGGCAAACATTCAAACTGTTCCCTGAATCGTCAGCATGTCGACTCTAAGTGCCGGCGCTTTACTGGCGAACGCCATAATTTTTAACTCGCCCAGCAGAAAAAAGGGGTGTGTGCCGGTCCAATGCATAGCTTTAGAATTTAGCTGTAATTGATTGAAGGAACAAGACTTTGCTTGAGGGCGATCAGCACACAGCAGCAAAATAGTAGAGGTGTTTTCGACAGCTCTCCGAAACCGGTACCAATACGAAAGCGGCAAACGATTCAAAGCGCGTTCAGACGCTTCGCATAAATCCAGCAGCACTACTCCAAAACCGCCTGCATGAAGCAAAAGATCGGTTGCCTTGAGCGCATGTTCGATATTTCCCTGGCAGCGAACCCATACCAAACGTTCCAGGCAAATTCCGGCAGCAACGGCTGAAGCTGGATGGAAACTATCGTTTGTGTCAATAACTGCGCAGACTTCACCGCGGGCTGTTGCTTGGGCCAGGATGTGAAGGCTGGTCGAAACTCGTCCGCAGGAACGAGCGCCACTGATTTCAGTGATGGTTCCACGAGATAAACCCTGTAAAAACAAAGAGTTCAGGCCAGGAACTTCAAGAGAAGGAAAAGCTGATTGGGGCCCGTGTTGATACAGCTTGGCAGCGGATTGCCAGAGCTCTTCCGGATGACGAAGTAGTGCCGCTGATTTCGCCATTTGTTCGCCTACAGGTATTGTGCTCTACCCCAACAGCGAAAGCAAGGCTAAATGTCAGTCACAGACCAGGGACTTTGTCTGGCAGATGTTCTCGCGCAAGAAATGGTCTTCCATCCAGCGCGGCAGATCCCGAGCGGGCATAGCTCTTCCGAAGTAATATCCTTGGATCTCTTCACATCTCATTCCGGACAAGGCGAGTAGCTGCTCGATTGTTTCTACTCCTTCAGCGATGACGGACAGGTTGAGTGCCCGCGCCATTCCAATGATGCTGGCCAGAAGTGCCGGCCGTTCTTCCCTGTCCATAATTTCCTGGATGAACATCCGGTCGATTTTCAGCCTGTGAACAGGAAGCTGCTGCAGATAAGCCAAGGACGAATGTCCAGTCCCAAAGTCATCAATGGCAATCAGCACGCCCAGACTACGAAGCAAATTGAGCTGACGGCGGCCATGCTCAAAGTTGGTCATTACGACACTCTCGGTGATCTCCAGTTCCAGTTCTTCGGGTTTTAGATTGAAGTGCCTCAGTTTCTGAGCAACCAAAGCAGCGAAATTAGCCCGAGAGAACTGTATCGAGGAAACATTCACGGCCACGCGAAGACCTGTTACACCTGCCCTCTCCCACGCTGCCTTTTGCCGAAGAGCTTCGTCGAGCACCCATTCACCGACTTCTTCTACAATTCCGATTTCTTCCATGATGGGGATGAAAGTGCCAGGCGAAATAAAACCGAGAGCGGGATGGTTCCACCTAAGGAGAGCCTCTACTCCTGCGAGCGTACCTGTTGCCAGTTCGACCTGCGGCTGGTAGTAGAGTTCCAATTCATGTTTTTGCAATGCAAACCGCAGATGTTGCTCCATGACCAGACGTTCCGGAGGGATGACGCTCATAGATGGATCAAAATGCGCGGTTCGTCCAGGACAGCGCTTCTTGGCATAGCGAAAAGCTGTGTAGGCCCGGGTCTGAAGTTCTGCCGCCGTGCAGCTAAATGGTTCGGCGGTGGCGCTTCCTACGCTCATTGTGACCATCAGTTTGTGATCGCCAATGTAAAAGGGTGCAGCGGAAAAGCAGTTTAAAATTCGCTCAGTGGAATCAGTGATATTACCAGAAGAAATCACATGAGGCATCAACACCAGGAACTCGTCTCCCCCGTTACGAGCGAGAAGACTACCGGTCTCGAGAGCTGCCGAAAGCCGACGCGCGACTTGGCGAAGCAATTCATTTCCCACCTGACAACCAAGTACATCGTTCAGCACGCGAAAGCGGTCAATACCGACTACCAGAAGCCCGATATGATCACCTTTCCGCCCAGAAGTTGTCAGGACCCGATCAATTTCTCCTTCCATCCAGATGCGGTTCCACAAGTGGGTAAGCGGATCGTGATGCGCCTGATAGGTAAGCTCTTCGGTTAGATGCTTTTGCTCGATCGCTAAGGTGGAGAGCCAGCAAACCTCTTCCATGTCCTGAAGAATCAGGCTTCTCTGGCCGCCAGAGACGGCGCCGAAAATGACCAGCGCGCCAATCAGCTCCGCCGTTTGAGTGAGTAACGGCTGAATCAGAAATCCATGCTTCAAACCAGTCTCGGCGAGAGAATGAGCCGTCGAACAACGGCCCACCGTCCTCAATAGAGTTCGCTCTTCTGGGCTCAGACGATGATCGGCCGCTGTGCGAAAGCCCTCATCTTCAAACAACAGAATGGCGCAGCGAATATTGGGCCTGAGCCGGGCCGCCATGGTCGTTATCGTGTTCAGTATTCGAGCGAGTGAAGCGCCTCGAACAACCAGTTCCAAAGCGCCGGATCCAGTGCGGGATATTTCTTCTTCGACTTCCGAATAGATCACGCCAGCACTCCGATTCCGAACCGATCAAGATTGGAAATAATCTCCTCTACGTCTTTACGCCCTTGCATAATCAGTGATCGGAGGCTAATGCTGAAGGTAGCTACCCTGGTTCCAACAAAGGCTCGGTGATCAACGGGCAGTTTAAAGCAGTTTGCGACATAGTTGCTGACTGCTGCGAAATCGTCCGTGCTGCGCCAGATACTTACCAAGGAGTTTGCCGACCACCCAAAAAGACTGGCAGTCGGAATATGAGGCAGGATGTGCTTCTGCCCGACTTCCTCCAACAGGCGTTCAGAGGTGTCTTTGCCGTGCCGGGAAGTAACGGCTCGCAAGGAATCAGCCACGAAGATGCCTATGTAAAGCTGTTGTTCGTTTTCAGAATCGGCTAATTCTCTGGCCAGCTCTGTTAACGCATTTTCGCGAGAGGCCAGTCCCATTCCCCGGAATCGCGAGGCAGCTTTGTGTGCTACCTCCAGTTGTGATCCCAGTGCCTGCAAAGAGGTCTTTGTATGGTCGGATTCCTTCTGAGCTTCGGCACGTACAAACAGCAACATCTTAGAAAGCTGACCCTTCAGGGAGCGCAGGTCCTCGGTCCTGGCGGCTTGCTGGAGGGAGTTCTCCATCTGCTTGAGGCGGACATCAGACCTTTCACCGCCAGAATTCACATGGGAGAAAGCTTCGTTAAGAATGAGGAGAATTTTGCGGAAGTCGGCAGATCTCTCCTGTTCAGCCTGCTGCGATCGGGTCTTCAGTGTGGCCAGCAGGTCTTCAAACCGCTGCGCCGCTGCGTCTAGACTTATTGTGCTGCTGTTAGGCTGTAAGTTCTTTCGTAACTCATGCACATCCTGAGCGATGTCGTTCACTTCTTCGGACACGAGCACCGTGTCCTGGATGCCGGCCAACAGCCGGCAGGTCAGCGCATAATAGCCCGCGTTACCGGAAATCTCTGGGGTGCATGGTTGTGGTTTGGCACTACCGTTGAGGTATTTTTCCAGGCTGAGGAGGCTCATAGAGTACGTCCTTCTTGCTGCTATTGTCTAATCGACAAATTGTGCTGGATCTTTACCCTCGTTTTGTAGGATTGACAGCTGCCTTAAGTCACGTTTCAGGAAGGAAGCGCTTGTGAAGAGTTACCGAAAGGAGCTTTGGTTCGACATTCCGCAACGTCGTGCGTTTGTCAACATCACAGACCAGGTTCTAATCTGTTTAAAAGAAAGCGGAGTTTCAGAGGGCCTTCTGCTGGTGAACGCAATGCACATCACCGCCTCTGTTTTCATCAATGACGATGAGTCGGGGCTTCATCATGACTACGAAAAGTGGCTGGAGAATTTAGCGCCGCATCAACCGGTCGGACAGTACGAGCACAATCAAACCGGTGAAGACAATGCCGATGCCCATCTGAAGAGGCAGGTGATGGGTCGGGAAGTGGTCGTTGCCGTTAGCGCCGGCCGTCTGGATTTTGGCCCTTGGGAGCAGATATTCTATGGTGAGTTCGATGGGAGACGGCGCAAGCGTGTGTTGGTTAAGATCATCGGTGAGTAGAGTGGCAGATATTTTCTCTCCTCTCGGAAGCTGCAAGAAACCAATTGAACCAGCTGGGATCCAGCATGTGAGGTAGATTATGATTTCAAACTTAAAGATGTTTGCGATTTTCGGGCTCGTTGGCGGATTACTCGCTTCGAGTCCGGGTCAACAGCAGAACCCGCCTGCCAAGCAGACTTCACCGGCAGACCCTACGCAGAATAATCCGGATGTGCCACACCAGGAACCGGGAACTAATAAT
>CAXTMN010000002.1:16131-28314 GCA_964245395.1 uncultured Bryobacteraceae bacterium
GCAAAGGCGTTCCACGTCGACGCCGGATTCAGACAGTCAGCAAAGCAGCAGTGAAAGCAGCAAAGGGAAGAAATCCCGTCATCGCAAGACTGGAAAGACAACGGACTCGAGCTCACAGACTTCTTCCTGATTTGCCCGAAGGCAAGGCGGATGGCTTAAGGCCAATCTACTCGCGAGGTTAGTAGCGCCCAAAAAGTGGCTGCGCCGGATAGCATGAGCACGTTCAGAGAGGTGATCACTGTCAGGGCGTAATATAGTCGCCGTTCTCTTGGCGTATGATTAAGCGCGGAAAGCGGTGCGAGCTTTGCAGGTTCTGGTTTGGTCGTCCTAATCAATCGAGGCATAGGGGTTTCCTAGTTACGCTTATCGGCATTTTTCGCTAATTTATGAATGATCACCGCGATCCTGAGTACTTTACCAGGGCCTTACTTTGGCCAACCGATGACATTCGAGCAGCTCGAAATAAGATGGAAAGATCCGACCTGGTAGAGGAGAAGTGAATGAAGGGGTTCAGACAATTCTTACTTCGCGGCAATGTGATTGATCTGGCGGTAGCTGTGGTGATTGGCGCCGCTTTTGGGGCAGTAGTTAACGCCCTCGTTAAAGACCTGGTCACGCCTATCATTGCAGCCATTGGCGGAAAACCAGATTTTTCCAGGATCTCTTTCACTGTCAACCGCAGCCAGTTTCTGATCGGCGACTTTCTGAATGCAGTTGTCTCGTTTTTGGTGATTAGCGCCGTAATTTACTTCTTTGTAGTTCTTCCTGTAAATACCGTAATGGAGAGAGTTCGCCGCGGACAGGCAGTTCCCGATCCGACTACTAAGAGTTGCCCTGAATGCCTCAGCACGATTCCCATTGCTGCGCGCCGGTGCTCATTTTGCACGTCGGCCGTAATGTAAGGCCCGCCTTAGTCAGCCTCCGTAAGGCGCGATTGGATTTCGCTTTTCCAACTACCCCGGAGTGGCGTTTTTAGAGTACGCGCTACAAGCTCAGACGACCACTCTTCGCCCCTGTAGATGCGCAGCACGTCGGCGACTGTAACCTTCTCAGGGTTGCTAGAAATCCTCTCGACGAGGTCTCCGGCCTGAACAATTCCTTCCTGCTGGATTGAAAAGTAGACTCCCGATCGACGACTTTTCCAGAACCTCTTTACCATGTCGCTGCGGTCGAGGCGGAGCGCCAGCTTAAAGCAGGGCATTCTGGGTTGAGTCACCTGGAGGATCGCCGACCCGAAGCGGAATTGATCTCCAATGCAAACCTCTTCTTCAAGAAGGCCCTCGGAGGTAAGATTTTCGCCAAAAGCGCCCCACGGCAAAGGTACAGATAATTCCGTCGTCCAGTAGGGGTAATGTTCGGCAGGGTAAAGATAAACGGCTTTGTAAGGTCCGCCATGCACTCTGCGATCTGCTTGAAGGTCGCCATCCAGATTGATTCCTTTTACAGCCACACTGCCCTGGACGGGGAATTTAAAAATGCTGGTCAATATGATGCGGCCCTTGCTGAGCACCTCGCGTGGTTGTCCTACGTTTACCGAAACAATACGCATGCTCTATTCTGTGCAAAGCCACCATAAAGTTCCCGGAGCTCGACTCCGATAGAAGTCTCGTGGGCGAACCGCATCAGAGGACACGGAGTATGCACGCAAGTCCGCAGGCTTTCGGAAGACAGGATGTAGCGCCAGTACGGTCGCTGGTGGGCGTGAGTTCAATGCTCCGTATCGCGGGAGCAATTTGTCTGCTCACATCCCTGGTGGCGGTTTCACTGGTAACGCGCCGAGACTTTCTGCAGGCGGTAAGGCAGTCCGATTCGTTGTATACGATCAGCGTCCAAGGACTGGAACTTGAGGGCGACCTACAGGATTATGCCCAAGCAAGCCGGAATTTATTTCTCCGCATCCTAGCAACACCCAACAAGAAACAGCAAGACGGCTTTGTCAAACAGGTGCGACAAATTGACGCGAAGGTTAGTGTATACGTCGCGAAGACGCTGCTCCGCTCTGGCCTGCAAAACAATCGCGAGTTACAGCGCCTCACGGATAGCTGGGAACAGTACATGGAAGTGCGTAACGACTGCATCGCGCTGGTAAATCGTGGGCGGAACGCAGAAGCGCTCAGCCTGGAGAGTACAGCGGGCGCCGAGGCTTTTGGGAGTGCCCTAGCGTCTGTTCAGCAGATTAAAACCGCTATGCGGCAGCAGGCTGAATTGCGCTTCGCCCGTGTTCAGTCCGCGGCCGGACGCGTCGCAGCAGAGCTGTGCGAGGTTGCCGCAGCGCTTCTGCTGCTGTTTGTCACTCTCTTGCTGCTTAGCAATGCACGGCGGCGTCAGTTTATGGCAGCACTGATTCACAGCGAGCAGAAGTGGCGAGATCTATTTGAGGGCGCTTCTGATCTGATTTATCAACGGGACTTACACGGGCGGATAACTGCGGTGAACAGGCAATTGGAAAATGCGCTTGGGTACTGCCGGGAAGAGCTTCTGGGCCTTTCGGTTGCTGAGCTGATTGTGCCTGAAAGTCTGCCCAAAGTGAAGCGTATGCAATCAGAGTTGATACAAAAAGGTCATACGGAAACCGCCGAGATAGAGATCATCCGGAAGGACGGAGAGCGAGTAGCGTTAGAGATCAGTACGAGTTTGGTTTATGAAAACAACAAGCCAGCCGGCGTTCTTGGTGTTGGCCGCGATATTACGCTCCGACGCCAGGCAGAGGTGGCACTGATCAGAGCCAAAGATAATGCGGAGCGCTTGAGTCAGGCCAAGAGTGACTTTTTGGCCAACATGAATCACGAATTGCGAACACCTTTAAACGGAATTCTGGGCATGACGGAACTAGCGTTAATGCATGATCTTCCGGAGGAGGTGCGCGACTACTTGGGCACGGTGAAATCGTGCGGCAACGATTTGTATGCGTTGATCAGCGACATTCTTGATATCAGTAAGATCGAGGCCGGCCGGTTGATCATCCAGAGAGCACCTTTCCACCTCCAATCCGTAATTAAAAAGTGCGTCGTAGAAGCAGAGGCTCTGGCAGCAGACAAAAGCATCAGCTTTACCGTCGACTGGGACAGATGCGTACCGGTATGTCTGATTGGCGATGCACCGCGCCTCCAGCAGATCTTGTCAAACTATCTGCGAAATGCCGTGAAGTTCACCGATCGCGGTCTGATCACGGTGAAGATTCGGGCAAACCGACCCGACGAAGGTACTGTACGGGTGCGAATGTCTGTTACAGATACTGGCGTAGGCATCGATCCCCGCGATCAAGCTATCCTGTTTCAAAAGTTTACTCAAGTAGACGGATCGAACACCCGTAGGCATGGCGGTTCTGGCTTAGGGCTCGCGATCATCAAGGAACTAGCCTCCGCTATGGATGGCCTCGTGGGAGTGAGTAGCACACTGGGCAAGGGAGCGACATTCTGGGTGGAGATTCCCTTCCAAGTGCCGAGTTCGGAGATCGACTCGGAAAGGACTTCAGAACATTTCCTCAGTGGCGCTTGCCTGAGCTGACTTGATTTACCCCGCAAGAGGCGCCTGTCTCTCGTCGGTCATCTAAACAGTTCTCCAGGACATCTGGGGTGCGCAACCTTTCCCAGACACTTGCATCCCTACTCTTAATCATGGACTTTAGACAACTTGGGAATTCTGGGTTAAAAGTTCCTGCTCTCACTTTTGGAACAGGGACTTTCGGAGGTGGAAACGAGTTCTTCAAAGCGTGGGGAACGACCGATGTTCCAGAGGCAACGCAGCTGGTCGACATCTGCCTCGAAGCCGGCCTGAACATGTTCGACACCGCGGATGTTTATTCGGACGGTCTCTCTGAAACAATACTGGGAAAAGCTATTGCAGGACGCCGCGACAACGTTCTGATTGCTACTAAGGCATCGTTTCCCATGGGTCCTGGTCCGAACGATCTGGGCAATTCTCGCTTTCACTTGATCAGAGCCTGCGAAGCAAGCCTGCGACGTTTGCAAACCGATTACATCGACCTCTACCAGTTGCACGGCTTCGATGCGCTCACGCCCATAGAGGAAACCCTGATGGCGCTCGATGATCTGGTTCACAGTGGAAAGGTCCGGTATATAGGTTGCTCCAATTTCTCAGGATGGCATCTGATGAAATCTCTGTCGATTTCCGAGCGGTTTGGCTGGTCCCGCTTCGTCGCGCATCAGGCTTACTACTCACTAATCGGGCGCGATTACGAGTGGGAATTGATGCCGCTTGCGGTCGACCAAAACATCGGCACGCTGGTCTGGAGTCCTCTGGGGTGGGGAAGGCTAACGGGAAAGATTCGCCGGAATCAGCCCCCTCCCGAAACGAGCCGTTTGCCCAAGACCTCTGCCGATGGGCCGCCTGTGTCCGATGAGCATGTCTATGGCATAGTTGGTGCGATTGACGGCATTGCAAAAGAAACCGGCAAATCAGTCCCTCAGATCGCTCTCAACTGGCTCCTCCAGCGTCCGACGATTTCTTCGGTGATTATTGGTGCCCGTAACGAGGAGCAACTGCGCCACAATCTCCAGGCAGTCGGTTGGAACTTAACTACCGAACAGGTCGCTAAGCTAGATAGCGCAAGCAAAGTGACTTTGCCATATCCGTACTGGCACCAGCGTCAAGCCGCTTTGATCCGCAATCCGCCTGTAACGCCGAATGGCTGAGTGCGTCGCCGATCGTTTGCGCCAACAGCAGAGTCTTTCGCGGTCGCTGTTGCTCATCATGACGGCCGCTTCAGGTGTCGCTGTTGCCAATATTTACTACAATCAGCCGCTTCTTTCCGACATGGCCCGCAGTTTCGGCGCTAGTGCGCACCAAATTGGACTGGTTGCAACGGCCACACAGATCGGGTACGCAGCAGGCATGCCCTTGTTCATACCTCTGGGCGACTTCGTTCAGCGTCGAATGCTCGTTTTCGGCTTGTTTATAGCTGCTTCAGCAGCGCTGGTGATGTGCGCTACCGCTCCGAACCTGGGGATGCTTATCACTGCAAGTTTTCTCGTTGGCTTGACCACGGTGATCGCCCAGATCCTGATTCCGTTTGCCGCCGATCTCGCAAGCGATACCGAGCGCGGCAAGACCATTGGAATGATCATGACCGGTGTCCTATTGGGCATCTTGCTAGCTCGTACTGTGAGCGGAGTTGTTGCGGCTTACCTTGGATGGCGGATGGTCTATTGGCTTGCGGCGGGACTCGCTCTGGTCTTCGGGGTTTTTCTCCGGTATGCTCTCCCGCGCGTGTCCATCAGTTCCACCCTTGGCTACGGGCGACTGATGCGATCCATTTGGACTATTGTGCTTGAAGAGGCGAAGCTACGAAGGATAGCCTTGGTTGCTGGGTTGTTCTTTGCATCGTTCAGCGCGTTTTGGACGACGCTTATTTTTCTGCTTGGAACCTCGCCGTATCATTACGGCAGTCAAACTGCTGGACTATTCGGGCTGATCGGCGCTGTGGGCGCGGCAGTAGCGCCTTGGTCGGGGCGACTCGCGGACCGCCGTTCGCCTCGCTTGGTTGTTGTCATTGCGTTGGCAATAGTTCTCTCTTCTTTCTCGGTTCTGTGGAGCTTGGGATTTTACCTCGCGGGACTGGTAGCTGGAGTGATTCTGCTGGACGCGGGCGTACAAGCTGCCCAGGTGGCAAATCAAACCCGGATTTTCAGCCTAAGGCCGGAAGCCCGAAACAGGGTGAATACGGTGTATATGATTGTATACTTCACGGGCGGCTCTGCTGGCTCTCTTCTTGGATCTTTCGCCTGGACTTGGGGGCATTGGCCTGCCGTGTGTGGACTGGGTATCGCTTTTATGCTCCTCGCGTCTGTGATCCTGTTTACCGAGGCAGCAGAGCCGAGCCGCTGACCATGCTTTCTCGGACACAAATGGTCCTTCTTGCCGGCGCGTCCTTGCTCTACATTGCTGCGGGTACGCTTCACTTTCTAAAGACAGGGATGTTTGTGAAGATCGTGCCGCCTCAGATTCCGCGGCCGCTCGCCATGGTGTATATAAGCGGAGCGGCTGAAATCGCAGGCGGCGCCGGGTTGCTGATTCCGAGATTCCGCCGATCTGCCGCGTGGGGCATTGTTGCTCTGATGGTCGCCGTGTTCCCGGCGAATATCTACATGGCGGCTGCCAACATCCAGGTTACCGGGAGTCCTCTGCCCAGAGTGCTTTTGTGGGCACGACTCCCGCTTCAGCTAATCCTGATCTGGTGGGTTCTCTGGTGCACGAAAGCGGCTGATGATGGAAAATAGCCGTGTGATGAAGAATGGTTTTCTGTTACGATCTGCCGTGCCTATCGGCGCTGTTCTGCTGTGCTTGGGAAATGCGAACTGTCAAAGCCCGGCAATGCCGCCGCGAAAGCGGCAACCCACTCCCGAGAAAGTTGTTGCGGAACATATGGCGGCATTCAGCAGTTGCGATTGGAAACGCCTGATGGCTCAGTTCCCGGATAATGTCGAGTTTTTTTCACCCGATGGAGCGGTCGTGAAAGGTCGTCAGGCGCTCGGAGAAATGTTTGCCAAGGTGGTGAAGCCGCCATCCGAAGGTGGAACTTGCGGACTAAAGGTCACCCCGGAGCATACTTTTGTTGTGGGAGAGACTGTGAACGTGCAGTGGCGCGCGGAAGCTCCCTTTTTGGCTGAAACATACAGGGGTGCAGATGCCTACGAAACCCACGATGGCCTGATGGCTGCACAGGTAACCACGTTCGATGCATCTGCGCTCAAAATGAAAACGGCTTCTAAGTCCTCTAAGTAGGTCACGACTTTTGAGGAACATGCGCTGTGTATATGTCGGGAGAGATGAAAATTCATGCCGCGACCAAGAGTGCGCTTCACTGATAGTCGTTTAATGCTCGCCGCCGATCGCTTTCGTGTTGTCCCAGGGCTGTGCCTGATAGGTCCAGTGGCGGGTGCTGTAGTCACCGAACGTAATAAGAAGAAGAATGCTAAGCCAGATCAAGCCGGCAACAACAAACAGCTTCGTCAAGGATGTTGTGTAGCGAACCCCCATGAAAATCCACGCAACGAGCGACGCCTTGGTCAACGCAATTAACAGCGCCACCACGACGTTCAACTCTCCTAGCTCAAAGTAGGAGACGGTGGTGGTCAGCACAGTCAGGATCAACAACGCGACCCAGACTGAAACCAGCGTACGTACTTTGGGGATTGGTGTATGTTGCGCACTCATTTGCGATGTCCAATCAGGTACAGAAGCGGGAAAAGGAAGATCCAAACCACGTCAACGAAGTGCCAGTAAAGGCCGATCATTTCGACAGGCGAAAAGTAATTTTCGTTAAAGACCTTCTTATACGCCAGTACGACCAAGTAAGTCAGCAGCCCGAGGCCTATGATCATATGCACAGCGTGCATGCCGGTCATACAGAAATAAAGAAAGAAAAGAATTTGCGCGTGATGGGCGTAATACTCAGGCTTGTATTGAAAGCCGAATCCGGGGACCAAATGCTCCACCCACTTGGAATGGTATTCCCAGGCTTTGATGAGCAGGAACACCGTTCCGAAAACCATGGTCAGGATCAGATAGCGGATTAGCTCTGTGCGCCTGCTCAGTTGAGCAGCCCGAACGGCCAGCACCATAGTTAAACTGCTGCAGATCAGTACGGCTGTATTGGTTCCGCCGAGCACAACATCCATGTATTCGCTGGTGCTTTCGAAGGCACCTGGATACATCGCCCGGTACACGGCATAAGCGGCAAACATTCCTCCGAAGAAGAGCACTTCGGTGATCAGAAATGTCCACATCCCCAGCATGGATGCGTCCATCTGTTGCTCTGAGGTGGCGAAGTGGTGACGAAGGTGTGTTACCTCGACATCGGCATCATGAGCGGGAGCATGGCCCACAGGAACAACGGTATCAGCCAACGATTTCCTCCAGTTCACCGTAATCGTACGCTTCTCTCGTCACAATCGGTGTCTCATCAAAGTTGAATGTAGTGGGCGGAGATTGAATAGTCCATTCCAAGCCAGCCGCACCCCAGGGGTTTTTGGTGGCTTTCGCACCATACTTTATTGACCAGATAAAGTAAATCATCGGAATCACGTATCCGATTCCAAGAATCGATGCTCCGGCCGTTGATAGTACGTTTAAGGCCTGGAACTCTGGAGGGTAGGCATGGTATCGGCGCGGCATGCCAAGATATCCCAGGATAAATTGCGGGAAGAATGTCAGATTGAATCCGATAAAGACGATCAAGGCGGCAAACTTGGACCAGCCTTCGGGATACATGCGGCCCGTGATTTTCGGCCACCAGAAATGCAGTCCTCCCATGAACGCCATCACCATTCCCCCGACCATTACGTAGTGGAAATGAGCCACAACGAAGTAAGTGCCGTGAGTAGCAATATCGGTCGCCATTGTGGACAAGTAGAGTCCCGTCAATCCGCCGATGGTGAATAGTCCGATAAAGCCGAACGCGTAGAGCATGGGTGTGTCGAACGATACCGATCCCTTGTACATCGTTGCGGTCCAGTTGAACACCTTAATTGCCGAAGGAACCGCAACCATGAAGCTCAAAAACGAGAACGCAACGCTGGTGTACATGCTCTGGCCAGTGACGAACATATGGTGACCCCATACGACAAAGCTCAACACAGCAATGGCCATGCTGGAAAAAGCGATGAAGTTGTAGCCGAAGATTCGCTTTTGCGAGAAGCAGGCCACAATCTCACTAATCACGCCCATGCCCGGCAGGATCATGATATACACAGCGGGATGCGAGTAGAACCAGAATAGGTGCTGGAACAGAATTGGATCTCCCCCGATATTGGGGTCAAAGATCCCGACGTGAGCAATTCGTTCAAAGGCCAGAAGTAACAGCGTGATAGCAAGAACGGGGGTGCCGAGGATCTGAATGACGCCAGTAGCGTAATTAGCCCACACGAATAAGGGAAGCCGCGACCAGGTCATACCGGGAGCGCGCATCTTGTGCACAGTTACGATGAAGTTTAGGCCGGTGAGAATGGACGAAAAGCCCGCTGTGAAAACGCCGAAAGCCGCCGCCAAGACGTATGAATTCGAGTAAGTGCTGCTGTACGGTGCATAGAATGTCCAGCCGGTGTCGACTCCACCCCGCAGAACGGCGTACATAGTAAGAATCGCGCCAACGACATAGATATACCAGCTCAAAAGGTTGATCCTGGGGAAGGCCAAATCTTTCGCCCCCACCATAATCGGAATTAGAAAATTAGCAAGCGTTGCGGGAATAGACGGAACCAGAAAGAAAAAAACCATGACGATGCCGTGCATGGAGAACAACCGGTTATACATTTCAGGCGAGAAAATGCCTTCCGGTTGCAGCAGGTTGATTCGGAACAAGACCGCGAAGGAACCACCCACGAAAAACATCAGGGTTATCGAAATCAGGTAAAGCACCGCAATGCGCTTGTGATCTGTGGTCAATAGCCAGCTTTTCCAGCCGTGCTCAACGTTCAGATAATTGACTTCCGGCGTGACTACGTCGGGCGTTTGCTGTACAAGTGTTGCCATAGAAAGTTACTGCTTCCTTCTCTAAACTACTGTGTTCTCGCCATACCGGTTTTGCTGGTGTTGCCTAAAGTGCTCGCCTTGGGGTTTGCTTGCGTGGGAGCGATAACGATCGGCAGTTGCTGTGAGCCTTGCTGCGAGGCCGGGGTTGTCGGAGACAGTGACTTGATGTAAGCAATTAGCTGGATCACGTTTTCCTCGCTCAACTGTCCCTTAAAGTTCGGCATGATGTTCGGCTCAAACCCTGAAACAATCTTTGCATTCGGCTCCAGAATCGACTCCCGCAAATAGGCATCGTCCGCCAGTACGGTTCGTCCGTCGGCCAATTGAACTGGCTTGTTATACAGGCCTTTCAGAACCGGACAGCGCCCCTGCTGGTCCATCAGGTGACAGGTAGAGCAGCCATTCTGGGCAAAGAGTTTTTCGCCCTGTTCGGACATAGTGCCTTGGGTTCCGCCGCCGCTGGCCCAGTTGGCATAGTCCTTCTCGTCCATCACGTCTACCCAGCCGATCATCCCGGCATGTTGATTTCCGCAGTACTCGGTGCAGAACAGGTGGTAGCGTCCCGGTTTGGTCGCCGTGAACCACAAGGTGTTGTAGTGGCCAGGTACCACATCGTGCCGGACCCGGAAAGCGGGGATGGAGAAGCTGTGAATCACGTCTTCTGACGCCATGGTCAGCTTTACCGGCCGACCGACAGGCACATGCAACTCGTCGATCTCTCGACCGCCGTCGGGATACTGTATTTTCCACATCCACTGTTTGCCAGTGACGAAGATCTCCATCGCATCTTTAGGCGGCTGTTGAGCGGCAAAAAACATCTGCGCCCCCCACACGAACATGATTAACATCACCAGGAACGGCAGAATCGACCAGGTCAGCTCAAGCATGGTCGAACCTTCAATCTGAGTCGGCTTAGGATTGACTGACCGCCGATACTTCCAAGCGAAGATGATAATAACGACGAAGATCAGCGCCGTCATAACGACCTATATAACGGTTAGGAACCAGTAGAGCAGGTCCATCTGGTAGGCTTGCGCGGACGCTTCGACAGGGAAGAGTGGAAGGTCCGCCAGTGGCCAAAAACTAGCCAACATGATGAGCCTCTTTCCAGGGCGCCTTCGTCCGGATCTTTTTGTCGTCTCGCATGAGTATAAAAATCAATCCGCTCAGCAGCAGAACCGTTAAGATGCCTGCTGCTTTTAAGATATTTACAATCGCTAAGGTGTACTTGCCCTGTGCGGCATCCCAGTGATAACAGAACTGCAGCACGTAATCGACAGGGCTGCTGATTCTGTGCTGCGAAGCATCCACGAGAGCCAATCGTAAATCTCCAGGCACGTAGTCGGTCCCGTAGAAATATCTCGAGAGCCGTCCGTCGGGCGTCGCAACCAGAATGCCGGCTGCGTGGACGAACTGTTTAGTGCCTGGATCGTACTTATAACCGAATCCGATCGCTGACGTGAATTTCTCGATCTGGTCCTTTGATCCCGTTAAGAAATGCCAACCGGAGTTATAACCTGCCCGACCGAACATTTTCCCGTACTCAGCCTTCTTTTCGGTAGCCGTCTGCGGGGTATCTGAGGGGTCAAAGCTGATGACGACGACCTCGTAGTCGAGGCCGGCTTGGAGCGGCAAACGTTTCAGACCCATCACTGTTTCGCGCAGACTCATCGGGCACAAACTCGGGCAGGTGAAATAGACAGGCGAAAGGATGACCGGCTTGTCGCCAAAGTAGCTTCGTAAGGCCACGGTTTGACCGGCCTCATCGTGAAACACTAAATCGAGCGGAACGGGTGCATTTAACTTTTGTTTTAAATCGACACCCTTGGTAATCGTCGGACGTCCGTACTGACCTGTGAGAAGCGAGGTGCTCGCCGCTGCTAAAAAGATCAGGGACAACTTATTGCGCATTCTTGCGAATCTCTCCCTGTATCTGGGGACGCTGGTATGGCGCTGGCATAGCATTGATACTGCCTGCGAAGTCACGGCCCTCACCCCCAGGGGTGGTGATTCCTTGCGGAGCATCGGCCCGTATACTCAGTCGAGACACGACAGCGTCCATGGCTCGATTGATGGGAATGTGAGTTCGTCCGTCGGCGTCCCGGCCAAAACCGTTCAACACCTGATCTTCATGTGAGCGCAACTCGGGCAACTCCTCCCAGGGGTGCACTTGCAGCCGGGGAGTCGGGGGGATGATACGGGCTGGGGAGAGTGGACTGGGCAGATCACCCGGTGGGTTCGCTCTCTCCAATAATTTTTGGATACCGATCGTCATGATGAAAACTACGACCAATGTTCCAGCGATGATGCCCAATGACCAGAGCACCGTGCCAGCTTTGGCGTCAATGCCTTCGAAACTGGTTCCGCCATGGCCTTCGACAGGTTCAGAATGCTTTTCGGTTCTCCGCGGCGAAACCAGGTCATTACTCTTCAAATCAGGGGTCTGTTGCTCACTCATGCCATGGCCTCCCGTAAGGGTTCAGCAATACGAGGATCATGCAGCGGCAGGAGCGGTCTTCTTCTTAACTGTCCCAGGTACACATACACCCAGATTCCACCAATTCCAACGAACGCGGCGATATCAGTCCAGTACAGAGCAAATCCGCTCTTACGAAAGGTCGGCTCCACGATCCAGAAAAGCTCCACCGCGCGAGCGCCCAGAATCCAAATCGCTACCCGAATCAACCTGTT
>CAXTMN010000002.1:28324-84306 GCA_964245395.1 uncultured Bryobacteraceae bacterium
GAAAAAGGGAACTGCAAACATGGTCAGACCGATGAACCAGGTGACGACCTTCCAGAATCCTTGAGTTCTCGCAAGATACCAGCCGATCTCCTGAGGCAAATTACCCGGCCAGACGATAATCAGCTGCGAAAGGGTCAGGTACGTCCAGAAGATTGTGAACGCGAACATCAGGTTGCCCAGGTCATGCAGCAATTTCGAATTGACTCGTCCTCCAAACCGGTCGTCGCGTGAGGCCAGAATCAGCACAATAATGGTGAGAGCGAAGGTCTGCAAGACGTCACCGATCATGAGCATCCCGCCGTAGACGGTTGAGTAAAACTCGGGGTCCGCCGACAAAATCCAGTCGATGTACGCGAAGGTGATGGTAAATACAAACACCAGAAGGCCAGGTGCACTAAACTGCCGTAGTCTGACAATCAGTGTGGGATCACCTGTTTCGTCCTGAAGGTCAGTCATGCGGTTTACGCGGAAACCCCAGAACAGCCAAATCGCAAAGTAGACTATGACCCGCAATAGAAAAAACGGAACATTCAAATACCCGCGCCGGTGCATTAAGTAGCCACTATGATGCAACGCGTCGGTCGCCCAGGGGTAGATATAAGGCAGGCCGAGAGCAATGGGTAAGAACAGCAAAAATACCACGGGCAGAGTTCGCATCTTAGCCTCAAGCAGCCGGCGGGTGGTGACTCCCCATTTGCCGCCGACGACATTGTTGAGCAGAAGAATCCCCAGCCCTCCAAGCGCGAACCCAGACCAATAAAGAAAGGCAAACAGATAAGACTGGAAGAATTGAGGCCGATTCGCGAAAAAACCGATGACGCAGATCAGGATGCCAAGACCACCGATTACGCCAGCCACACGCTCTACGCCCGCGGCTCTCGCCCCTAGCCGCAAAACCGGCACTACGCTCGTGCCGTGGTCATGATCGCTCACTGTTGCCCTCCGGCAGGTCCGCCGTTCTTCAGCGAACTGGCCACCTGGCTCGCTACGTCAGCTGGCGCGTTCTGACTTAATTGAAGTGCTCTGATGTACGATGCAATGCGCCATCGATCGTCGACGGGCACCCGTGAAGCATACGGGTACATGGCCCCATATCCGTTGGTCATGACATCGAAGAAGTGCCCAATGGGTGCATTTACCAGCCTGGGGTCGTGGTAGCTGGGCGGTTGCCGCAAGCCTCGCGAAACGATCATGCCATGACCATCGCCCAAGCGCCCGTGACAAGGCGAACAATAGATTTCAAAGCGCTCGCGTCCGCGTGCAACATCGGCCCTGGTGATTTGTATGGGGATCGCAGTAACGTCCTTGCCGTTTTCCTTGCCCGTGTAACGAGCCTGATCGACACGCAATTGTCCTCGCGCCACGGTATCTTCAATCGAAGGTCGTGCAGACCGGCCGTCCCCAAAAAACGTAGTCGCTGCCAAAGGCTTGTAGCGGGGCTGATTGTGCATGTCCTGGCGGCAAGCCGTTGTGAGCAGCGTGCCCATCGACAAGGCAACTAGCATCGCTCGGGTCCGGTAAGTCTTAAGCGGGAACAATCGACACCTCACTCCCGCCTATCTCTCGCAGAAACTCCAACGTTTCCTCGGTGCGGAATTGCGGATCGGAAGATTGGATACATAAGAAGAATCTGTCCTTTGAGGCACGTACGAACCCGGGAACGTTAAACACCGGATGATACGGCTTCGGCAAGCCGTTCATGGCCATCATGCCGATTGCTGATGTGAGCGCCGAAAACAAAATCATGCATTCGAAGGTGATCGGAATAAACGACGGCCAGCTATTCAGCGGCCGGCCACCCACATTGTGCGGATACGCAATTTGAGAAATCCATTCCAGAAGTCCGAAACCAAACGCAGCCCCGGTCAGGCCACCAAAGAGCACAAAAAGCGCTACGTAGTTTTTTCTGTACCCGATTGCTTCCGCAAGGCCTTCCACTGGGATCGGCGTGTAAGCGTCCATCCGGCGGTAGCCGTGCGCGTAGGCTCGCTCGCCTGCCTGAATAAGCTCTTCCGGGCTGAGGAACTCAGCCATGGCACCATGAACATTTGATAATTCGTGAAGAATCACATCACTCATAGGCCGTTAGCTCCAGAGACTCGTGCCTCTTCTCGTGATGCACTACCTCGCGCACCTCAAAAATCGAGATCGCGGGTAAAGCTCGAACAAACAGGAAGATCAACAGCATGAAGAATCCAATCGTGCCCGAGTAAGTGGCCCAGTCCCAGCGGGTGGGGATGTAGGTTCCCCAGGAGGACGGCAGAAAATCGCGGTGCAGGCTGGTCACGACAATGACGAAGCGCTCCAGCCACATGCCGATGTTAATGATGATCGATAAGACCCACACCAATGCGAGGTTCAGCCGCACTCGACGGCTCCACAGCATCTGTGGGATCAGGATATTGCACAAGATCAGCAGCACATAGGTGAAGCCATACGGACCGGTCATTCGATTCCAGTACATGAAGCTTTCGTATTTATCTCCGCTGTACCAGGCGAAAAAGGCCTCCATCGAATAGCCGTACGCAACGATTAATCCCGTGCCAAGCATTAACTTACAAGCCGATTCAATGTGGCGCATCGTGATTAGATCCTGCAGTTTGTACCAGGAACGCAGTGGAATAATCAACGTGAGCACCATCGCAAAACCGGAGTAAACCGCGCCCGCCACAAAGTAGGGAGGGAAAATCGTGGTGTGCCAGCCCGGCATAATGG
The DNA here is from genome assembly GCA_964245395.1 of uncultured Bryobacteraceae bacterium. Lineage (GTDB taxonomy): Bacteria > Acidobacteriota > Terriglobia > Bryobacterales > Bryobacteraceae > Bog-105. Next base: position 31,040 of record CAXTMN010000002.1, read on the forward strand.
CGACTGCGAAATCGAAGCTGACGATCGTATGTACCGAGAGTACGAGCGGCGTGGCCAGACCCGCCAGGAGAAGGTAAGCCTTCTGATACCGATGCCAGTGAATGGCTGATCCCCGCCACCCGAGACACAAGATCCCGTAGAGCTTCTGCTGCCACAGCCTGGGTGCTGTGTCACGCATCGAAGCGAGATCAGGGACGAGCCCGATATACCAGAAAACCAATGAAACGGTTCCATAAGTTGAGACGGCAAACACGTCCCACTCGAGCGGACTTCTCGGCTGAGGCCACATCTGCATCGAGTTCTCGTAAGGAAACAACCAGTAGGCTAACCAGGGTCGCCCTAAGTGCAAAATAGGGAACATACCGGCGCAAGCGACCGCGAACAGCGTCATGGCTTCTGAAAAGCGGTTGATCGAGGTTCGCCAGTCTTGTTTGAGCAGAAACAAGATCGCCGAGATCAGTGTTCCCGCATGACCGATACCAATCCACCAAACGAAGTTAACGATGGCAAAGCCCCACGCGACTGGGATGTTGATGCCCCAGATGCCGACTCCACGGAGGAAAAGGTAGCTGATCGCAACGGTTAGAACATTCACGAAGATGAACGAGAGAAACGCGCCGACCATCCATTTTTTGGGCGAGTCTTTCCAGGGCAAATAAACAACCCCGGCAATCTTGTCAGTCACCGAAGCATAGCCATGCCCAGGTCCGAGAATCGAGTCAGGGCCAGGATCAATAACCGGAAGGTTTTTCGCCAGGATCTCTTGTTCAGGATTCTTTGCTGCCACCGTGACCTCCTAGCGCTTCGTTGGTATTTCTCACATAACCGAGATAGGTCGTTCGCGGACGGGTATTCAGGTCATCCAGCAAGCCGTAATTGCGCTGCAAACTTCGCAGCCTGGTCACCTTGCTATTTGTGTCGTTCAGGTTGCCGAAAGTAATCGCCTGAGTTGGACAGACCTGCTGACAAGCTGTTAGAATCTCGCCATCACGCACCAGACGCCCTTCTTTTTCGGTCTTGATCTTAGTCTCCTGTATGCGTTGAATGCAGTAGGAGCATTTCTCCATCACACCGCGGCTGCGCACCGTTACGTCCGGGTTGCGAACACCGTAAAGGCTTTCCGTATCCCAGTCCGAATACAGGAAGAAATTGAAGCGTCTTACCTTATAAGGACAGTTATTCGAACAATATCGGGTCCCCACGCAACGGTTGTAAACCATTTCATTGATTCCCTCATTGCTGTGGACTGTTGCTGCTACCGGGCAGACCACCTCACAGGGAGCGTTTTCGCAATGCATGCAGGGGACCGGCTGATTGTAGATTTCCGGAGCATCCAGATTGCCCGAGTAATACCGGTCTACCCGGATCCAGTGCATGTGCCGGCCTTGGGCAACCTGCTGCTTACCAACAACGGCAATATTGTTTTCGGCCTGGCAGGCGATGATGCAGGCGCTACAACCCGTGCAAATGTTCAGGTCGATGGCCATGCCCCATTTGTAACCCTTGTACTGATATTCATCCATCGGGTACAAAGTGTCGTTCGTCCGAGTCGGTGGCTCTTCCGCCGTTGGGAAGTTCGGCTCTTTGCGGAACTCCGCAAGGGTGGCCGAACGAACCGGCGCACGCCCGGCCATCGACTGCGTTTCCTGCACGTCGGCCACGTCCTCGTGCCTGCCTGTCTTGGCAAGTGATCCCTTCGCCACAAACCGCATTCCTGCATCCTGCAGTTGGTAGGCGTTGTAGCCAATTCCATTTCCTACCCGGCCAGATCCTTCTCGCCCGTAGCCGAAAGTAACTCCGATCGAATTCTTTGCCTGACCCGGCAGAATCCAGGCTGGTCCTTCAATGCTCTTTCCGCCGACCGTCACTCGCAGGTAATCGCCAGTGTTGATCTTCATGTCGGCTGCCGTACTCGGGCTGACGGTGACCGAGTTCTCCCAGGTCATCTTTGTTTGAGGCTTCGGCAGCTCTTGCAGCCAGCCGTTGTTGGAATACGTCCCGTCTCCGATGGTTGAATCGGGGCGGAGAACGACTTCAAACTCGGAACCTCCGGAGATAGGCTGAATCTCCAGCGCCGGAAGCGTAGGCGATCCAGCACCGTTCACGTTTCCTACTTGGGTCCCGGGCACAAATCCATCGTGTAGGGATGTCTTCCAGAAAGGATCGAAGTCGCTTTTGGTCTGACTGATCCAATGTGCTTTCACGATCTCATGCGAGCTTTGATCGGGTTTGCCCTGCAGGATGCTGACGAGTTCGTGGGCCGACTTTCCGCTATAGAGAGGCTCCACCAGTGGTTGCTGGATCGTCGTGGTTCCGTCGAAGGCGCGGCAATCGGACCAGGTCTCTAAATAATGTGCTTCGGGAACATGCCAGCGGCTCCACTTTGACGTCTCATCAAAAAACTGGCCCAAGCGGACCACCTGACGCGCCTTGCGAATCGCACTTACAAAGTTCAGAGAAGCCGGCGCCGTATACACCGGATTGCTTCCGAGAATGACCAGTACTTCAACGTGCCCGCTGTTCAGATCGCTGGCCAACTCTTCAATCGAATGCGTATTGTCTGGCTCAACGCCTTGCAGAAGCCGCACCGTCTTGCCGACGTTTCCGAGCGCTGAATTGATCGCGTAAGCGGCCAGATGCACACTCTCCGGTTGATACTCTCCAGGAATGACGACACACCGGCCCGGCGATCCCTTGAGGTCTTGGGCTACTGTCGCGACCCAAGCGGGCGCTTCTCCTGGCACATCCGGTGTCGCTACCCCGCACGCTTTCGCTAATTGATAGCTGACCGCCGGAATGGCGCTGCTCGCAATCGGGAAGTTGTGATCTGCAAGCGAGCCGCTCACCGTGGGCGCCCATTCGACAGCGTAAAGCCGAACCGGAATTTGACCGCTGTCCAGCGCACGTTTTGCGGCAAACTGCCTCGCGTATACCATCGCCGCCGGCCCTTCGTTCAAGAAATCGCTTTCCAGGCTGACAATCACGTCGGCTTGCGAAAGGTCGTAGGACACGAACGCGTTGGCGCCGGCAATCTTCCTCGCGGCGCTACGAACGGCCGGGTTCGCGGACGGCTCGTGCACGTACCACTTGGCGGCCGGCCACTGTTCCAGAATCGCCGTCATCTGGCTGATCAAAGTGGGCGACGTTGTGGCGCCCGTGAGGACTGCTAAGCCCTCGCCTTTGCGAATAGCCAGATTTTGCTGCTCGGAACTGAAGGCCCCGGTAAATTCGCCCCAGGTGCTCAAGCGCCCTTCGTGCAGCACTGTTTCCGAACGGTCCGGATCGTAGAGATTGAGAACTGAGGCCTGCTCAAAAATTGTGGTCGATCCCAGGCTGGCTGGGTGATCCGGGTTGCCTTCCACCTTCGTCGGCCGGTTCAGATGACTCTCTACCAGCAGTCCCCGCCCGTACCCGCCGATGGTCATTGCGGTGGCATAGAACAGTGGTAATCCGGGAATCACGTTCTCCGGTTGCCGTACGTACGGGACGATCAGCTCCTTGGGCTGCTTGGTACACGCGGCCGCTCCCGCCATGGCTATCGATGCGGCCATCGCTTTTAATAGGCTTCGCCGGTCGACACCTTGCGGAATCTGCCCGGACAGCCCGGGAAACTCCTCCTCCATGTATTCGCGAAGCTCTTCGGTTTCTGCCGCCTCATCCAGCGTTCGCCAGAATTTCGGGCCCCGGCCAGAACCCAGCTTCTCCCGCAACGCTTGAATATCAACAGTCTTGCGTTTGACCTGTCGGGTCGGCACCTGCAGTTGCACTAAACCGCCCTCGTGGCTATGCCCCGCATGCTCGTGACCCTCATGCGGATGGTCCATCGGCGAAAGTAAACTCTTTAGATTTGTCATCTGTGGCACGTCACGCAGTCTGTCAACGATTGAACGTGGTACTCCTTCACCAGCTGCGGACCCAGTTGCGCCTGATTGGAAGGGAATTGGTAATCAATATTGAACACCTCAGACTTCGGCCGGATGTACGCTGCCGGATTGCGGTGGCAGTTCAGACACCAACCCATGTACAGCGTATTCACCCGGTAAGTCAACGGCATCTCGTTCACCTGTCCATGGCAGGTTGAACAGCCAATGCCCTTATTGATGTGGATGCTGTGGTTGAAATACACGAAATCGGGCAAATCGTGAACCCGCGTCCACTCTAGCGACTTGCCGCTTGCCCAGCTGTCCCGCAGCGGTTGCAGCAGGCTCGCGTTGGTCCAGATTTGGGAATGACACGACATACATGTTTCCGAAGGAGGCAAACCCGAATATGCTGAATTCTCTACGCTGGTATGGCAGTAGCGGCAATCAATTCCATCATCCTTTACATGATGTTTGTGGCTGAACGGAATCGGCTGTTCCGGAGCCATCCGGACCGTTGTTGTCCACGGCCCCCGGTCCATGATGTAACCCACCGCAATCGTTGCGCAGGCTAGGAACACAACCGTCACGATGGATACCTTGGCGATTGTGTTCGAGCTTGGTCGGAAGAGTTGTGCCATAAGCGCTTAGCAACTACAGAAATGCAATATTTCGAAAACCAAAGCACGATTATACTCACATCTTTTTTGCGCTGTGACAAGAACGGTTCTTGTTTCGAGAGAAAGCCACAAACGGCGTAGAGTCGACCACTTGGCACGATGTCGGCTTTGCAGCCTGCAGATAAGTTGGCTGACCCGTTCCGGCTAATTACTTGAAGGTGATGGTGCTTTCGCCACTGTACTTGTGGTAATCGCGGAAGTCGACGCTGTTCTTAGTGCAAATCGGAGAACCGCGTTGGCAACTGAGATTTTCGGCATGCACCGGCAGGAGAAACTTTGCCGTGCCGAGCGGCACATCATCGTACTCGACTGCCCACTCCACTGAATCGAGCGGGAAGTCCTGCGGGATCGCTTCAGCCTGCATTTCAATGCGCCGCACCTCTGCCGTACTCTTATCAATCCACACGCTGCCGCTATAAGCGGGATGCAGGCCTTGTCCCCCTACGTTGATGAACCAATCCGAATTCGTTAGCGCGACCTTAAAGTCATAGATAGCTTCTACCGTCGACCGAACAGTTGTTGAACGATAAAACGTGAACTTTGCCCGGCTTCGTGGAGAAAACAGACTTTGCAAGGTGGAAGCGAATTCACCGGTCGACGTCGCGCCGCCCAGTTCCAGCATGCTTTTGTTGGTACGCTTGCCACCGACGGTAATTTCCTGATACTTCTCGTGGCCGTCTTCGTAGATCACCTTCGCAGTAACGACGTCCAGCGCATCCCAGCCAGCAGATCGCGATTGCTCCAGGTAGCGGGTGGTCATCTGCTGGCACACGAAGTTGGGCAAGCCACTCGAAAAGCTCGCCGCCCATTCCTTGGTGCGTGCGATCAAGTCTTGCGAAGGGTCCTTTATCATGTGCGGATGCTCGGAGCTGCTATCAATGGTGAAGTCTGCCGGCTCGTCAGACTTCGGCTGTTCCGATTTAGGAGTGTCGGCAGCTGATTTTTGAGCGGACGGGCGACCCGCCGGCGTATTGCTTGCCATGTCCACGGAATCGTCGGTCGATTCGCTCTCTTTGGGTTTGCCGTGCCGCAAGACGGGCCGGTTGGGCGCCTCCGTGGGCTTTTCCATGATGGTGGGCGGAGGAGTCGTATCGCCTTCATCGTCACTGCTTCCTACCCGCTGACTCGAACGCCGCTCGCCTCCTGTGCTGGCCGATTCGACCGGCGCATCTTTCAGCAGATCTACATGCACCGCCTTCAGATTCGCTTCGTCATCTTCTGCTGCATCAACGTGCACCGTTGTTCGGGGAACGAATTTGCTGGCCGCCAGATCGCTGCCTGACCGTGTCCATTTAGTCTGATCCGAGATAGACAGGGTGATGGTTCGCCCATCCGCCGTGTCAATTACCAGCTTCTTGCCGTCATTGGATACCGTTTTTCCTTCAGCCGAGAAGGTAGGAGCAGCTGCGGTTCCCGAATCATCTTTCTTTTTCTGACTCTTCTTGTGTCCCCAAGGAACCGGAATGCCACTTCCGCCCCCGCCCATCGGTCCCTGACCCGGAGGATACTGACCTGGCGGATACTGTCCGGGTGCTTGCTGACCCGGGTATTGGGCCACCAGCCCCGAGGAGAACGCCAACAGATAGGTAGAAAGGAGCAGGCCGCCGCATCGTGTCATCGAATAGATATAGATGCAGCGGGTGCCCCTTCAGGTTTCCCGTAGGGCGGGGCAGCTTGTCGCGTTATCGGCCGAACAGCGTCTCTGGGCCGGCCTCAATAACGACTACCGCGGTACGACGCTACCCCACTGATTCACTAGATTGTAGGCATTCACGCTGCCAAGTCCCGTGGCAAAGTCCCACCCATCTCCCGTCCGGTAAGCCGGAGCGAAAACGCTGGACGAGGTAGACAAGACGCCATAGACCGTGGAACTGTGCCGGCCCGATCTGCTGGTGCTGGAACCGTAACAATCGGGTCCACTGCAAACGACATCTATGTCCCCCGCCGTGACGTCGTAGAACGAGCAGGCGCTGCCCACGCCGTTGCCGTTGCTCGAAGCGCAAGCGCTATTGCCTGCCGCTCCATATTCAGCGGAGGCGAGCGCGTAATAAATGGGATTGGGGTTGCCCCAACTTGTACCCGTTTTCTGATTCACGAGTGCCTGGATGCCGGCCATGATCGGGGAGGAGAAAGACGTGCCACCAGCGCCCGCCCACGTGCTGGGCGCTCCTGAACACGATGCTCCTCCGTTACGCACATCGGTGAAGCAATAGACAAAATAGTGTCCCCAAATGCCATTAGCGGCAAAAAGGGAAACATCGGGCAGGTCACGAACTCCGTCATTTGGATTGCCGAAAACGCCCGCTTGCCAGGATGGTTTTGCAAATCCGGCACAGTTGCCACTCACAACGCCCGAAAGTGATGTGCCGGTAGCGCAGCCGCTTGGGCCGCCGCTCCCCGCTGCTGTCGTCAGGTAATACGCTCGTCCTGTGCTGCTGTTGCAGAACCCGCTGGAACCCGCCGAGGTTGAGTACCCAAAGTAACTCGCTAGCAAGTCGCTCGCGCACGAATCGTTCCAGGGAATCTCGGGAATATACGATTTTGCGGAGCCGAAAGTGGGGGTGTTCGTCGCATTCCAATACTCGCTGTTCGTTCCCGCGTAGGAATCACCAAAATCGGTCCCGCCCACAGCCACGTTGTATGGAGTGGAAGCAAATCCGCTGACTCCTATTCCATGGGTTGCTTCGGTCGCGTTCGCATCACAGCTGGCCGCACCCTCATCGCCTGCTGCAACGAAGACGGACACTCCTTCGGCGACTGCCTGCTGGTACGTCTTGGAGTAAGCCGCATTGGCGGCCGCGCCGTTCTCGGCTTCACATTCTCCATAGCTGATGCTCACCACTGCCGGATGACTGCTCGAGCTCAACAGATTTTCAAGAGCGATTAAACCACCGAATGTTGTGGCGGTGTCCCGGCAGGAGGCCAATTGTATCGCAGCCGCAGGAGCCGCCGCACTGGCCCACTCCGCATCGAGGATGGCTTCCCCGTCGTTCCCAGCCACAACCCCGGGACTGGTGCAGTTCCCCGGATGAACGGTTGTAAATGATCCTGATGTATAGCCAGCTAACCCGAACTTACTGCGGAACGTTGTCCAGTCATTCGCGCTATACACATTGGTATCTTCGATAACCACGATGGTCTGGCCCTGACCAGCAATTCCCGCCGAGAACAGCGGATTCAGATTGTAGATGGTTGCGAGATCGGCCGGAACTACAGCCTGATAAGTGCTGCCTCCCGACGTAAAGGTATAATTCGTCCGAGCCGTTTTCATGGTTCGAGGCATAAAGTTATGCAGCGAAACGATACCGGTCACAACCGCTGCCAGAGCCGCCGGGATCTGCGGATCACTCATATTCGCGATGTGAGCTTCGCCGTTCACATCCAGATTGTGGATCTCGGTGCTGAAAGCCTGGCGCACCTGGCCTGCTGTCCCCGAGAACGCGATGGTCATTTTATTGGGATAGACCTGATCGACAGTAAAGCCCTCTGACTCCAGCCAGTTGGTAATCACGTCAATGTCGGCCTGCGCGACTCCAAACCTCTCCCCAAATTGCGTCGCGGTCAACCATTGGTGGTACTCCGGAGATGCCGGACTTTGCACATCCTGCAGAAACTGCTCTACAGCCCGCTCCGATTCAGGGGAACGCTGCAATTGAAGCAGCATGTGATCCAAGGACAAACCATCCGATACCCGGCCACGGTCATTGGCGGCGTTCGCCGAGCCCCGCGTATTTCCGTGAAGGGTCACCATCTTGCGGTTGTCCACAGCCTGCGTGATCAACGCACGTCTGGGCGGGTTGTTCCCCGCGTTTTGCGCAAACACGGAAGAAGTGAATGAGAGTATCAGAAGACTGGCAGAAGGGAAGACACTACGGAGCATGGAAGGCCTTTCTGTTGTAGTTAAGAGGAGACGCTGCTCGTATACGGTTCGAATATGCGCGCCAGACCGCAGTCCGACAAACATATTCTTGCATTTAATCTCAAGATTTAAGCGCTAATTTGCCGACTCTTTACTCAATTTTACGGAAGCTTTCGACTATTACGGGTTCTTTTGTTTCGCAAGTTAGCGTAACGAATCCTCACCAGCGCAGCAAAACAAGCTCGGAACAGAATCCAGGACCCATCGCGGCTAAAATGCCCCAGGTTCCCGGAGCCGGCCTCTGGTTCTTCATCACCTCTTCCAAAACGAACAATACCGAAGCTGACGACAGATTACCGGTTTTTCGTAAACACTCCCAGGAGGCCGCCAGCGCTCGAGGAGCCAGCCCTAAAGCGCGCTCGGTTGACTCGAGAACCTTCGGTCCGCCCGTGTGAATGACCCAGCTCCCTATTTCGTCACGGCGTAATTGATGCTCGGTAAGAAACTCATCTACATCACGGCCTAAGTTCTGCAGCACGACTTCCGGCACATCCCGTGACAGCACGATGCGGAATCCTTTGTCGGAGATGTCCCAGCCCATGACGTATTCAGTCTCCGGATAGAACACTGATTTCGTGGCTAATACCTCCGGCCCCGCTCCACGGTCCCGGTCCGACCCTGTGATCACCACCGCCGCTGCACCGTCCCCAAAGAGGCCGGTACTAATCAGGTTAGCCGCGGATAAATCATCAGGCTGAACCGTCAAAGAGCATAGTTCGACCGATAGCAACAACGCTGCCTGACCCGGAAATGCCTTGACGTAATCTGACGCTCGGGCGATGCCCGCCGCACCGGCCACGCAGCCCAGGCCGAAGATCGGTACACGTTTCGTGTTCCTGCTAAGGCCCATCCGGTTGATCAGCTTTGCATCCAGGGAAGGGCTCGAGACTCCAGTAATGGACACGAAAAACATCGCTCCGATATCTTCTGGTCCAACCCCCGCCTGGGCCATAGCCTTGCCAATTGCTTCTTCTCCCAATAGGAGCGCCGCTGTGATCCACGAATTGTTCGCCTCGCCCCAGTTTTTCAGCGGGTACGACTCGAGAGGGAGCGAAAGATAGCGACCGTCAACCTGCGTCGCTGCGTGAAGCCGCTCCAGGATGTCGAAACGGTCCAGCCTGCCGCCCCAGTATTTACGAAAAGCCTCAATCAGAACTGGTTGCGGGTAGTAATTCGGCGGAAGCGCCGTTGCGGCGCTGCTGATATGCATCGATGGACTTTCATTATGTCAATAATTAACCGGTAAAACGGTTGGCCAGCATACAGCTCAGAAATCTTGTGGGTGTGCCTTGCGCAACGGTTGCCGAAAGCTCCTCCGCACCGGTTGTGTTCTTAAATTCTCGCATTGCCTGAATAGCCCCTCTCAGGAGTGGGAACGGCGAGGTATTGGACTGCTATACGTGCATTTGATGACGAGATGCGCCCTTACCGGGACCGGTCCGTGTCCATGTACGCACCCTTCTCGCATGTAGGCTGCGGCTACTTCTTCAGCGCACGGAGTGAACAGAAAGCTGCTCATTTAGCGGGCGCGAGCCGGCAATAAGGATGTCGACGATACGGCGGGCACTCAACTCCCAGCCCGGCAGAGCTGTCGTGTAAAAGACACCGACGAGGGCACGGACGAAGTCACCGGGATCGGTATCTGCACGGAGATCGCCACTGTTGATCGCGTGTTGCACCAAGGTAACGAATGTGCTGTGGATGAGACCGCGGGCGCCTTCAATGAGGCGCATGGATCCGCCCGCAACAGTGTCCATGGCGGGAAGGATGAGCTTTTTGCTGGCCACGTGGTCTATGAAGAGAAGCATCCAGGCTCGGAGAGCTTCGAGCGGCGGCATCGTGGCGGCAAAGCGCTGCCCGGCTGCAACCAGCTTTTCGACTTCGCTCCGGTAGATCGCTTCGATCAGGGCGTCTCGGGTGGGAAAGTGACGGTAGAGTGTGCCTGGGCCAATGGCCGCCTTGCGCGCGATATCGTCGAGTGTAGCTTCGGCTCCGTGCCGGGTAAAGGCCAACCTGGCAACCTCAAGGATCCGCTCGCGGTTGCGCTGGGCGTCGGCGCGGGGTTTGCGTGTGGCCGAAGGTGGCGAGGTCTGCTTTTCCGGCATACATAAGTTTCGCAGAAAAATTCTGCAACCGGAGACAATCTCCACTTATCTTATAAGCGGAGATTGTCTCCACTTCGGCGAGAGACGCGATTCACTTCTGGCGTGATGCTTTCAAGGTCTCGCCAGCAAACAGCGAGAGGACAAATCGATGCGAGTATTTGTGACGGGAGCGACAGGATTCATCGGGACGGAACTGGTGAAGGAGCTCATCGAGGCAGGTCATCAGGTGCGCGGGCTGGCACGCAGCGACGAAGGTGCGGAGCAGTTAAAGGCAGCGGGCGCCGAGGTGCATTTAGGCAATCTCGAGGACCTGGACAGCCTGCGCAGCGGAGCGACGGGCATGGATGCCGTGGTGAACTTGGCGTTCAACCATGACTTTTCGAAGTTCGCCCAGAACGGAGAGGACGAGCGCAAGGCTATTGAGGCGCTAGGTTCTGTCCTAGAACCAGGCAAGTTGCTGGTCGTGACCTCCGGGACGGGACTGACGAGCGGCGCACCGGGGCATCTGCGCACGGAGAGCGATCCCCCAGCGAGCTCGGCGACGATACCGCGCCAGCCTGAAGACACGGCAAAGGCCGTAGCCGAGCGGGGCGTGCATGTGGCAATTATGCGGCTGTCGCAGGTGCATGACACGCGCAAGCAAGGGCTGGTGGTGCTGATGACGCAGATGGCGCGCGACAAAGGCGTTTCGGCTTATGTCGGTGATGGCGCAAACCGCTGGCCCGCGGCTCCGTTGAAAGACGTAGCGCACCTATATCGTCTCGCGGTAGAGCAGACGGGACCGGGCGTGACGGTGTATCACGCGGTGCAGGAAGAGGGTGTGGCACTGCGCGAGATCGCGGAGACGCTCGGCAAAGGGCTTAAGTTGCCGGTGGTGTCGATTGATCCGGAGAAGGCTGCCGAGCACTTTGGGTGGTTTGCGCACTTCGCGGGAGTGGATATGCCGGCTTCAAGCGAGTGGACGCGTGAAACGCTGGGCTGGAAGCCGACTGGGCCCGGGTTGATCGAGGATCTGACGAATATGAAGTTTTTCTGACGAAGCTCCTGCTATCGTCGGCCTATCGGAAGCGAGCAACCCTACGGTTTTTTGCGCACTTTAAGTCGCCTCCAGCCCATCTTTCGCGCCTCTGCTTCAGAGTAGAATTATCATCTCGCCTCTGCCTCGCTGCGGACCGGCTTGTTCAGCGGCTGCTACAATTGCGCTCTCCGGACGACTATCAAATCCAGAAGTTCCATTCAGTGCACGATGTTTTTCGACTAGATCGACTGCTACGGCTTAGCCGGCTTGGAGTTCCCAGTGTTTGACAATGGAGTAACTGTCAGACGTGGAATCATACTTTAGAAATAATAGGTAGCGCTGATGCTCCTCAAGAGGGGTATCATCCCCGGCCTTAGCTCGATACTCGACTACTCTTCCATTTACGTTGGCAGTTCCTCCGGGAACGAGAGAATCTATGCTTTCTCCGGGTGAGACCGCGCGAGACTTTGATTTAAGAACACGCTCAACCGTAAAATGTACGACCGTGTATAAGCTACGCTTACTTGGAGATAGTACGACGGCATAGTTGGAAACGTCGCTATTACAACAACGCCGCTATCCCGTGCTGGAAGAGGATTGGTCAAAAAGTAGCGGTCTTCAGCCGATCCGGCCCCGGGATGAGCGAGTTTTGCCGCATTGGTTGCTATAGGATCGTCGAGAGCATAGGATGCCCCGTTATCCCGGTCGAAGTTGCTTCCTCGAATGGCCCAAAGTTTCTTTGCCATATCACTCGCGGGAGCGTGCGCAACTTCGGTTGGCCGATGATGCCACTCATTAACAGTAGGTTCCGCTCTTATACTTTGTTGTCCGCAGACTGGAATAACCAACACGATAGAAGCGGCTATTTTCAACCAAGATGGAAGTAAGGGCGTCTCAATAGCCCTATATGGCAATTCAGAAAAACGAAAACTCTTCACGTCACTTCAGATGTTTCAAAATTACAAGGGTGAGAAGCCGATTGCCAACTACGGACTTCAGACAACCCCGCGTAATCACGTTGAATGTATTTCCGGAAATCCCAAGTTCATCCAGCAGCCTATATTGAGGGCACTGCGTCCCGCTCTTCTTTCAACCAATATCTCCAACAGGGTTTTTTCAACGACACAAATAACCGCAATAACAACTTCTTGGATGCCGAAGGAGAGCCGATGGCGCGTTTCAAGAACCATTCCCTAATTAATAGCTCTGAGAAGTCAGCCATTCTGACCCCACGTATTCCACGTGCCGACTGCTGTTTGTTCACCGGAGGAAATACTCCATTGGCTCGCCTTACGGATGATCCCGGGAGTGGGGACGCTAAGCACGCTACGGGTTTTAGAGAACTTTAAGTCGCCTCAAGCCATCTTTCGCGCCTCTGCTTCAGAGCTCGAGGCGGCAGGCCTCAGTCCGGCTCAAGCCCGCAACGTCACCTCCGGCTACTCTTTTGACGATGCCGTGGACCAGCAGCAAAAGGCCTTGAATTCAGCTGCTGAGATCATCACCATCCACGACCCGCGTTACCCTCAGCGTCTTCGCCAGATCTTTGATCCGCCTCTGCTGCTCTTTGCGATCGGAAGGGTGGAACTCCTAGCCTCGCACCAGATCGCCATTGTGGGCACGCGCCGGCCGACCCCGTACGGAATCGCGGCGTCCGAAAGGCTGGGCGCTGATCTGGCCAGGGCTGGCCTCACGATCACCAGCGGCATGGCCCGTGGTATTGATACCGCCGCACATAAGGCCGCACTCACCGAGGAGGGGAACACCGTCGCAGTTTTCGGCTGTGGCGTCGACATGCTGTACCCAGCGGATAATCGCCGGCTCTATGCCGACATTGCCCGCCGTGGCTTGCTCGTTTCAGAGTTTCCCATGGGTACGCCGGCTTATCCGCAGAACTTCCCGATTCGCAACCGGATTGTCAGCGGCCTCTCGCTTGGAGTAGTGATCGTAGAGGGCGCTCAACATAGCGGGTCGGCCATCACCGCGAAACTCGCCATGGATCAGGGCCGCGAAGTTTTCGCAGTGCCCGGGAACATCACTTCGAAGATGAGCTGGGGACCCAACCTCCTTATTAAGGATGGCGGCGCCAAACTCGTCCAGGAGTGGAGCGACATTACGAACGAACTGGCTCTCCCTGTCCGTCGCGACCTGGTCACCAAGGCTCAACAGAAAGTTCTTTCAGAAGGTCTCGATCCGGCCGTTGAATGCCCTCCGGCTACGCCCGAAGAGCCCATGAAAGCACTCGCCCGCAAGCTGCTCAATCACCTGCAAGCCGATACGCCTCAACAACTTGAAACCATCGTTGAATCTTTCAGCGAAGTCTCTTCATCTGAGTTGATCAGCGCCCTGTTCGACTTAGAAATGTCCGGACTGGTTCGTCAACTACCCGGCAAGAACTTTGTCAAGGTGTGGTAAAAGGGTAGCGTTTCTCAACGTGTTCGTCCGAATCTACCGGATAGTAGTAGATAAGAAGTAGGCTTATGGCAAAATCTCTCGTCATTGTCGAATCTCCGGCGAAGGCGAAAACTATCGGTAAGTATTTAGGCAAACAGTTCATAGTAATGGCCTCTTTGGGCCATGTGAAGGACCTTCCTAAGAAAGACTTAGCTGTTGACGTGGACCACGAGTTCACCCCCAAGTACGAGGTTATTGAAGGAAAAAAGAAGCTGATTTCTGAGCTGAAACACGCGGCCAAAGGCGTCGATTCCGTTTATCTGGCCGCTGACCCGGATCGCGAAGGCGAAGCGATTTGCTGGCATCTGAAAGAAGAACTCGAACCGAAAAAGGCGTCCGACAAGCCTGCCATTTTTCGGGTGATGTTCAATGAAATCACGGCTAACGCGGTGAAAAAGGCTTTCGACAAGCCACTTGCAGTGAACATTCATCTGGTGGAAGCCCAGCAGGCTCGCCGAGTACTCGACCGTCTCGTCGGCTACAAGATCTCGCCGCTGTTGTGGGATAAAGTTCGCCGTGGTCTGTCCGCAGGCCGGGTCCAAACCGTGGCCCTTCGTTTAATCGTTGAGCGCGAGAGGGAAGTCCGCGCGTTTCAGAAACAGGAATACTGGACGATCGACGTTGCGCTGAACGCCAAAAAACCGCCGACCCTCACCGCTCGACTGAACAAGCTCGGTAATGAATCGGCTCAGGTCGGCAACGAGCAAACCGCAACCGGCATCGTGGACGATCTCGCCGAGGCTGCTTACAAGGTTCTCTCCGTCGAGACCAAAGAGAGACGTCGCAATCCTGTTCCGCCCTTTATTACGTCGACGCTTCAGCAGGAATCTTCGCGTAAGCTTCGCTTCAGTGTCAAACGCACGATGATGCTGGCTCAGGGCCTGTACGAAGGCAAGGAGATGGGCAAAGAGGGTTCCGTCGGACTCATAACCTACATGCGTACCGATTCGGTCCGTGTCTCCGAAGACGCCCTTACGGAAGTACGCCAATACATCACCGATCGGTACGGTAGCGAGAAGGTCACGCTCGAAGGGCAAAGCTATCTGCCCAAGTCGCCTAACGTCTATAAGACCAAGAAAGACGCACAGGATGCGCATGAGGCCATCCGTCCTACCTCGGTTTTGCGCACGCCAGAATCGGTCGAGAAGTATTTGGCCGAAGATGAGATGAAGCTGTACCGTCTGATCTGGATGCGTTTCCTTGCCTCGCAGATGACGCCCGCTGTTCTCGACCAGACGTCCATCGACATCGGCGCAACCGGAAAAAGCAAGGTCAATTATGTCTTCCGCGCTACCGGCAGTGTCCTGAAGTTTGATGGATTTCTTAAGGTCTACGAAGAGGGCAAGGATCAGAAGGACGAAGATGACGACGACCTGAAGCACAAGCTGCCGGCCGTTACGGAAGGCGAGGCGTTGCGCTTCAAAGAAATTCTCCCCGAGCAACACTTTACTGAGCCGCCGCCCCGCTACAACGAAGCCACTCTCGTCAAAAAACTGGAATCTGACGGGGTCGGACGCCCTTCCACTTACGCCTCCATTCTCTCCACAATCCAGGATCGCGAGTACGTCAGGAAAGAAGGTGGCCGGTTCACGCCTACTGAGCTGGGCATGGTTGTCGCCGACCTGCTTCTCGAGAGCTTCAACGATCTTTTTGATGTGAAGTACACCGCTCGCATGGAAGAAGAGCTCGATGAGATCGAGGAAGGCAAGGTGGAGTGGCGCACGGCCATGGCCGAGTTCTATGGCCGCTTTCAAAAAGATCTCGAGCACGCTGAGCGGCACATGACCGACATTAAGCGCATGGAGCGTCCCACCGACCTGATCTGCGAAAAGTGCGGCAAGCCGATGGTCATCAAGTGGGGCAAGCACGGCAGCTTCATCGCCTGCACAGGCTACCCGGAATGCACCAATACCCGTGAGCTGACCGTAGACCTCCCCGATGTCGATAAAGCCGATCTGGGCGAACAGGACGAAACCGAATATTGCGAAAATTGTGGCCGTCCCATGGTGCTCAAGAAGGGCCGGTTTGGTCAGTTCTATGCCTGCTCCGGTTACCCAGACTGCAAAACAACGAAGCAGCTCGGCGGGGAACAGCGCAAAGACGTTCCGCTCGAAGAGAAATGTCCGAACTGCGACAGCAATCTCGTGCAAAAGTTCGGCCGCTACGGTGAGTTCGTCGCTTGTAGCAATTACCCTAAATGCAAGTACGTCAAGCAGAAGACCATCGGCGTGCCGTGCCCCAACTGTTCGGAAGGCGAGATCGTCGAGCGCCGGTCGAAACGTGGACGCACCTTCTACGGCTGTAACCGTTATCCCGAGTGTGACTTTGTTGCCTGGGGCCGACCGATCCCGGAAAAATGCCCCGACTGCGGCAGCAGCTACCTGATCGAAAAATTCTTGAAATCCGGACCGGTCGCGCAGTGCCCGAATGGGGAATGCAAATTCAAACATCCGCTCGAGGTTCCTGTGGAATCGAGCGTCGCCTAACCTGACGCTTAGCTCTTAACACAGGTCACGTTAATGCAGCAACGCAATCGCGCCAGGATCGCTCACGTCACTCTGAACGTGTTTGGACATCGGGAAGCGCCTGCTTGGCGGAATCAACTTTTCCTTGCTGCGGTCATCACGCTCGAAAAGACGTTCAAACCACAATGTTCAATGCACTGATCATTAGGGTACACCGTAAACTAGCCATTGTCAGTTGTCAACCGTTACCTTCCGGGACAATGGAGCCTTGTGTCCCGTCATTACCTATTGGGCTTCACGAGGTGGGCGCAGAAGAGCCTTTGTGTCCTCGCTAAATACAGACTTTTAATCTGTGTCAGACTGGTCGCGTTCCGCCTTTTTCCCGTAAAGCGTGGCGGAATTAGAGCGTACCAATTCGATCAGAAAAACTTCGCGAAAAGCATCGTGCAGTCCGGCATCGCGCACCAGCGTCATTGCCTTATCCCATTCGTCATCAAGGAGGACACCGCTCGGAAAGCAATTAACAATCAGCACCGTTCCTGGAGGATAGCCCTTGCCGGCTTTGTCTTTGATCCGTTTTAGTATCTGCTCCGCTAAATCCAGTGCCCGTTCGTCATTGGTGAATACGTAGGGTTTGGAAACAGTCTTGCCCGTTTTCTTGTCCTGCGAAATCGACTTCGGCCCCCACGTCATGCCTTCTTCGTGAAGCTGGCGACGCGCGAGGTGGTCATTGTCGGAATAAGAAGTCGTTACCTCAACGAGTAGTTCTTTTGGTACAACACGATGCTTAACTTTTTCTCCCGACGATAAGAGGACGGCATCGTGATTTTGCGAGCCTGCGAGCCAGCGCACTTTGATCCTCCGCCCTTCCTGATAGCGCGCCTGCACATAGCGAGCCAGCGGGATGAGTTCTTCAATGAGCCGCTTTTCAAGCTTCTGCGAACGTATGCGAAGCTTGGCGACACCACCAGGATCGCTTTTCACCTGCTCGATTAGGTCATAGACCTTTCGGCAGAAACGAAGCCCATCTAGCAATTTGCCGTCGAATGTCAGAAGATCTAATTGTCGTCTTTTGCCCATAGGCCCTCGTTAGGCAATCTTCAACCGCTTCACCTTTATCCGCTCGGCCTGCAGCTGCGCCAGATCATAATTCGCCTGCTGCTTAAGCCAACTTTCCGGGCTGGGGCCGAACGCCTTAGACAAGCGCACGGCCATTTCAGGCGATATCCCGCGCCGTCCGTTCACTAGTTCGGATAGGGCCGTGCGGGTAACGCCCAGGGCGGCGGCTTGC
Source organism: uncultured Bryobacteraceae bacterium (assembly GCA_964245395.1). Taxonomy (GTDB): domain Bacteria; phylum Acidobacteriota; class Terriglobia; order Bryobacterales; family Bryobacteraceae; genus Bog-105. Next base: position 48,829 of record CAXTMN010000002.1, read on the forward strand.
GTAATCGTCAGGCCCAGCGGCTCAATGCACTCGTCGTAGACGAAGCGGCCAGGATGGGGTGGGTTCTTCATCGGCATGTCAGCATCTCCTTGCTAGTGGTAATCCACATAATCGACATCGAGCGCGTTGCCCTCCTCGAATCGGAACACCAAACGCCAGTTCGCTCTCACCGTCATGGCCCAAAAGCCTTTCCATTCCCCCTTTAAGCGAATGAAGCCTAATCCAGGTACGTCCATATCACCGAGTGCCACGGCGGCATCAAGCTGGACAAGAATGTTACCCAACTTGGGAACATGCTCCCGAACGACGCCGCGCGGATCGTCATCCTGAAACAATCGCTTGAGTCCTTTATGACCGAACGAGCGGATCATTCGTCATCGTATCGGGTCTCGACACGGGCGTCAAAGATCGTCCTTTTTGATCATTCTTCGTGTTCGATGCTACCGTTTTCGGTGCTACCGTTCCAATTCCCAATTTTGGGCCAGCTTCACGGAATTCTTCTTGTCTGAATATAGGGGCGGTACTTCCAGTCACACAAGAAGGCAGGTCAAAGTGCCGTCCTTACCGTGAAGAGTGTTCTCACAATCTGTGAATATCCGCAGGTCGCCAAGAGCAAATCTCATCGACGTATCAGCAAGCGTAGAAGAATTTTCCTGTCGTAGCGTTTATCTCTTCTTTTTAACCTGCTTGAGAGCGGCCAAGTTCTGTGCGGCTAATCTGCTGTCCGGCTGCAGCTTCAGAGCCCATTTCAGTTCAGTTTCAGCTTCCGAGTACCTATGACTCTCCGCAAAAACAGCTCCCAGGTTGGCGTGGACGTCAGCATCGTCAGGCTTCAACTTTGCCGCAATTTCAAATTCGTCGATAGCCTCACCCTCTTGGCCTTGAGAAGCCAAAGCCAAGCCGAGATTGTAGTGCGCGTCGAAGTACTGGGGCCGCAGGTCGCGCGCTACACGGAGTTGAACAATTGCCTCCGTGACTTTCCCGCTGGCCAGTTCAGCCGATCCGAGAGCGTTTCTAACTACCGGATCGCGAGGGCGGATCTCAGCGGCCGTTCTATAGTGCTCAATCGCCCCCTGTGCTTGCCCCCGGTTCAGAAGCATTGCCGCCAGATTGTATTGCGCCTCAAAAATACTCGGATCCCTCTCGACCTGATGACGCGATAGCGCCTCCTGTAAAACGAGACGCGGATCTTCAGCCGACGCAACCGATCCATGCGGCACGACTTGCAGCCAGAGGTGGGCCATCTCGTCCCTGGCTCGATTACCTCCGTATACAGCAGCAGGCGGCTGATTAGGATTGCGTACGTTCTGAGCCGAGTTGTCGTATTGGTATAGCATCGTGACGGCCGTCCCCTTGGAGAGCATCGCCGGTGTTTTCAGCGTGTACACGCCTTGCCAATCCAAGTCCCAGTGCGCGATGTGCAACAAAGTTTTCTGCTGACCATCCGGCATAGTCGCAATGGCGCGCAGATCTTTAGCTAAATAGTGCGCATGGGGATAAATCGCGAGCAGATCCACGTCAACGGGAAGCACAAATACATCCCTGACTACGAAATCCGCGTCTCCAGCCGGGATCTTCAACGCCGCATCGTTTTCCATTTCCAGCAGCATGGGATGCACAGTGGCCGGCTCGTCTGTAAAGTAGAGCCCCACGGTAGGTTGAATCTGCTCGGGCTTGCCAGACGGCTGGAGATGCGTATTGAGCAGTAGATCCGTTCCTTTATCAAGCCGCAGCGCCATGCCTGGGGGAGGTTGGGCGGGTGCAGCGCCCGGCTTCCAGAACAGAAAATGACTGTCTGGATCGAATGCTTCCGATTCCACACGAAATTCCATGCCGCCAAAACCCGCCCCCGGACTCGACTCCGATTCGCGCGCTGTCTGTAGCCGATCAATGAGGATGTTGGCGTGGTGTACCAGGCGCTTGTCTCCAGGGCGGATCTCAACTGCTCTTACCCATCGCGTGCGATCGATTGGAACTGGCAGCACAAAATTCCAATAAACGTCTGTACCCGCAGCAGGCACCAGAAACGGCTTCGACGCTGTGATGATTAGGTCCGGTCTGCCCAATTGCCATCCAGGCTCGTAATGCGGAGGCGCAGGGCGGGACGCAGGATCGCCTTCCGGTGCTCCCGCGGCCATCCATCGCCGAATCAAATCAAGTTGTTCATCGGTAAGTCTGCGCTCACCGGAGAAGTGCAGTTCCCCCGGCTCGGGCAGCCACGGCGGCATGATGCGTACTTGGGTAACGGCCACGATCTGGCGTCCATGCGCGCGCACGTCGGAGTAGCTCAACAGTGAAAACGGGGCTGCCTCGCCAGGCCGGTGGCAGTCAGAGCAATTGCGATACACAATTGGCGCAATGTCGCGATTGAATGTCGGCGTCCGGTTCTCCCCTGCGTGCGCCATAACGCATATCAGCACTAGGGAACCAGGCAGACGAAGCCCACTCATTCCAGATCAGCCAGAGAACACCCGACAGCACGGGCCGCAGTCACGGCCGGCATCTTCCCATTTATGGCCGCAGTTATCGCGTCATCTAGTTCATGAGTTGTCGCAACCGGGCGAGATCGGCCGAGCTCTTCATACCGGTTATCTATGCGTCCCCGGTAAATCAGCTTGCCGCCTGCCAGGAAAACCACGGCTTCGGGAGTCACAGACACGCCGCTCATCCTAACCAATGAGCTTTCCGTATCGCGCAGAGTCGCTATCCGGTATCCATACTCTTTCAGCTGTCCTTTGATGGCGTTTGCCGTTTGCGACTTGCCCGGATACACTAACCAGAAGTTTGCCCGACCGGCATACTTGGCTGCCAGTTGCTGAATCGTGGGCGCGTAACGGTTTGAAATCGGGCAGTCCCATCTGACAAAGACCAGAACAAGCGCGTGCCCCTGCGAACTCGCAAACGGGTCGACCTGCTTTCCACTCAGATCCAACACCGTTCCTGCAAATGCGCCGGCAGCAACCAGCCAAGCAAAAGCAAATGCCCGAAAGGTGCTTGAGTTTTAAAGTAAGTGCACGGCTTGGAAACAGCTAAACTTTAACGCAAGCTATACTTGGCCTTCGCCCGCATGAATGACGGATTGTCTGCCGAAGGGCAGCGGTTGGCTGAGTCTCAGTCTCGAACTGCACACTGGAAGCGGTGGGGTCCTTACCTGGCGGAACGTTCCTGGGGAACTGTTCGCGAAGACTACAGCCCCAGGGGCGACGCGTGGGAGTATCTTCCGCATGATCAGGCCCGTTCCCGTGCGTATCGCTGGACCGAAGATGGCATTCTTGGCATTTGCGATAACCATCAATATCTCTGCTTCGCGCTCGCTCTTTGGAACGGTAAGGATCCCATCCTAAAAGAGCGTCTTTTCGGCCTCACAGGCAAGGAAGGCAATCACGGTGAAGATGTAAAAGAGCTCTACTACTACCTTGACGCCACTCCCACCGCGTCTTACCTGAAAGGCCTCTACAAATATCCGCAGGCTGCCTATCCCTACGAGATGTTACTCGAGGAGAACGCCCGCCGCACTCGCCAGGACCCGGAGTTCGAGCTGCAGGATACCGGCGTCTTCAATGAAGGCCGCTACTTCGACATCTTCGTCGAATATGCAAAGAACAGCGTTGACGATATCCTGATTCGTGTCACTCTGGCCAATCGGGGTCCCGATGCTGCCGAGCTCACCTGTCTTCCGACGCTCTGGTTCCGCAACACCTGGAGTTGGAACGAAAACGAAGAGCCTCGCGAAAAGCCTTCGCTGTCTTTCGCCAATTCAGGCGGCCTCGAGATTCAGCATCCGACCCTGGGCCTCTTCCTCATGGAGTTTGAAGGTGAGCCCCAGGTGCTCTTCACAGAGAACGAAAGCAACACCGAACGCCTCTGGGGTACGCGCGGAACGAATCATTACTACAAAGACGCGTTCGGTCGCTACCTGGTTAATAGGCAGCACGAAGCCGTGAATGATGGAGAGCAGGGCACGAAGGCCTGTGCGGTTTATCGCCAGACGATTCCCGCTCACTCCGAGGTCGTCCTCCGCTTTCGCCTCCATCACCAAGACTCGCCCGAACTGCCGATCGAAAAGTGGGATGCCGTTTTTTCAGAGCGTATCGCGGAAGCTAATGACTTTTACTCGCGCCTCGGTCCCCAGCTCTCACCCGAAGAGCAGCAAGTCCAGCGCCAAGCCTTTGCCGGCCTGTTCTGGAGCAAGCAGTTCTACCACTTCGTTATTGAGACCTGGCTGAACGGCGACCCCGGAATGCCACCGCCCCCTGAGCAGCGAAAACTAGGCCGCGATCACAAATGGCGTCATCTCTTCAACGAAGACATCATTTCCATGCCGGATAAGTGGGAATACCCTTGGTATGCTTCCTGGGATCTCGCTTTCCACACTGTCGCCATCGCGCCTGCAGATCCCGATTTCTCCAAGTCGCAGCTTTCCTTGCTTTTGCGCGAGTGGTACATGCATCCGAACGGTCAAATTCCTGCGTACGAGTGGGCTTTTGGTGATGTGAATCCTCCCGTTCATGCTTGGGCCGCTTACCGTGTTTTCAAAATCGATGCGCGCTTGAAAGATAAAGCCGATTTCGAATTTCTGGAGAGCGTCTTCCACAAGCTCCTCATGAACTTCACCTGGTGGGTTAATCAAAAAGATTCCGAAGGGGCCAATATTTTCGAAGGTGGATTTCTGGGCCTCGACAACATCGGACTCTTCGATCGTGATGCTGGCCTTCCGCCCGGATGGCTGCTCGAACAATCCGATGGCACCAGTTGGATGGCGATGTACTGCCTCAACATGCTCAAGATCGCCCTCGAACTCTCGGAATTCGATAACATCTACGAAGACATCGCCAGTAAATTTTTCGAGCACTTCCTCTACATCTCCGATGCCATGAACCACGATGAAGGGATGGGCCTCTGGGACGAAGAGGACGGTTTTTACTATGATCGTTTGCGCTTTCCTGATGACCATCGGCTGTTAATCCGCGTCCACTCTCTTGTCGGCATTGCTGCCCTCTTTGCAACCGACACGCTTGAATCCTCTGTGGTCGATAATCATCCCGGCTTTCGCAAGCGCATGCAGTGGTTTATTGATAACCGTTCAGATCTGACCGAAACTCTCGCTTCTCTGACCGAAACCGGACAGGAGCGCCGCCGCCTGCTCTCTGTCGTAAATCGTTCCCGTCTGGAGCGCATACTCCAACGAGTCTTCGACGAGAACGAGTTTCTGTCGCCCTTTGGAATCCGCTCGCTGTCCCGCTACCACAAAGACCACCCCTATTCGCTTCAGCTCGAAGGCCATGACTTCAGCGTTTCCTATGAACCTGGGGACTCGCAATCCGGTTTATTCGGAGGCAACTCCAACTGGCGCGGCCCTGTCTGGTTCCCGATGAACTTTCTCGTCATCGAGGCGCTGCAGCGACTAGGTCACTACTTCGGCGACGACCTCCTAATCGAGTTCCCCACCGGCTCCGGCCATCGCGTCAACTTGTCCCAAGCGGCCACAGAACTCTCGGGCCGCCTCTGCCAACTATTCCTTCCCGACGCCAACGCCAACCGCCCCGTGTACGCCGGCAATCCGCTTTTCCAGCAAGATCCTCACTTTCGGGACTATCTTCTGTTCAACGAGTTTTTCCATGGCGATACCGGACAGGGTCTAGGCGCGAGCCACCAGACTGGCTGGACCGGTTTGGTGGCCAAGCTCCTGGAGCAGGCTGGCCGGTGCGGGATCAGGTAAAGCCCTTAGTTCTCTGGTAGCGCTTTATCACTCAGGCAAGCAGTAGCTCCCTATCTGCCGCCTTTCCGGCTTAAAAAAACTAGCGGGATAAAATGCTGTATGCAGCACGAGACCACGAATCCTATGAGTCTGAGCCAGGATGGACTTGCTAAGATCACAGCCCGTGAGGGGCTGCGGCGCTTCTACTACAATGCCGGGCTAACAACTGCACATATGGCGTCGGTACTCTAGCCCATTACGGACCATGTTCGCCGAATGAGACCCACAAGTCTGTAGCAGACGAGAAGATTAAGAGTAGCTTTATCGAAAGGGCTCAATCCGCTGAGCGTGAAGTGAAGCGACACATAAGTAATGCCCAACTCACTTAAGAGCAGTTTGACGCACTGGTGAGTTTCATCTATAACACTGGATTGAACACAAGTACAGCAAAGGTATTAAAATTGGCGCAGGATGGCCATCTGGATCAGGTTGGGCCGAAGATGGAGGATTAGTCACTACGAGAGACAAGCATGGAAGAAGTAGCAGGTGCATCTCCTCGGGTCTTGTCAGACGGCGGAGAGAGGAAGCGACTCCCTTCCAGACGGGAGCTAAAAAATGAAAAATCTCTTTCTGCTTCTTTGCATTTGCACTCTCAGTAGAGGTGCTCATCTAAGCTGGTTCGGCAATTACCGCATTAATAAATTCATAGATTCAGCAAAGATCGGAACTCGAGAGAGTGCAAGCGAGGAGAGATCACTCATCGGAAAAATCATAAGCCTGCAGCAGGATTCGATCAAAGTCAACGGAAGGCCCTGTGAGAATCCACCAATTTACAAGGAAAATAGGGATGACAGCAGGCACTTCTTAGACGAGGGCTATCGGATTTCGAACAATCTTCTGAGATTACCGCCAATCGTAAGATATGTTGATGCTGGTTGTCTCCGAATCATCTTGACGGACGAACGTCCGATGATGGTCGAATATGACGGCAACTTCTTCGATGTTGTAAAGACAAGACAAAATTAAGAGTTGGCCGGCAAGCTCATGCAGCAGGCCGGCTGGTGTTTGAGCAAGTGAAAGTTTGAGTCTCTTGTTCGTGTAAACTTCTTTCTGTAATTAGCTTCGAAGCAATTCGGAACTGTTTACACGAACTTCGCTCCGTTTAGCCGCCGACAATAACTCAACGATCGGGAACAACCTCAAATGAATCGTCGCACTTTTCTCCAATCCGCAAGCTCAGGACTGATTACACCGAACCTGATCACACCTGCTGCGCCGTCCCAAGATCACAGTTTCGACAGCCAGAAGCGCCGCCGCGTCGGCTTGATTGGTTGCGGATGGTACGGGAAGATCGACCTCTTCCGGCTCATCCAGGTGTCGCCCGTGGAAGTTGTTGCTCTTTGCGACGTCGACAAGAAGATGCTGGCGGAGGCAGCGAGCATGGTCGCAACGCGGCAACTGTCGAAGAAGACTCCGCGCACCTACGGCGACTTCCGTCAAATGCTCAAAGAGGGCGGACTTGACATCGTGCTGATCGCCCCGCCTGACCACTGGCATGCGCTTATCATGATCGAGGCTGTCAAATCCGGTGTCGACGTGTATGTGCAAAAGCCCATCAGCGCCAGTGTCGAGGAAGGCCGCGCGATGCTGGCTGCTGCACGCAAATATCGGCGCGTAGTTCAGGTCGGACTGCAACGCAGAAGTACACCGCACATCGCAGAGGCGAAAGAGCGTTACATCGACGAAGGCAAGCTAGGCAAAATAGCGCTTGTCGAAATCTACTGCTACTACCACATGCGAGCTACTGCAAATCCGCCCGACACGACTCCGCCCGACTACTTCGACTACGAAATGTGGACGGGCCCGGCGCCGATGCGACCCTACAATCAGTTAGTACATCCGCGCACATGGCGTGCTTTCATGGAGTACGGCAACGGCATCATCGGGGATATGTGCGTACACATGCTGGACATGACTCGCTGGATGATGGGGCTCGGCTGGCCCACTCAGGTAGCGTCAACCGGAGGCATCCTGGTCGACAAAGCCAGTAAGGCCAACATCACTGATACGCAGACCGCGACCTTTGATTTCCCGAACGTCAAAGTAATTTGGCAGCACCGGTCCTGGGGTCTACCCGACGATCCGAAACATCCCTGGGGTGCCACGTTTTACGGAGACAAGGCGACCCTCAAAGTCGATGTGTATGGGTACGACTTCATCCCGGTCGATGGCGGAAGTCCCGTGCATCGCCCCGTCACCTATGAATTTGAACAGTATCCGATCGACAAGACCGAAAAAGATCTGGAAACGCATGTAGCTCCGGCTGTCCGCTATCACATGAAGAATTTGCTTGCGGCGATCGATAGCCGCGGCAAACCGGTCTCTGATATTGAGGAAGGCTACATATCAACTGCTTCCTGCATTCTGGCTAACAACTCGCTCGCGCTTGGTCGTTCCCTGAAGTGGGATGCGCCGTCACAGACAGTTGCCGGCGACGAAGAGGCCGACCGCTTGTTGCGCCGCCCTTATCGGCAGCCATGGGTCTATCCGGACTGGCGGAACGTATAACTGCTTTACAGGCTATAAGCACTCTTTAGAACCTCCCCCGCAGTCTTGACAAGCCCTCCTCCAGGCCCCTTCCAGGAGTTTCGGTCGTAGTAGTAAAACCAGGGAACGCTGCGGAAATACTGACTGAGCAGGGGCGCACACATCTTGGGGCAGGGAATTCGTTCAGAAAAAATTTGCAGTACCTGAAGATCAGGCCTAATACGAAACCACTCGGCTGCCTTACCTTCCGAGTGGATACCGACTTCGGCATCGGGTGTATCCGCGGGCGCAAACTGTTTAAGCAACTCTGCGATCGTCGTGTTTGGGTTCACCTGGATCCCCTCATTGCCTTGCTTATCGCGATATAGCCAAGCTGTGATGTTGATCGCCCCAAGATACTTAGCAGTTGTCAATGGCGGCGCGCTTCTCATCCGGAAAGCTAATGCTGCCTCTGGAAGGCGACTGTCGCACCGGGCGTCGGTCGGCTTCGCAATCGGGGGTTTGGGCATGAGTACCTCTCTTGAGTTGGCGCCCGCATACATCGCTCGAGCGCCTCGCGTGTTCTGACGAGATTATCGGAATCTTGATCGGGTGTCAGATCGGATTACTTGAAACGGAACTTGCTTACTTGCTGCGATAAACGCGGCCAGACTTCATGACGAAGACAACTCGTCGCATAGCTGTTATATCATTCAGCGGATCGCCCTCAACTGCGACCAGATCTGCTTCGTACCCTGGCGCGATACTACCAATCGTCGAGCCCAGTCCCAGTGATTCGGCAGCCAGCGACATGCCGCTGATCAAGACATCAGCCGGCTTGTCACCACCCTCCTTCACTCGATAAATAAACTCTTCTGCATTCCTGCCATGCGCCCCCGCAACTGCATCGGTCCCGAGAACCACCTTCACGCCGAATTTGCGTGCGCGCCTCAGAACATCTGCCGTCGGAGCCAAAGCCTTCCGCAGCGCAGTTTCTGTCACTTGGTTGAAGTCAAAGTTGGATAAATGTTCTAAATAGTTGTGCAGCACTAAGAAGTTCGGGTCGAAGTAGGTCCCTCTCTTTGCCATTAGCTGCAGCGTTTCGTCGCTGATCGAAGTCCCGTGCTCAATGGACGTGCAGCCCGCAAGTACTGACACCCGAATGCCCGAATCGCCAATCGCATGAACCACAGACCGCAGGCCCTGCGCCTTCGCCTCACTGCAAGTAGCTTGAATTTGCTCGTCGCTCATCGTCTGTGCTCCGCCCGCTCCCAAACCGGAGGTTGCAAACAGCTTAATCAGGTCAGCGCCTTCGGACTTAGTCTGCCGGACTAGAACACGAAGCGCTTCGGGATCTCCCGAATCCTTGGTAATCTGCCGAATAGAGGTCAGGATGCGCGGCCCAGGCAGGTAGCCATCGTTAACGCGGTCGCGAACAAATCCGTCTGCCCGCGAACCGACACTCTGCACGGTGGTAAAGCCGGACTCGAGCGTGAGCCACGCGTTCTCCGCGTCGTACAGCACCACCTCTTCAGGTTTCTCAGCCTGCTGCCGGACGATCTTGCCGTCCCTGCCGAAGTGCCAGTCTAGATGCACGTGGGTATCAATCCAACCTGGCATCACAGTGAAGTTCCGAAGATCGATATCCGGAGCCCCCTGACTATCACCGAGGTGGGTGATTCGTGATCCTTCGACAGTAATCTGCTTGTTGTGAGAGACGCCACCTCGACCATCGATCACCGTTCCGGCATCAATCACCAACTTCTGAGCAAGTAAAGCCGGAACTGAGATCGCTATAAGAAAGACGAATCGCATCTAGTTCATCTTATTCAACAGGTCTGGTAAAGGGCGCAAGCTCCTTACCCACTGTCGCCATCACGCAATCAGGGAGTAACTCCAATCTCGATTCAAGGTAGTAACCCGAATTAGAACTCCAGTTCCGGAGACTAACCAGTGAAACTTAATAAAGGGCGTGCTGCCTAGGGGTGTAGCGGCTGCCTGCATGAACTTTACCGCAAGCTAGTCAACTCTTGCCGCCGTTCTCCGGTAAGCAAAAGCAGCTGACCATATCCTGCCAAATCGTAGAGACGCACCTCGCCACTCAATCGTAACGGCATCACTGAGACGCTACTCTAGTGCTTGCCTTCCGGCAGCTTTAGTTGGGCAGGCTGCGATGGAGCGGATTTGGCTTCGGAAGATTTTGGGTTAGTCGCTCCCTTATCGTCCTTCCCAGCGGGCTTACCCGCTTCGGCCTTTTTGCCCTGTTCGCCGCCTTCGCCCTCTCCTGTCTGAGGCGAGTTATCAGCGTCTGGCGCCGTTGGATAACCGACGATAATCGAGACGCGACGGTTTGAAGCATTCTCGGGCTGGTCTTTCACTCGAAGCTGCTGATCAGCGAATCCCCGAACTTGCGTTACCTGATCTGGGGCCAGGCCTCCATCGAGTTGCATGATGCGCCGGGCGGCATTTGCACGGTCGGCCGATAATTCCCAGTTACTGTAGTCTGTTTTGCCGTAGGGTTTTGAATCGGTGTGACCCTCAATCAAGATCGGATTCTTCATTTTCGCCAGCTCAGTTGCCAGCTTGATAAGCAGATCCTTTCCCGTGCTGGTTGGAAGAGGTTGCCCTGAATCGAAAAAGATGCCCTTCTCTGTTTCGAGCAACTCGATGCGGAGGCCTTCCCCGGTAACGGTCATTTGAACATTTTCCCGGAGCTTCTGAAATTCGGGACTCTTTTGAATGGCTTGCTCCAACTTTGCTTTCAAATCCTTCATATCGGTTCGGGTAACAGTGACGCCTTCGCCGGACCCGCCGAGCGCAGTGCCTGTTTGCTTTCCTGATCCTTTTGGATCTTGGAAATATCCGCCGACGGCCTTTTGTATCTCGGGGCTGGCATGCATCAGCCAGAGGACGATGAAGAGCGCCATCATGGCAGTCACAAAGTCAGCATAGGCTACCTTCCACGCTCCGCCATGGTGGCCTCCATGGCTGCCCTTCTTTTTGATGATGATGATTGGCTGCTGCGCGGCCATCCGTTAAGCTCCTCCTGCCTTCTCGCCACGACAGGCCTCTTCCATTTCTTTGAAACTCGGCCTTACTTCGGCCGGGACGGAGCGGCGGGAGAACTCGACGGCAAGAATCGGAGCGGCGCCGCGGACGAAGGCAATCATACCGACTCGCAGACAGTGATAATACTGCCCTTCAGCCTCGCTCGAGTTAGTCATGTTGACGGCTAGTGGCGAGAGAAATCCGTAGCAGAGAAGAATTCCCAGAAAGGTGCCGACGAGAGCAGCCGCGACTTTGTGGCCGATCTCTGCCGGCGGTCCACCGAGAGAGCCCATCGTAATTACGACCCCGAGAACTGCCGCAACGATCCCCAACCCCGGCAGCGCGTCTGCGACTGTGGTCAGAGCGCTAATTGGCTTATGAGCCTCCTTGTGATGAACATCGAGATCGGTTTCAATTAGCTGGTCCAGATCGAAGTGAGAGACAGTGCCGCTAAGCGCAGTACGCATGGTGTCGCATACAAAATCGAGTGCGTGATGGTCCTTGAGGAAGAATTCGTGTTTTTTGAAGACATCGCTGTTATGCGGTTCTTCAATGTGAGTTTCAAGGCTGACCATCCCACCCTTTCGTGCCTGGGCGAAGATATCGTTCAGCATCTTCAGCGTGTTCAAGTACTTCGTCTTGTTGTACTTGCCAGAAGAGAGCACTCCTAAAATACCCTTCACGATTTTCATCGCTACCGAGAGCGGATTTGCGATCAGCAGGGTTCCAATGGCAGCCCCTCCGATGATGATGAGTTCTGCAGGTTGAATGAGAACTGCCAGATTGCCATGCTCCATCAGATAGCCGCCGACTACCGCGCCAATCACAAGTACGATTCCAATAATTGAAAACATGTTTTGACTCTAGATCCTGGTTCAACTTACATATCGAATGGAAGAGGCGCTGATTGTACGGTGATTGATGGTATTGAAGACTGAATCTTGCGGCGAGGTTCCTGCGCCCTGAGTCTCTAACTGTGCCCGTTTGCTCCGATATGTATTGCGAGGCAAGGACGACACATGGTTCAAAGCGATCTTTATCAGGCATATACCGAAGGCAGTGTGGTTGGCAGTAACCCAGTTCGCCTGGTGACCATGTTGTATGAAGGCGCGATCGGCTCATGCCAGCAGATCGAGCAGTGCTTTGAGAATGGCGACATTTGGGCCCGCTCGAAGGCTGTGACAAAAGCCGTGACTATCCTTACTGAATTGCTGGTTTCTCTTGATCATGAGAAGGGTGGCGAAATCGCGGCCAATCTGAAGAGACTCTACAGTTACATGCAGTGCCGGTTGCTGGAAGCTCATGGCAAGAGAGATCGTGCAGCGGCCCAGGAAGTCGAGCGTCTTCTTACCGACTTACTCGAAGCATGGCAAGTAGTCGAGCAGGAGAGGGCGCGCGGCGAAGGATCAGCGATGGCAAGTGCCGGCTGTGCAAGTCCGGATTGCCCGGAAGTAGCCCCTGCAGAACTTCTCCCGTACGGAGGTTATTTCGGAGAGATGGCTGGAAGCGCCCTGGGGGACGCTTTTTCGTTCTGCGAAGCAGCCTGAACGTTGCGCGAGCGGTCGATCATTTTGGTAAGGCCGAGCCCCCCGCCAGAGGTGAGGGCATTAGCAAATTGCGCTTCGGCCATACCCATTGCGGAGTCATCCCCAGTGCTGCCGCCGCTGCCCATCCAACCAGAAGAGCTGTTTTCGCGGACGGACTTCAGCATTTCGCCGATCATGAGGGACTCAAACTGCTGAGCCGCATCATGGATACGTTTACCCTTGTCGAGCTGTCCACCTTCCGCGTTGGTTATTGAAAGAGTGTTGCCTGTAACTTGCATGGGTTCTTTAAATAATGTCGAGTTCAGCGTCCAGTGCACCCGCTGCGCGAAGATTCTCTAGTATGGCGATGACATCGCGGGTGGTGGATCCAATTGAGGCAAGAGCCTTCACTAATTCCTCCACAGTGGCGCCGTTCTTCAGCACGAGATTGCGCGCCTTTTCATCCTTCGCGGCCACTGTGGTTTGGGGAACAACCTCCGGCTGTGCCGAAGAGTATTCACCAGGCTGGGTAGCTGTAAAGACTGTTTGAATCTCCACGGTGAGATTGCCATGCATGACGGCGACGGGCGCTATCCGAACGTCTTTGCCAAGCACGACGGTGCCAGTGCGCTCGTTGACAACAACGCGGGCAATGCGATCGGGCTCAGCCGAGAGGCGTTCCAGTTCAGATATAAATTCGGTGGGGTGCGTTGAGTATTGAGCTGGCAGATTGACGGATACCAGGGCTGAATTGTCTGCGTGAGCAACAGGATCGCGACTTCCAAAGCGGCGGTTGACGGCTGCAGCGACTCTCGCTGCGGTTGTGAAATCGGCTTCTCTTAACTGAAGGTGAATTACGTTCCCAATCGCCTGAGAGGGCGCAGGCCGCTCAACGGAGATGCCGTTGGGTATTCGACCGACGGTGGGATGGTTGACGGTCGCGGAGTTCTGTGTTCGTCCGACTGCAAAGCCTCCCGTCACAACCGGACCTTGCGCAGATGCATACACCTGGCCGTTGATGGCCCGCAATGTGGTGAGCACCAGAATGCCTCCTTGCAAGTTATTGGCGTCTCCGATCGCGGAGACGGTGGCATCGATGGTCGTGCCGGGTTGGGCGAAGGGCGGGAGTGTAGCGGTAACCAGAACGGCCGCTGTGTTTTTCACAGTGATAGTGGTGGGCGATACGGAGACACCCATACGCTGGAGCAGGTTGGTCAAGCTCTGGACGGAGAAAAGCGTTTGCTGGCGATCTCCAGTGCCATTAAGACCGACTACCAGCCCGTATCCGATCAGTTGGTTGGTGCGAACGCCTTCAATGCTGACCAGGTCTTTCAAACGAACTCCAGAGCTTGCCGGTTTATCGAGAGCATCGGACGGGAGTGCGGTCAGATGCGGCGCATCGCTAGAAGTTGGAGGTAACGGCCGCGTCAGCGGTTGAGGATTTGCTGCATTAGCCGGAACCGGAGTACCTGAACCCGGAGTGACGGAGCCTTTCGTTTGATTGCCGGTCTGACCTGGCCCAAATGGTTTGATGACAGTGGCTGTGTCTTGCGCGTTCGCAACGCAAGACAGGAAAGCGAGAACAACGGTAAAAAAGCGCATTGTAAGAAGCTTTAAAAAGGCAGGATCCCAAGAAGAATTCTGTAGAGGATGTTCGGGCGGTGAATGGAATCGTTGACGACTCCGCGCCCATTGATCTTCAGTTCCATTTGTCCGACGCTTCCGGACTGAACGGTGTTCGCATTCGATAAATCGGCGGGACGAACGACGCCACGGACGGTAACAACCTGATTTTCGGAGTTGACCAAGACTGTCTTGGTCCCTTCGATGACCAGGTACCCATTGGGCAGAACGTCTGTGACCCGGGCGGTAATCGTGGCTGTCAATGTGGTGGTCCGGGACGTAGTCCCCGAACCATCAAGCGAACTGGTCCCATTTGCATTCAGAAGGTTGGTAAAGGCGCCAGCGGCGGAGAGTTTGCCGGCAGCGGAAGAAATGGATGCGTTTGCGCTAGACGTGCGCGCTGTCTTGGTAGCTCCGGTGGTAACGGCAGAAGCGCTCTCGTTCACGACAATGGTGAGAATGTCGTCTATCGAGCGTGCCCGAACATCAATAGCTAAATCGCCAAGGATGGCCGGCCCGGAGTAGAGAGATCCGGGATTTTCCAGAACACTTGCAGCAGCCGTCCGGTGCGCACCTTCGACGTATTGATCGAGCGCCGATTTCACAGGAGGCTTCTCCTTCTTCGAAGCCTTCTGCCCCAGAAGCAATGTTCCCGCTAGGGCGATGCCGCAGATTAGTTTGTAGAGTCGATTCACAGTCCCTTTTCCTCCGCAACCAACCCGACAGAAGTGGATGGCAATACGAGCACCTGTCCTTTATCCGAGATGCGAGCTCGAAAAGTTCTACCGCTCTTGGCATTCCGCACAATGATCACGGATCCCCTTTTGCCGCCGCTTTCAGCAATGCCTTGTGCCTCGATGCGAGCGCCTGCGGTTTGCACGATGACCTGAACCTGATCTCCGCGCTCCACATCTTGTGGGGTCGTGAGCAGGCCATTTGTCAGAAAGGTATTTTCCGGAATGTTGTTGCGGGGAACCATGCCGATTACCGAGCTGATTTCTGACGGCGCCGCGTCGCGGGTCATAGGTCCCTCATAGAATTCAGTACGGACCTGGTCGGCGGCAATAGGCTGACCCGGAGTGAGATTGTCAATGGTTTTTACCCGCGTCTCGCTGACTCTAATTCGGGCACGCGCCCAGATGGAAAAGCGTTTGTTATTCCCATATTGGACATAGCCGTGCCAGACAACAGGTTCTGCAGATACCCCAGACAACCCGTTAATGGGAAAGACCACTTCACCCGGAGGTGCAGGATGGAGGCTTTGCTGAGTGAGTTCGACAGTGGCTTTAGAATTTGCGAGCGACTTCTCCATGGCAGAGACAATACTGTCGCGGCTGGGCACTTCGGTCGGCCAGGTGAAGCAAACGCCTTGATCCGGCATTACATCGATGTGGTGCGCAATCGCAATCCGCCGCACTTCACCCAGACGAAACGTCCGCTGCTGTCCCGGGTTTGGAGCATAGCCGAACTCTTCATCGGGCGAGAGCGCCTCGAATCCGGGAATCCAGGCTGAAAGATCACGTCCATGGATCTTGTCGCTCTGAACGGGATGGCAAGCCATCGCCGGAAGAGTGGTTGCGAGAACGAAGGCGGCGATCATACTTGACGGCTACTGCGGAAGCTGATTAATCTGCTGATACATTTCATCCGCAGCTTTGACAACGCGTGAGTTTGCTTCGTAAGCGCGCTGGCTCTGAATAAGGTTGACAAATTCCCCGACTACGTCGACATTCGATTGTTCGGTGTAGCCTTGTTGCAGACTACCCAGACCTTCACTACCCCCTGGATTTCCGATGACGGGATCTCCTGACGCATCAGTCGGTTTGAACATGGTGTTGCCGATGCTGTTCAGTCCGGCAGGATTCTGAAACAGCGCAAGCTGAATCTGGCCGGCCTTTTGAGAGGCGTTCTGACCTGCGAGTGTATAGCTGACGGTGCCGTCCTGTGCAATCGTGACCGATTGCGCAGTGCTGGGAACGGTAATTTGCGGCTCAACGGGATTCCCGTTCGGATCAACGAGGGTGCCGTTCTTGTCGAGTTGAAACGAACCGGCTCTGGTATAGGCGATTTCGCCGGTAGGCTGGCGAATCTGGAAAAAGCCCTTGCCTTCGATCACGGCATCCAAGGGATTATTGGTTTGGGTGAATGCGCCTTGAGTAAAGATAATTTCGTTGGACGCGGCACGGGTGCCTAAGCCGATCTGGAGGCCGGCTGGCACCACGGTTTGCGCACCGGCTGAAGCTCCTGGCTGCACCATGCTCTGGTACACAAGATCTTCGAATTGTGCACGGCGCGATTTGAAGCCGATCGTGCTGGCGTTCGCGAGATTATTGGCGATGGTATCGACGTTTAATTGCTGCGCGGTCATTCCGCTGGCAGCGCTATAGAGTGCTCGTATCATTGGTTCCTCCGAGTGATCTGTTTTTTACGAACCGACGTGTGCGACTTCCTGAACCGCGTGCTGATTCATCTCCGCACCCAGTTTGATGGCGTGCTGCAGCATTTCAAAGTGGCGCAGCAGGGTAACCATTCTCGCGGCAGCTTCGGTTGGGGCTGCATTTGATGATTCGATTTTTCCTTGCGCCACCTGTACGTTGGTCGCAGGAGTAGCGCCGGCGAGATCGGGAGTCGGGTTGCCGGCGGACTCCTGTTTGGGATCCTCGAAGTAAGCTGCAGGGCCTTTCTTCAGCAGGCTAGGATCTCTGAAATCGGTCAGCTGGAGTTGACCGATTGGTGCGCCGTCCTGTGAGATCTCGCCTTCGGGTGATACCTGAATAGGCGATGGCGATTGCGTTTGCAGGGTGCTTGGGTTACCCGATAGTTTCACCGGGTATCCTTCCGCACTGACCAGCACACCTTGGGGAGAAATATGAAAATTGCCGTTACGGGTGAACAGCGTGCCGTTCGGGCCAGCGACGGAAAAAAATCCGCTTCCGGAGAGAGCCAAGTCGGTGGGTGAACCTGTATTCAGCAAGGTGCCTTGGCTGAAGTCTGTCCAGTGGCGTTGAATCACCGGGGATTCGCCCACGATAGGATTTGACTCGTTGGCCAGTTCCGGCGCGAGATAAGTGCCGTAGAATTCGCGATCCGCTTTGAAGCCGCCCGTCGAAGCGTTGGAAATGTTGTTGGCCAGCATGTCAAGTGCATCCATGCGAGATTGCAAACCGCTTGCTGCCGCTGTTGTCAATGCATCCATCTGAGCTTTCTTATATGCAAACTTCGTGCCAAGGGCTGAAAAAGACTAGAAAGCTGCAGAATGCTGGCGATATTAGGTGTAAAGAGAAACAGAGCCGTGCGCAAGACCGGTCCGCTCTGTCAATATTTCGTCGCCTCCGCACTGACCTGCGCAAGATTTTGACGCTTGTTCCTGCGCTGAGGGACTGCAATTCGTTGTAACTGAACGTTGCAGGGGTTGGCGATCCACATGCATCAACTCGCAGCGTGATGGTGTCCTCGTCTACGTTCCTGAGTCCTGCTGCTACGCCGCCTCCGGTTGCGCCAGATTCGCCGGGCTCGTGGAACTCGGGAGTGCGCGGGACTGATTCTTCCGAATTCAAAAGCGCGCTGCACTCTGCTTCTCGTAAGCAGGACACCGAGCCCGAATCGAAAGATAAGAAGCAGGATTCAAAAGACAGCAGCACGGATCAGAACAAAAACGCCGTTGACTCAACGCAAATACCGGGACAAGCTGTGGATGCTAAACCTCTGCTGCTGGCTCACCTTGGATTCAGCCTGCCAGTGCAGCAGGCCGCGCCCAGCGAGACCTCTTCCGCCGAGACTCAGCTGAAAAGTGCTAACCGCGCTGTGAAGGCCAGCGACACGGCGGATACTCTGCCGGCCGACGCTACCGATCCGCTTGCAGCTAATGATCTGTCCGTTCCTGCGTTGTCCGTCGCATTGAACAGCCAGGAAAAGAACAGCCCGGCTCTCGCGATCAACGCGGCTGTGCAACTCGGTGCTGGCGCCAGCGTATCTCCCGAACTCGACGGGGCCGGTAAGACAAGAAAAAATCCGGTTCTGTCTGAAAAGCCCTCGGGGAGCTTGGCGTTCGCTATGCGCATCACAACTGACGAAGCGTCCGGCGATTCTCCCGCAATCCAGGCCATTTCAGGAGCAGCTTTACTTACGCAGAACGGTGGTCACAATGCTGCTTCAGCGTTCGCCATGCCTGAACCAAAGACCGCTTCAGAGCATTCTGTCGGGGCAGGGGATGGAACAATTCAAAACTTTCAAAACGCTTACAGCCAGGCTCTCGCTCATCAGACAAGTTCGGGTGTGCCGGCAAGTGAAAAGGCGACCGCTGTGACCGGGTCAGAGATTGACGATGCGCCCTCAGCATCCACAACCCAGGCTGTAACGAATCTAAATGTGCAGTTAACGGGAGAGAATAACCAGCGCGTGGATGTGCGCTTGACCGACCGGGGCGGTGCGTTGCAAGTCAGCGTACGATCGGCGGACGCGAATCTTACACAGGCACTGCAGGACAAAATGCCCGAGTTGACCTCGCGCTTGGAAGCGCAACACATGAATGCCCAGGTGTGGACGCCGCGCTCGGAGCAATCCACCAGTTCGGATGCCAATGCGAACGGATCCGGAGGCGGGCAGTATAAGCCGGGCGATAACCGATCGGCAAACCACCCCGGAGATCAATCGGGAAGTCAAAGAAACGGGCAGGACAAGCAGAAGCAGCCGAGTTGGCTGGACGAGTTCGACTAGATAGTCGAAAGCGAACGAGAAAGCATCAGGAGACAGAAAACATGAGTTCAGTCGGAACGATATACCCTTCAACATACCCTTCATCCACGACGAATGCAGCGGGAACGGCATCAAGCTCGGGCAGCAGTTCGTCCGATGCGAATGCGACCAACAGTGGTCTGGCGAGCACCTCTTCTTTTCTTCAGTTGCTGGTAGCGCAGCTGAAAAACCAGGATCCTCTTCAGCCGATGGATGGCACGCAATTTGTAACTCAGCTGGCGCAGATCAACGACGTTCAACAGAATCTCGGCATGAAGCAGGATCTGGATGCGATGAGTGAGAAATACCTGGGCACCACCGCAGCGCCATCCGCGAGCAGCAATCAGACTACGACGAGCTCGGCAGGAACCGCTCAGACAGTGTAGGCGCGGGTTTTAAGAAAGGAAACACAGCATGTCCAGCGCATTTTCAATTGCACTCTCTTCGCTTCAGGCGCAATCAGAAGGCATCAATACAACGGGGAACAATCTCGCAAATATGAACACGACCGGGTTCAAAGCGAGCAATGTCGATTTCGAAACGCTGATCAGCCAGAACATGGGGGCGAACGGTGCTTTCCAGGTTGGTCTTGGTGTAGCGACACCGGTGAACGAACAGATCTTTTCACAAGGTCCAATTCAGAGCAGCAACTCTCCTCTGGCTGCTGCCATTCAGGGTTCGGGCTTCTTCATGGTGAACAACTCTCAAGGCCAACAGCTGTTTACACGTGATGGCGATTTCGCTATCGACAATACAGGCACCCTGGTGACACAGACCGGCGAGAAGGTGCAGGGATGGACCGCCAACCAAGCGGGTGTGATTAATAGCAACGGCGCTACGGGAAACATCGTGCTGCCCTCGGGAGAGTTGCTGCCTGCCACACCGACAACCACCTTTTCTATGAACGGCAATCTCGACTCACAAACTGCAGTGGGAAGCGTCGGCTTTTCGCAGCCCATCACCGTAGTTGATTCGCTGGGGAACAACCACACTCTCACGGCGAATTTCACGAATGTGTCCGGAACACCGAATACTTCCACCTCGCCCGCTTCGACCTACCCAGCGAACACCTGGAGTTACGACGTAACGATTCCAAAAGGTGATGTAACGCCGGCGCCGGCCAGCGATTTATCGCTGCTCTCGCAACCGGGAGTTCTCTCGTTTAATGCTGATGGAAGTATGCAGACTACAGCGCCGTTCCCGGACGCAGCAACGCTTAAGCTGCCGGCGGGCACCACCTTAGCTGACAATGCAACGTTGGGAGCATCGGGCAGTAACGCGATCACCTGGAACCTGACAGATGCAAACGGAGTCGCCTCTTTGACGCAGTACGCCCAGGGCTCGGGCATCGGAAGCAAGACAGTGGACGGCAGCGAGGCCGGTCAGCTCTCATCGATAGCGGTAACGACCGGCGGCCAGATTGTGGCGAGCTTTTCAAATGGCCAGGAGCAAGTCAAAGGTCAGCTGGCGATGGCTACCATGCAGAATCCGGGCACGCTGATGAACGTGGGGAACAATAATTTCATCGCCAGCGGACAAACATCTGAGCCGGCGATCGGTCTCCCTTCGACCGGCGGCCGAGGACAGGTGCAAGGGTCATCCCTTGAACAATCGAACGTCGATATGGCAACCGAGTTCACCAAGCTGATTACCTATCAAAGGGCCTATCAGGCCAGTTCGCGCGTGATCACGACAGCGGATCAGATGAGCCAGGATCTGATGAATCTCATTCACTAATTGCGCGCAGTCTATTGCCGAAGGGGTATAAGCCCGAAAAAATCCTCTGAGATACAGAGAATTCCGGTGGCCCGTCAAGACTCTTATCCCGAGGGTGTTCATACGCGTTGGGCATGGGAAGCTTGTTGCAGCAAACAGTGGCAGTGTTCGTGGTCCTGGCGCTGCTTGTCGTCACTTTGTGGTTTCTGCGAAACAAGGGCTTTGCGCGCCTTAGCATCGCTCTTCCGGGAAGGGCACCCGCTTGCAGGCAGATGCACGTGCTAGAGCGTGTTCCGCTGACGGCACAGCACTCGCTTCACCTGGTGCGCATACAGGATCGGGTGATCCTGATCGGCGTATCGCCGTCCGGGTGCAATGGCATTGAGTCGTTCCCGGCTTCGTCGGTCGCGACCGAGGGGCAGGGGAGTTGACCGTCATGCCGCCGCTTCTAACGACGTTTGTTTTCAGCCCGATTGTGGCGGCTGTCGCCGGTTCGTTGCCTACGGGCGCGCTTAACAGCATCGGAGTGGCCACCGCAGCCGGCGGTCACGGCGTAACTCTCAGTACGCCGATGCAGATTGCGCTAGGGCTTACTCTGCTGAGTCTGCTGCCGGCTGCAGTCATGTGTGTCACGCCTTTCTTGCGCATTGTCACTGTGCTCCATTTTCTTCGCCAGGCGCTGGGGACACAAACGGCGCCCTCGAATCAGGTGCTCCTTGGGTTATCGCTGTTTTTGTCGCTCCTGATCGTTCAACCGGTGTTCTCGGACATTTACTCACAGGCGTGGCAACCACTCGAAAAGGGTCAAATCACGACGGAGCAAGCGATGGATCAAGGCGCGGCGCCCCTGCGAAAATTTCTTCTACGCTTCGCACGTGAACGGGACATTCAATTATTCGTCGAAATCGCCAAGGAGCCGCTGCCGCATAACCCGTCCGATCTCAATCTAAAGATTCTGGTTCCCGCCTATATTCTTTCGGAGCTGAAGGCCGGTTTTCAGATTGGTGCTGTGCTCTTTCTGCCATTCCTGGTGATCGACATCGTGGTCGCTTCAGTCACGCTCTCGATCGGCATGATGCAGCTGCCTCCGGCGATGGTCTCGGCGCCTTTCAAAATTCTGCTCTTTGTCCTCGTAGATGGCTGGAATCTGGTGATTGGCTCGTTGATGAAGAGTTTTCTTCAGTAGGAAAGACGTCGATGGCTCCTCAATTTGTCATACACATCGTCTCGGAAGCGCTGATGGCGGCTTTCTGGATTTGCGCACCCTTGCTGATTATTTCTTTCGGGCTCAGTATCATCATCAATCTCGTTCAGATTGCCACGTCGTTGCAGGATCCCGTCTTTAGCACTGTGCCCCGTTTAGCTGCCTGCCTGGCTGGTTTCATTCTGCTGATGCCCTGGATGCTCCACCGCGCGGCCGCCTATACGGTTTCGATTTTGGGCGACCTGGCACGGTATGCACGCTGACCTGGCTCTCTCTGAATCGACTCTGCTGGCCTTCGCCTTGGTGCTTTCGCGAATCGCGGGCATCTTCGTTTTTGTGCCGCTTCCAGTGCAGGACGCCGGGCCGGGTACCGCGCGAATCGCCATGGCACTTGCCTGCACCATGGCTCTTTACCCGCGCTGGCCCGCTATCAATGCTGACGGGGTCAGCTTGGGCACTCTGACGATCTGGATATTATCCGAGGCAGGTCTCGGAACAGCTATCGGTTTGATGGTCAGCTTTATTGCCGAGTCGCTCACCTTCGGAGCGCAGCTCATTGCTTTACAGGCCGGCTACGGCTACGCTTCCGTCGTTGACCCCACTACGCAAGCAGATTCCGCTGGCCTGCAGGTTAGCGCGCAGCTTGCCGGCGGACTCTTGTTTTTCACCACCGGACTTCACCGCTACGTGATCAGCGCTTTCGCCTCCAGTTTGGAAACCTACCCTCCCGGAAGCTTTACGCTCTCGCGCGATTTGGCGGCGACTGTCGTTCAGCTGGGATCGAACGTATTCCTGGTGGGATTTCGGCTGGCTTCGCCCATTATCGGCCTGTTGTTAGTAACTGATCTGGCGCTGGCCCTTCTTGCGCGGGTGAGTTCCCATTTGCAATTGAGCCATCATGCGTTCTCGGCGAAGATGCTTCTTTCGCTGGTTGCGCTAGCAGCGGTGTTTGCCGTTGCGCCAGCTCTCTACCAATCCTTTTCCTCCGAAGTCCTGCACAAGATTCAGGCTAACTTCACCCGTTAGTGCGTCATGGCCACATCTGGAAGCAACACTGAAAAGCCCACACCGCAGCGAGTAAAGAAGGCGCGGGAAGAAGGCAAATTTGTCAGCACCCGCGGTCTGACCGGTGCGCTTGTGTTTGCCACAGCGGTGATTCTGGTCGGGAATGCACTTCCCAAGTGGGCCGGCCAGCTGAAGCTATCGACCATCAGTGTTTTTCAGGCAGGAATTGCCGGAGAGTTGGGCGAGGCGGGATGGATCCGAATTCTGCGCAGCCTGGCAGTGCAGACGCTGCTACCGGTTCTTTGGGGCGGGGCGATCATCCTTGCTCTGGTTGTTGCCGTGCACTTGGGGATAACTCAGATGGGCTTCAGCATGAATCGGCTGACACCCAAACTGTCGAATCTGAATCCGATGGCTCGCCTGTCCCAGTTGCCGGCTCAGAATCTGAAGTCGCTGATTGAGGCGGTTCTACTGATTGCGGTGATGGCCGTCACCATCGATTCTCTGTTCAGCGAACACGCGGCGTCGCTGTTGCGCCTTCCCTTTCAGCCGCTTCCTTTGGCTATCACTCAAGTAAGTGGAATGCTGAACGGGTTGTTGTGGAAAGGCGCAGCCGTTTTTCTTCTCTTTGGCTGCTCTGATTTCTTCCAGCAATACCGCAGACACTCTTCGGGCTTGAAGATGAGCAAGCAGGAAGTCAAAGAAGAGATGAAGCGTAACGATGGCGATCCGCAAATCAAAGGGCGCATTCGTCGTCTACGCCGTGATCTGATGCGCCGCCAGATGATTCAGGATGTACCCAAAGCGACGGCGATCATCGTGAACCCGACGCACTTCGCTGTCGCTATCCGATATGAGGCGGGAAGCATGCCCTGTCCCGTTTGCGTCGCGAAGGGAAAGAACTGGCTGGCGCTGCGCATCCGGCAGATTGCCGTGCAACACGAAGTTCCCATCATCGAAAATCCGCCACTGGCCCGTGCACTCTACGCTTCCATTCAGGTGGGGAACACGATACCGCCGGAGTTCTACAAAGCCATTGCGGAAATCCTCGCCTACATCTATCGCATGATGGGCCGCAAAGTGCCAGCATGATGTCTTCGATAAGGAGCCATTAAGAAATGTCCACTCAGACGCAAGCCTTGCCGGCTCCAAATGCAGCAGCGAAAAAGTTCCCCCGGCCCGACTTTGGCCAACTCGGCGTACCCATCGCAGTTCTCGCAATTGTGGTGTCACTGATCACGCCACTGCCGCCGTTTATACTTGACCTCCTGATCGTCATAGACATCATGATGTCGGTCATTGTCCTGATGGTCGCGATGCACATTCTGCGGCCTGTCGACTTCAGCGTCTTTCCCACGACGTTGCTTCTCCTGACCCTCTTTCGGCTCTCCTTAAATGTCAGCTCAGCCCG
The DNA here is from genome assembly GCA_964245395.1 of uncultured Bryobacteraceae bacterium. Taxonomy (GTDB): domain Bacteria; phylum Acidobacteriota; class Terriglobia; order Bryobacterales; family Bryobacteraceae; genus Bog-105. The sequence continues at coordinate 73,320 of CAXTMN010000002.1, forward strand.
GTTAATCCTGTTGAACGGAAACGCAGGAACATCGGCTGCAGGCAGCGTCATCGAAGCATTCGGTAGCTTTGTCGTCGGAGGCAACTACGTCATCGGAGCGGTGATCTTTCTAGTCTTGATAGCGATTCAGTACATCGTCATCAACCATGGCGCCGTGCGTATCTCGGAAGTATCAGCTCGTTTCACTCTCGATGCGCTGCCCGGCAAACAGATGTCCATCGACGCGGAGATGAACGCCGGCATGATCGATGAAGCCGAAGCGCGCCGCCGGCGCAAACAAGTGACCGCAGAAGCAGAGTTCTACGGTGCTATGGATGGAGCGTCGCGATTTACGCAGCGAGACGCGATCGCCAGCATCCTGATTACCTGCATCAACATCGTTGCCGGATTTCTGATTGGTGTTCTTCAGCATGGCATGGAGCTACGGCATGCACTGGAGACCTACACGGTGTTGACCATTGGCGACGGCCTAGTGACCGTTGTACCTGCGTTGATGATTTCCATCTCAGGCGGTTTGATCGTGACCCGCGCCAGTTCCGAGACGAGCGTTGGTGAGGCGTTTGGCAAGCAACTCTTCGGCAAGGTAGAGCCGCTCTTTTTATCCAGCGGCGTGCTGATGGCCCTCTCCTTGTTCCCCGGTATGCCGACCGTGCCCTTTCTCCTCTTGGGCGGTGGATTGGGCGCTGTGGCCTGGAATAAACGTCAAAAAATTGACAGCGCCGCCAACATCCAGACGCCCGCTGCCCCAGCGCCTGTCAAGGACAATCTCGAAACGCTGCTGAGAGTAGAACCGATCTCGATTGAAGTGGGGTTGGGCCTGGTGAATCTTGTCGCGGGTGGCGCGGCTTCTCCACTGCTGCAAAAGATCGCCGGTATCAGGAAACAGTTCGTCACCAGCCTTGGCTACCTGTTACCGCCGGTTCGCGTGACAGACAATCTATCGCTCAAATCGCGTGAATATATGGTGCTGCTCAAAGGCAGTGAGATAGGGCGTTTCGAGCTTTTGCCCGGAAGCGAACTTGCGCTACCTACCGCCAAAGCGGACAAAAGCTTCATTGGCCAGCAAACGCGTGAGCCTGCTTTTGGTTTGCCCGCACTCTGGGTGCCTCTGGACAAAGTCGATGCGGCACGCGCGTCTGGTCATACGGTAGTCGATCCGGTCAACATCATCGGGACACACTTCTCGGAATTGATACGCCAGTTCTCGAGCGAAATGTTTTCGCGTCAGGATGCAAAGGCGTACTGCGATCGAGTGGCGCAAGAGAATCCAAAAGTCATCGAGGATTTGGTCCCCAAACTGCTCTCTCTTGCTGTGATTCAGAAGGTGCTGCAAAACCTGCTGCGCGAGCGGGTCTCGATCCGGGATGGAGTGTCCATTCTGGAAGCGCTGGGCGAAGCGGCTGCGTCGACGAAAAATCCCGTTCTGCTCACCGAATATGTTCGGCAGGCGCTTCGAAGGACGGTAGTAAAGCCGTATCTGAGTCAAAAGGGCGAATTGCCCGCTTACTTTATGGAACCGGGTGTGGAACAGACAGTTGAATCGGCAGTACAGCACAGCGAAGCCAACAGCATTGTCATGTTGTCTCCGCAAGTGGCCCGCGACATCGTCACACGGGTGGAACGCAAGTTGGAGCGCAGAGAAGTTCCTGTTGTTGTGATCACCAGTGTAGGTGCCCGTTATTTTCTGCGTCAGATGGTGGAGTCTTCGCTGAGCAATGTTTGTTTCATCTCGCACAACGAGGTTCCCTCAGGCATCAAGATTCTTTCTTTAGGAGTCATCTAGCAGATGAAGTTGAAGTCTTATTTTTCGGCATCGGTTGGAGAAGCAATTGAGCGCGCACGCCAGGAACTGGGGGCCGATGCGATGCTTCTTAATTCGCGAAAGCTGGCTGCGGAACAGAAGCATCTTGGTTCGTACGAAGTGGTGTTCGGAGTCACGGGCGAGCTAGCCGCGTCAAAGAAGACACCGGCAGTTCCAACGAGTGCACGGCCAGCTGAAAAGCCTGGGACGGACGCACTGGCCAGGGAAATGGCGGAGATCCGCAAACAGCTTGAAACGGTTAAGCAATCGATTTCCGGCGCAACTTTCGCTGGCCACGTAGAAGCCTCACCGCGGCCTGAGATTCGAGCAATCCATCAGCTGTTGCTCGATGCGGATTTTTCAAGCTCGCTCGCAGAAGAACTGATTGCCGCGGCTGAGATGCGCTCCGTGAGCGACCATTTCGAGTCTTACGTTGCGGCTGAGAGTGCCGAGAACATCGAAAAGAACTTGCTGGTTGAAATCGACCGCCGTTTCGCAGTCAGTCCCGAACTTGGGAAACCCGGGGCCGATCGCCGCATCGTGATGCTTGTCGGTCCGCCTGGCGCTGGAAAGACCACGACACTGGTGAAGCTAGCCGTCAAGTACGGATTGTCTGCGCGGACGCCGCTGCGTGTTCTTTCTACAGACACGCTGAGGGTTGGCGGCGCCGAGCAACTGGCAGCCTACGCACGCATTATCGGCATCGGATTCGACGCCGTGCATTCCATGGCCGGATTGAGTCAGATGCTGGAGGAAAACCGGTCCAAGCGACTGGTGCTGATCGACACCCCTGGTTTTGGCTCTGGCGACATGGAAGAAGCGCAGCAGCTTGCCGGCTTTGTGAAAAGAAATCCTGAGATCGAAGTGCAGTTGGTCCTACCCGCATATAGTCGCTTGAGCGTACTCCGGAAATTTTCAGAACGGTTTGAGATATTCCGCCCCTCGAAGCTTCTCTTTACACATCTGGACGAAATCGAAACAACTGGAGGCATCCTCGAACACGCCATGAAGACTGGTCTCCCGCTCTCGTTTCTCGCTAATGGTCAGGGCATTCCCCAAGACTTCGTCGAAGCTACGAAGCCTCGGCTGACCGAGTGGCTCTCCTACCGTTCGCAGGCCGCCGCGCTTTCCGCTTAGTCAAAATCTCATGTACGCCGAGGCTGTTGCCGCCAAATCACCGCAAGAGCGCGAAGAGCTCATCCTGGAACACCTGCCTCAGGTGAACTGGATCGCCTCGCGCATCTACGGAAAGCTGCCGTCAAGTGTTCAATTGGATGACCTGATTTCGGCCGGCGTGGTCGGGTTGCTAGCCGCTATTGATAATTTCGACCCCAGCCACAATGCGTCCTTAAAGACATATGCCGAGTACAAAATACGCGGCGCGATCCTCGACAGCATTCGCGGGCTGGACGGCATTCCTTCTCATCGCAGGAAACACCTCAAAGAGGTGCAAAAAGCCATCGCCGGCGCCGAGCAGCGCCTGAAGCGTACCCCTGGTGAAGAGGAGATTGCCGCCGAACTGGGCATCTGCTTGTCCGAATATCAGCAGTGGATGGTAGATCTCCGGGGCGTCTCTCTCGGCAGCCTTGACGTAGTCGAAAGCGGTGAGGAGGTCGGATTAATCCGCTTTATCGCCAGCAATGAAGACGACTCCCCAGAACGCATTCTTCAGCACTCGGAGCTTGAACGCGTCATTGCAGATGGAATAAGAAAGATGCCTGAGAATGAACGGACAGTTCTTAGTCTCTACTACAAGGAAGAGATGAACTTGCGCGAGATTGCCTCCATTATGAATCTGCACATAACCCGCATCTCACAACTTCGGGCGCAGGGCGTGCTCCGGTTGCGTGGTCTGATCGATCATAAGTGGCCCAGTGAGAAGGGCATCTTTTGAGGGATCCGATGGTGAGGCATTTTGCAGCTACCGTTTGGTCATCTGCTGCCCGGAAACGAGCTGAGGACACCTGGCTATGACCGGTTTGCTTGTAACAGGGTCCGCGGTTCTGTCGACAGCTGCCTGCCTGTTTCTCCTTCTATGTTGGAGAAAACAGTCGCGCCTCATCTGTGAAAGGGACTCGGACGCGACCATTCTGGCAGAGAAGATCATTGAACTTGGTAAGGCAGTCGATTCGATGACCGTGCGCCTGGAAGAGATTGAGCGCCGCAAGACGATTACGATTGATGGCAGTGCAGAGCCGGCCTCAGTCAACCTGAACCGGCGCGGGCAGGTCCTGCGACTATCCCGAAGGGGTGATTCGGCGGGACAGATTGCCTCGGCATTAGGCCTGTCTCAGGGCGAGGTTAAGCTGACACTGCGAGTACATGAAATGATACTCGATCATTCCGATGAGAAAATTCGGCGCGAGCCCTCTAGTTTTTCTCAAAGAATGTCGATATGAATTGCGAGCAAAGATTTAAGGAGACACAGTAATGAGCATGCGGATCGACAATCAAAGTGAGGCCGGCGCTATAAGCAACGCTCGCTCCAGCGCAGCTCAAAACATCGGTCAGGAATCCCGCGTCTCTTCTGCCAGTAGTGCTGATCGTGCCGCTGTAGACCAGGTCGATCTTTCGAACGCAAGCAGTCTGGTCGCTCTTGCCAAGAACTCGGTTTCAATAGGACGACAGGAGAGGATCGCAGCACTGACCGCCCAAGTTCGGTCGGGCACGTACCAAGTGGATGCCGGCCAAACCAGCCGCGCTCTGATCCAAGGCTACTTCAAGAACTGAGCGAGGCTCGGTTCCTATGGCGCAAGAACGAGTGCATCAACATCTCGAATGGGCGGATCAGATTCTGTCTTCTCTGACGGAACAGTTGATTCACGCCGGTAATGGCGTCCGTCAAAGCCCTTTGCTCCTGGAACAGGTACGTCAGGAATTATTGGCGGCAAATGCCGAGATCAAGGCTCCTGTAGTAGATGAGCAGTCAGTAAAGATTTTGGGACAGATCCGCTCTCGCATGGCGCGAGTTCAGGTTTTGTTGGATGCAGCAGCATCAATTTATTGCGGTTCGCTTTACGCTGCCCCATCCCCAACGGGATTTTACACCTCTGATGGCAGGACTGACTCAGCCCGTGCCCAGGGTCGCCTCTGCTTAGAGGCTTAGGAGGGTCATGTCGACTTCCCTTTTCAATTCTCTTGGGACCGCAGCCCATGCGCTAGACGTATTTCAGCAGGCAATGGGCGTGGTTCAAAACAACGTAATGAATGCCTCTACTCCGGGCTACGTCACGCAAACACTGAACCTGACTGCGAATGCTTATCAGTTGAATAGCGGCCTTGACGGTGGTGTCTCGGCAAGCAACACTGAAGACAGTCGCAATCAGTTTGCTGAACAATCGGTTTGGAGCCAGAACCAGGGTTTGGGCGCCGCGCAGGCGCAGTCCTCCAGCCTCTCGGCTTTACAGTCCTTCTTTGATGTCTCAGGAAAAAGCGGCATACCGGCCGGTTTAAGCAGTTTGTATTCTGCATTCTCTGCTTGGAGCAGTAATCCGACCGACTCTACGGCTCAGACCCAAGTGATCTCCGCCGCTCAGCAGGTTATTCAGCAGTTCAATCAAACCGCAAACAACATAAGCCAGCTGGAGACTCAGACGAACCAGCAACTTGGCAGTACTGTCGATCAAATAAACCAGCTGACTTCTAAGATCGTCGCCATCAATGTTCAGATTCGTAGTGGCGGCCGCAGCGATCCCGGACTTCAGGCGCAGCTGTATAACGACTTGGAACAACTGTCGAATTACAGCACCATCAGCGTTCAGCTGGAAGGCGATGGAACAGCCAGCGTGTTGATGAATGGACAAATCCCCTTGGCGATAGGGACTTCCCAGACGCAGTTGCAGGTCGCTTATCCAAGTTCTGCCGGAGCGGCAAACCCGTCAGCCCCTCCCGATGCCCACATTGTTACCTCGGCCGGACAAGACGTGACTGCGCAGGTAGGCCAAGGCGGCCAGTTGGGTGGCCTGGTCCAGTTTCGCAACAAGACTATCCCTTCATTGATCGGAGATCAGACTCAGCAGGGAAGCCTGAATCAACTGGCTCAAACGGTCGCGGACCGCGTAAATACACTGCTCACCAGCGGACAAATCAGCTCCGGGCCGCCGGCAGTTCCGGGAGTGGCAATGTTTACATACACGGCCGGTTCAGCGACTACCGTCGCCTCCAGTCTGGCTCTCACTTCAGGAGCTTCCGGGATATCCGCTTCCAATTTGGCCGCCATAGAACCCGGACCGCCTGCCGTAGCGAATGGAATTGCCAGTCAGCTGGCCCAACTGGCGAATCCAACCAACTCGGCAGACATGCTGAACAACATGAGCTACACAGGCTTTTACGGCAGCATCGCGGCTGATATCGGCAGCCAGGCTTCGACTGCCTCGGATGCCCAAACGAACGAAACCCAGCTTCTCAATCAGGCTCAGAGCATGCGCTCACAGCTTTCGGGTGTTTCACTCGATCAACAAGCTGCCAAGCTCCAGGAATACGAGCAGGACTATCAGGCCTCAGCGCAGCTGATAACCGTTGTCAACAGCATGACGAGCACGTTGATAACGATGATGCAAAACAGCCCGTAAACAGTGACAAGGACACAGCATGATTAGCGGATTGTACGCCCAGAACAGCAGCTTCCTGAGCGATTTAAATCGGATTGAGACCAGGATCACAAATGAAGACAAGCAGATCACTTCCGGTGTGCGGGTCAATCAAGCTTCAGATGATCCTTCCGCTGTGGTCTCGATCCTCCAATATCAGGGTGAGATCGATCGGGTCACTCAAGTGCAAACGAACCTGCAAGCGGCCAGCGCTGATGCGAGCTCGGCAGATTCGGCTTTGCAGACAGCTTCTAATCTGCTCGAAACAATAAATTCTCTCGCTTCGCAGGGAGCTACTTTCTCTGCGAGCGGGACCACCAGGGTCAATCTCGGTCAGCAGGTTCAAAATCTTGCCGGCCAGCTTGTATCGATCGCCAACACGAGCGTGAGCGGGAAGTACATTTTTGGAGGTGATGATACAACTACACAGCCTTATACCTCTAGCTGGTCCACAGCTCCGGTGCCACAGACTGCCCCCGTTCCGCCTGCTACTGCTGCACCTCCGTACACCAGTCCTGGCGGCGTAGTAGTGAAAGCAAGTGCGTTCTCGGTCACCAGTACAATCAGCAACGCTAGCGGCAGCACTCTTGTCCCAAAGATGACAGCGCAGCAGATATTCGATGCTCGCAACGCGGACGGAACCGTCGCCGCTGGTAACGTCTTCCAGGCCGTTTACGAGATTGGCCAAGCCCTACAGAACAATAGCTCAACCTTTTCGACCGACATTGCCACGGGCATCGCAGACTTGAAGAATGCCATGAGCACAGTGAACAGCGCTACTCAGTTTTACGGCAACACGGAAACCTGGATCCAATCTGCGTCGAACGATACCTCGACTCAGATCATAAACCTCCAACAGTTGCTTACCTCCGTGCGGGATACTGACGCAGCAAGCGCCATTACTCAGCTCACGACAGACCAAGCTGCGCAGCAGGCCGCCATTTCCGCTCATGCGAGCCTTCCCACGAAGAATCTTTTCAGCTACTTAGGTTGATAGCGAGCCACTTGAATTTTCGAGTGAAATATTCCCAGGTGTCTTCGATAGAGTCAGGGGAGGAATCGCTTGACCATGAATTCCGCTGTATGTGCAGAGCGCATCTTGCAAGCTTGGGAAGGCTTGGATTTTACCGGACTTCAATCGGCTGTTGACTTCGCCCAGAGCAGCTGCAACCTGGATGCTCACTGTTCAAAATTTGAGCTCGAACGCCGTGAAGTTTTGGTCAGCGCCGCTACCCAGCTGCAAACGCTTTTAAGTCCTGCGGCACCTCCTTCGCCTCACCGTCTGGAGGCGAGTTTCAGTCTTCTTCGCCATCTGCGCAAAAGTTCGACTCCGACCGATCTAAATGCGCCGCTTAACTAGAGCCGAAGCCGCTCCCTTCCAGTAAGTCTCCCTAACGAGAAAAGGCCTCTGCGCCAGCCTCTGGCAGAAAAGTCTGATCTTTTCTCTCCGATGCTGCTACTTGTTCTCTAGAGCTTTACAGTTCAGCACTGCCGTGCCGAAGAACAATTCATGATCCATCTGACGAGACTGAATCGGGACTTACTCGTACTCAACTCCGACTTGATCGAACATATCGAGGTCACGCCCGATACAGTGATTGCGCTCACGACCGGACAGAAGTTTCTTGTTCTTCAATCGGCGGACGAGGTGATTGAACGTGTCAGACTATATCGCCAGTCAATTTTAAACGGCATTGCAGTTTGCCCTTTATCCGCAGATCGGGCGCTTTCTACTCCTACTTCCGGAGCCTCTCAATCCGGAGCGGCCGGGACTCTATAAGATGGCAGCACCGAAATCCGGGCGGCTCATGGGAGTCACGCTGGACCTTTCGACGATTGCAGGCCTGGCGGTCGCTCTCGGGGCAATCATCGGCGGCTTACTACTCGAGGGCGGAAAAATCACCGACATCGGTCAGCTAACGGCGGCCCTCATTGTTCTTGGCGGGACAGTAGGCGCGGTGATGATCACGACTCCCATGCCGATCCTGAAAGCAGCCGCTAAAAGACTGCCCAGTATTTTCATAAACCCCGAAATGAACCACGAAAGTCTCTTCAAACAGATTGTCGTGTTAGCTGGTGAGGCTCGCAAAGGCGGTCTGGTTTCTCTCGATAGAGACGTTCAGGCGATAGCGGATCCTTTTTTGAGGAAGACTCTGACTCTGGCGATAGATGGAGCAGACCTCAAAGTCGTTCGCAGCATCATGGAGCTCGAGCTGTTCTCAGAGGAAACGCGCGGCGAGTCCGAAGCGAAAGTATTCGAGTCAGCCGGCGGTTACGCCCCGACTATCGGCATTATCGGTGCCGTTCTAGGCCTCATTCAGGTCATGAAACATCTGGAGGACATAGAGGCCGTTGGGCACGGCATCGCTGTGGCCTTTGTAGCTACGGTTTACGGAGTCGCGCTCGCCAATATTGTCTTTCTGCCGATCGCCAACAAGTTGAAGATTCGTCTTCAACAGTCGATTTACATCAAGGAGTTCTTGCTGGAGGGGGCCATCGGTGTAGCGGAAGGCTTACATCCAACCTTGATCCGCAGCAAATTGGAAGTGTTTCTCCTCAGGCAGGAGAATCTCCCAAAGTCATCCTCAGTGCGAGTAAATACACGTGCCGCTGCGGCAGCTCAAGGCGGGTTTCGATGAGACACAGACGGCTGCAGCCAGCTGAGAACCACGATCGCTGGCTGGTTTCCTATGCCGATTTCATCACCTTGCTATTTGCCTTCTTCGTGGTAATGTTCGCCTCGACGCAGACCGACAAATCGCACGCGAAAGCCATCTCCGAGTCCGTTCAAAGAGCACTCAAGAACGACAATCTCTCTCCGAAATTCTTCTTGCTCCTCGGTGGCGCCGCTGATGACAAGGGCAAAGGAAACGCCATGATGCATGGGCCGGGCGGAGAAAAAACAGTAAAGCCACAACCGCCGGTCGAGCCCACGACAGTTCCTCTTGCGGATTCCTTAAAAACACTGAACGAGGAACTAGCCGGAGAGATATCCAAAGGGTCCGTTCATCTCTCACTTGAATCGCGGGGATTAGTGATTGGCCTGCAGGCTGCTGCATTCTTCCCATCCGGGGGAGACACCATCGACCCACCTTCCTATCCGACCATTGAGAAGGTAGCTGCCGTTCTCAACCGACTCCCTAACGCGTTGCGACTGGAGGGTCATACTGACTCCCTCCCGATCAGCACTCCGCGCTTTCACAATAACTGGGAGTTGTCTGCCGCGCGCAGCATCGCTATGCTCCTTTTGCTGAACGAGCATTTCGATGTGGATCCCCAGCGCATGGCTGTGATCGGCTTTGCTGATAACGCTTCGATCGACTCCAACGATACGGAGGAAGGTCGGGGAAGAAACCGTCGTGTCGACATCGTGATACTAACCGACTCTGGCTTACGTGCAGAACCGAAAGCGAGCCGGCGAGCAGCAGGAAAACAGGACTTCACTGCGCCTATCCGATTCCTCTCAGCAGAAACATTAGAATCTCGGACTCCGCATGCGACATAACAGTGTGACCCGATGGTGGGTGCGCTAGGCGAAAGCCGAGAAATACAACAAAAGGAAAATCACTTATGATTTCACTTCAAACAAACGTAGATTCGGTGATTGCCCAGAACAATCTTAATACCAACCAGATGTTCCAGAGCAACACCATTCAAGCTCTGACCTCCGGTTACCGGATCAATAAAAGCGGCGACGACGCAGCAGGTCTCGCTATCGCTAACGGCTATCGGGACAACATATCCGAACTGACCCAGGGTGTTAGCAATGCGAATGACGGCGTAAGCCAGTTGCAGATTGTCGATGGCGGACTCAGCAACATCTCAACCATTCTCGACCGCATGAAGACGCTGGCCACCCAGTCTGCTTCGGCCACCTTTACCGGTAATCGAAACACATTAAATCAGGAATTCACCGGGCTCATCAGCGAAATCACGCGGCAGGCTTCGAACATTAACCTGAACGCGGGAGGCTCCTTCAACCAGAAGCTCAATGTCTACATCGGCGGCGCATCGAGTGCGGCCAATGCCAGCGCTTCAGTAGATTTAAGCGGCGCTACCAATGCCGTCGACGCCACCAGCTTGGGCCTTACGGGAACCAGCGTAGCCGGATCTTCCATTGCCCTCACCGGCAATACGTTGAACCTCAATACTGCGGGAGCAACATTCGTGAAGGGATCGAGGGCCAGCGATGGTCAGACTTTTACCTTTAATCTCACGGATGCCAATGGAAGCTCGCAAACAGTGCAGGCTACTATTGCTGCAACCACAGGCGGATCAACCCTGAATCAGGTGCTCAGCAGCTTAAATTCCCAGCTCAGCGCGAGTGGTATTACCGCTGGCGTCAACAATCAAGGTCAACTGCAGTTTACCGGCTCCACGGCCTTTACCGTATCTGACAACGCGATCGTGACCCCGCCTGCAGGCTCTCAGGTCGGCAACGTTAGCACGGGCAGCAGTCTCCTCACGAATGCTGTCACCGGCACAACGAACGGCGTTACAAACGGCACAGCCGAAAATACTTCCAACTATGTTTCCGACGGTCAGAGCACCTATGCTGCACTGACGGGAAGTAACGTAGAACACCTGAGTTTCGGGA
>CAXTMN010000002.1:84316-89160 GCA_964245395.1 uncultured Bryobacteraceae bacterium
CGCTCACCTCGACAACCGGCAGCGGAGATAGCCTTGCGAACGCGATCAGCACGATCAACAAGCAGACAGCCGCATACGGCATCTACGCAGTGCAGAATGCAGCGGGCACCGGAATTTCTTTCCAGAGCGCAGGCAGCTTTTCAGTGAACGATGCGGGAGCAACCAGATTGAGCGCTCCAACGGCCGGGACCGGGACCAGCGTCGGTATCCCCAGCAACACGGTCAATACGTTAACCTCCGCCACCAGCGTGCTAAACACGACCACAGACGCGGGTGCCGTTGCGCAAACATTCACCTTCAACACCGCCAGTTCCACTGGAGCCGCGACACCCATCACGGTGACCATTGCTGCTCAAGCTGGAGGCACTGCAATGAGCGCTGTGCTGACTCAATTTAATACCGCACTCGCCGGCACCGGAATTACGGCTGCACTTTCCGCCACCTCGGGCTCGCTGGTTTTTAAAGGCAATTCGGCCTTTACCGTAACAGACGGCGGAAATACCTCGGGTATTTCAACTGCGCTGACGAGCACGGTAACGACAACCCCGAAAAGCGCGGCGAACACAATCCTGAACAACTACGATTCAACCAGTTGGGCCGTACCGACCGGGAACTCTCTCACTTTCAACACTGGGAACACCTCGTCGACGGTGAAGTTCACGAGCTCTGATAGCAGCGTCTCCCATGCCATTCAAACCTTGAACACGGGTCTGGCAGGCACCGGCATCACCGCCGTACTTGATCAAGCTGGAACGGGCATTTCATTCCAAAGCGCAAGTGTCTTCAGCATGGATACACCATCCGCTACTGCCAGCGCGGTATTTGGCGCAACCTCAACTAGCGGTTCAAGCTTTACGCCGGTTACTCCTGTCACCTCGGGAATTGGCAATGCTGAATCCGCTATCACCGCGATAAATTCTGCCATCCAGAGCCTTGGATTTGTGCAAGGATCAATCGGCGCCGGCGAGAACAAGCTTCAGTACGCAATCAACCTGGCTCAATCGCAGATCGCCAGCTTCTCTAAAGCGGAGAGCCAGATTCGCGATGCCGACGTGGCTGCCGAAGCGGCAAACCTGACCAAGGCTTCCGTTCTGTCCCAAACTTCCATCGCTGCCATGGCTCAGGCAAACTCTGAACCGCAGTCGATTCTCAAGCTGCTCCAATAAACTGCGCAGCTTTCACTTTGGGTCAGTCTCCACGTGAGACTGGCCTATTTTTATTTAGATAACGAGGTTTAGTCGATGGGAACAGTTAGTACAAGCCCCACAAGCACCGCAGGTTTTAACGGCAGCAGCACCTATGCTGCCCAGCTTCAAAACGCGATCACGCGAGCTGTCCAGTTTGCCTCCCTACCTGTGCAGCAGTTGCAGAACGAGCAGACCGATCTCAACAACCAGCAATCCGAAATCTCTAATCTCACTACTCAGTTCCAGTCCTTGCAAGCTGTGCTGGACAACGTCAATCAATCGGTCGGTACGGGCTCTTACGCGGCTACCGTTGAAACGCCAGCAGTTGCCACGGCGACTATCAGTTCTGGGGCCAGCGCCGGAAGCTTCTCGGTCGACGTAACAAGCATCGGCTCCCTGACTAACACCATGAGCAACGCCGGCCTTACGACTGTGACCGACCCAACTTCGCAAAACATCGATCAAAGCACCAGTTACACACTGACTGCTAACGGAAGCACCTATCAGATCTCTCCGGCAACTAAAACCCTGGATGGACTGGCTCAGGCCATCAATCAAAGCTCTGCCGACGTGCAAGCGACAGTCGTGAATGTAGGAAGCTCTTCGGCGCCCGATTACAGAATCTCAATCCAGAACCAGGCCTATTCTCCCAACGCCATCCAATTAAACGATGGAACGACCGATCTGTTGAGCAACCTGACTACCGGATCCTATGTCACTTATCAAGTAAACGGTCAACCATCGACTCCCATTCAGGCCACCTCGCGATCCGCGATGATCTCTCCGGGCGTGTCGGTCAATTTTCTAGCCACGGGTACGACAAACGTCACAGTAGCCCAAAATGCGGCAAGTCTTTCGGATGCTCTCAGCTCTCTGGCAACCGCGTACAACGCCGTCACCGATGAACTGGCGAAATCGCGCGGTCAGAACGGAGGCGCTCTCTCCGGTCAGAGCATTGTTTCTTCGCTGCAGACGAGTCTTCTGAGCCTGGCTACCTACACCGGTTCTTCGGGCAACGTTCAGTCAATGGCTGATCTAGGCCTTACATTTGATACCTCGGGCCATCTTCAGTTCGACTCTTCGGTCCTGAGCCAGGCCTCATCCAACTCGCTGTCGAATGTTCTCAGCTTTGTCGGGACCGAAACGAGCGGTGGGTTCCTGCAAGCAGCAACCAATGTCTTGCAAAGCGTCACAGACGCGACCAACGGAACTCTAACCCAGGCTTCTCAGTCGATCACTGATGAATTAAGTAGTATCGGTACCAAGATCACTGATGACAACACTCGTATCACCCTGATGCAAACGAGCCTGACCGCGCAGATGGCGCAAGCGGATTCGACAATTGCCAGTCTTGAATCACAGGTCTCCTATTACACAGACCTGTTCTCGACACAGCGTGCCAATGCTACCCTCGGCTATTAAAGACGTTGCCTCCAGAGTCAATGATGCTCTGCGTGATGGGAGCTTCGCGTCTGCCGATCTGCTGATTCTTGAATTTTCGGCAGTTGCTCGGCAGCAAATCGCCTCGGTACTTGGCGACGAGCAACGTTGGGCCTTGCGGGCGGAAGTCTTGAGCCAACTGAACGACTGGCTTCACCTCGCCCGAGTACTTCGTTCGCATATCTCCTCTGCGCTCCATGCTGCGAATGCGGAGTCTAAATACCTCTCCTATAGTTAATTCCACATAGCTTCCGGCTCGGATTTATCTGCTTCTAAGAAAGCCTCTAATTCCGAGAAGATCACCGTTGGCAAATCACTTGCTTAACGGATGAGCGTGCTCGATGGGATCGGTGGCGGACTTGAAAAATACATGACGCTGGTTAGCGAGCGTCAGAAGCTTGTCGCCTCCAACATCGCTAACGCCGACACACCCGGATACAAGACGCAAGATATCGATTTCCAGCATGAGCTAGCCAATTCAATGGCCGGGATTAGCCCAACGGCAACCCCAGTGGATGGCCTGCGAGTGAGAAACGATGGCAACAACGTGAATCTCGATCGCGAATCGCGACTGCTCGCCGAAAACGCCATGCGCTTCAACATCGCTTCCAATCTTCTACGCTCTCAGATCAAGTCCTTACGCTCCGCAATCGACGGAGGTTCGTCTACATCATGAGCTTATTTTCGAGCATTTCCGTAAGTGCTTCCGGTATGTCGGCCCAGCGTGAGCGCGCAGAGGTCCTGACCGAAAACATCGCTAACGCAGACACGACTCGCACGGCGGAGGGTGGCCCTTATCGACGGCGTGACGTGGTCTTCCAAAGTCAGCAAATCAGCTCGCCTTTCTCATCGGTATTCCAGAACCAGTCCGGTATCGGTGCGGGTGGCCAGGGAGTTACGGTCAACGATATCACTGTCGACAGTACCGATCCTGAGCGCCGTTACATGCCGGGACACCCTGACGCCGACAAGGACGGCTACGTCGCGTATCCGCATATGAATCCTGCGCAAGACATGGTCGACCTGATGGGTGCCTCACGCGCGTACCAGGCCAATGTCTCTGCCATTTCTGCGGTTAAGGACATGATCCAAAGATCGATCGATCTCTTCCGCTAGCCCCATGTCGAATCCGATCTCACCCATCAGTTCGGTTCAACCGGTTCAGCCTCTCTCCTTAGAGCAAGTCAATCCCGCATCCGGGGGTGAGTTTCAGAATGTACTGAAATCGGTCGTGCAACAGGTGGAGTCGACAAACACAAACGCAAACGCGGCTGTCCAAAATTTCCTGGCTGGCGCCGAGGGCGAACTCCACTCCACCATTCTCGCGACCCAAAAAGCCGATCTCGAATTCGACATGTTTCTGCAAGTTCGCAACAAAGTGGTCTCTGCCTACCAGGAAATCATGCGCATGCAGGTCTGAGGGTGTCATAGAGGACGCACATGGACCAATTCAAAAAGCTTGTCGCGGCTCTCTCGATGCAACAGCGCATCCTGATTCTCGCCGCGCTTGTTTTGGTCGGCGGCGGCCTTTACGGGTTTGTGCACATCACGCATGACCGCAGCTTCAAACCGCTCTTCACCGGCATGTCCCCCGAAGACGCGTCCGCAATCGTGCAGAAATTAAAGGAAGGCGGAGTCGAGAATCGTATCGCCGATAATGGCTCTTCCGTTCTGGTTCCGGAATCGAGAGTAGACGAGCTTCGTCTCGAGATGGCCGGTCTCGGATTGCCCAAAACAGGCCGCGTCGGCTTTGAACTTTTCGATCGCACCAACCTCGGCATCACCGACTTCACAGAACATGTGAATTACCGCCGTGCGCTTGAAGGAGAGCTGGAGCGATCGATCAAGGCACTCAGCGAAGTAGAGCAGGCGCGCGTGCACCTGACCTTCCCAAAGGACTCTGTTTACCTCGACCTGCGAGAACCAGCCAAAGCGAGCGTTCTCATTCACACGAAGCTCGGCGCTCATCTGAATCCACAGAATGTCCTCGCCGTCACGAATTTAGTGGCCAGCGCGGTGGAAGGGCTCGGACCCGAGTCGGTTTCCGTCCTCGATATGCAGGGAAACCTGCTGAACCGTCCACGCAAACACCTCGCCGATGATTCCGCACCTTCCGAAGAGGCCCTCGACTACAAGCACCAGATCGAGAAAGATCTGGTCTCGAAAATCGAATCTACACTCGACCCGCTCTTGGGTGAAGGCAAGTTCCGTGTGGGT
>CAXTMN010000002.1:89170-101431 GCA_964245395.1 uncultured Bryobacteraceae bacterium
GACTGCGATTTCACTACCAGCGAGCAGAGCGACGAGGTTCTTGATCCCACCCACTCTGTCATGCTGACCTCCCAGAAATCGGAGGACATGGTGGGATCATCTCAGACGCCAGGGGTTCCAGGAACGCCTTCGAATCTGCCTCGCGCCACCCCACGTGCTGTCGGTTCTTCGAATAATTCTTCTCGCCGCACCGAGAACATGGCTTACGAGACATCCAAAACCATCAAGCACGTGAAGACTCCTCAAGGTGCTATCAAGCGCATATCGGCGTCGCTGCTTTTGGATCACGAGGTCCAATGGCAAGGATCGGGAAAAAACAAGAAGAGAGTTTTGGTGGCGCCAACTCCTGAACGAATAAAGGCGATCAACGATCTGGTCACCGGCGTCGTCGGCTTAACTCCCGAAAGAGGCGATCGACTGGTTGTAGAGAGCCTGCCGTTCGAACAGACTGTCTCGCCCGATTCGCTCTCTGACAATGCGCCCGTTGCCCCTCCGAAAGATCAGTTGAGGCTTATCGTCAAAGATAGTCGGATGCTGATTGGAGCTGGTGCTGGTTTGCTCTTTCTTCTACTGGGCGGCTTCTTCGTCCTCCGGCGCAAGCCGAACGTGGTCAAGGTTGAACACGCCGTTTCTGCCATTACTGAAAACGTAAAAACTGCTCTTCCGGATAACCAGGACGCGAGTGGCGCCAGAAATGCAGTTGCTGCTCAACTGTCGGCCGAGCCGGTGACCGCACAGTTGCCTCCGATGAGCTCCAAGATCGAAGTGTTGCGTCAGCAAGCCAAAGAAAACGTCAAGAAAGATTCTGAGATGGCTGCTGAGGTGGTGCGCAGCTGGCTCGAAGGGCATGGATAGTGACAGCCCAATTCGATTCGCCATTCGTCCGGTCAGATAACAGAAGGCGCCATGCTCTGTAAGGTCGTAAATGCGGCGGAGGACGTTGAGCCGGTCTCCTGGCAATCTGTCATTCCCCATTCAGGGGCCAGCACCAGCGCCACTCTGTTTGCCGTGCCGGCTCCGCCATCTGCTTCGCCTGACGAAGTCGCCACGCTCCGGGCGCGCCTAGCCGAACTTGAGCGTGCCCGGCAGACCGAATGGGCACAAATCAGGCAGAAGGCATTTCAGGAGGGTCTGCAGCAGGCGCGAGCGGAGGGTGCCGCGGAGGTCAAAGCCGCTACCGATAAGCTGGCGCAAACGGTTCTGGAGCTTGCAAACGTAAAACGTAAGCTGCGCGCTGATGCCGAGAGCGAACTCCTGAATCTTTCCTTAGCTGTGGCCCGCCGCATTCTTCATCGTGAACTGGCAACTGATCCCGAAGCTCTGCAAGGGCTGGTTCACGCCTCGCTGCAAAAACTGAAGAACCGCGAAATCTCCTGCGTACGCGTATACCCGGCCGGCGGAGACGCGTTGAAAGCTGCTCTGGAACGTCTCGGCGCTGCACCAGCTATAAAAGTGATACCCGACCCCGCTCTCAAGTGCGGCGATCTTATTTTCGAAACCTGTTTCGGCGACCTCGACGCTTCTGTCGACTCCCAATTGGCCGAGATCCAGCGCGGCTTTACCGACCGGCTCTCTCAACGATGACACTTACGACTGAATCAATCGACCTTAAGCAGTACATCTCGAACCTGACCCGGCAGGACCTTCTCAGTTGGCGAGGTGTCATCACCGACGTTACCGGATTTGTCATCGAATCTCAGGGCCCTGCCTCCAAGATCGGCGGATTCTGCGAAATCCATTGCGGCGGCAAGTGCGGCGGCCGGGTCATTCGCACCCAGGTGATCGGATTTCGCAACGGGCGCATTCTGTCGATGCCGCTCGAGGAGATCGACGGTCTCGAGCCTGGCGATCCCATCTACGCTCGCTCGGAGGATGCTCAAGTTGCCGTCGGCCCCGAACTCCTTGGGCGAGTCCTCGATGGCTTCGGTCAGCCTATGGATGGCGGACCTCCAATCTCGCCTGCCGCCCGTTACAACCTGTTCGCAACTCCGCCCGGCCCACTGCAGCGCGAGCACATCACCACGCAGCTTGTCACTGGCCTTCGCGTCATAGACAGCCTTCTGCCCTGTGGAGAAGGACAGCGCATCGGACTCTTCGGCGGCAGCGGAGTCGGTAAGAGCACTCTGCTCGGAGCCATGTCTCGACAGAATTCCGCTGACGTCACAGTGATCGCCCTGATCGGTGAGCGTAATCGGGAAGTCCGTGGATTTCTCGAACACGAACTTGGCCCCGAAGGCATGAAGCGTTCTGTCGTAATCGTAGCGACCTCCGACCGTCCGGCCCCGCTTCGGCTTCGCGCCAGCTTTGTTGCTTTGGCTGTATCGGAATATTTTCGCGACCAGGGCGCCAACGTTTTGCTCGTAATGGATTCGGTAACTCGTCTGGCCATGGCTCAACGTGAGATTGGCCTGGCAGCGGGGGAGCCGCCCAGTCAGAAGGGTTATCCGCCTTCAGTGTTCAGCACCCTCCCAAAGATCTTCGAACGCGCCGGTGCATTTGGCCGCGGAACGATCACCGGATTCTTCACCGTCCTGGTGGAAGGCGACGACTTCAATGAACCGATCGCTGATGCCGTCCGCGGCATCCTCGACGGCCACATCATTCTTTCCCGGCAGCTGGCAGCCACCGGCCACTATCCTGCCGTCGATGTCCTTTCATCGATCTCTCGTGTCGCTTCCAGTATCACCAGCGCCGAACATATGCAGTCCGCCAGAAAGGTGCGCGAGTCTCTTGCCTGCTACCAGTCTTCCGAGGACCTCATCAATCTCGGCGCGTACGTAGCTGGCACGAATCCGAAACTCGATGTCAGCATCCGGGCCCGCGAGAGTATCACGAAATTTCTCCGTCAGAACGCTGGCGAGAAATGCGGCTTAGGCGAAACACTCAGCGGCCTCTCGCAGATCGCATCGGCCATTTAAGAGTGGTTCTGTCGTGAAGAAGTTCGCCTTTCGTCTCGAATCAGTCATTCGCTTGCGAAATACCCAGCTCGAAAGAGAGCAGCAGAAGTTGCAGGCCTTGCTGGCTCAGGATCAGCTCCTTCGCGACTCATTGGCCGCCTTGGAAGTTGAACGCAAATCAGCTTCCAGCTCGTTGCATTCTGGAAACGACGTTAGTGCCCTCGATCTACGATCCCTTTCAGCCTTCACGGTCGGTGCACACGCTCGCTCCCTTACTATCCAGGAAAGCATTGCGCGGCAAAGACAACCCATTGCAGAGCAGCGGGCACGCCTTCTTCAGGCGGAAAGAGATGTGCAATTGCTCAACAAGCTCAAAAGGAAACGTCTTACTGAGTGGACGGCCGAAATGGAACGGGAGATCGAACTGGGAGCTCAGGAAGCTTGGCTTACGACGCACCGGCCCGGTTCGACAAAACGCAGTGAAGCTACTTTGCCGAATAGCCCTACTTCTTCCGTGCATCTGGGGCCTACAGAAATTTCCGAATAGCTCTGAGGAAGGTGCCTTCGATGCAAATGTCAGTTTTTTGGCACTTACTTAATTAACAATCATGCTGACTACTTTAGGAGTACGCCGGTCTCCCGCTCAGCCTAAGCTGCTTTGGATCGGCGTTGAACCGCTGTCCATCGGCTTTGACCCGCGCCTCGTTCTCCAGACAGTAGATATCGTCTTCCAGAGCTGTTATGAAGCTGCGGTCCAGTCACTGAGAAACGAACACTTCAGCGCTGTCGTTCTTGCCACTGAATCCTCTATCGATCGGACCATCGCCCAATTAGAGGAAATCGTAAGAATCCGTCCAAAACTGCCCGTCATTATTTGGATCCCGAACGACCGGGAACTAAAAACGGCAGATCTTAGTGCGCTGGGCCCCGCCCACGTTCTTAGAGGGAATCTCAACGGAGACCGCCTGCAACTCGCCATAAAGAGCGCCATTGAGAAAGTAGCCTTGCCGGAGAGTGACGACGAATGGGAGTCGCTTCCCTGGCGTCGCTTCCTGATTGGAAACAGTCCCGCGATGTTGCAGCTTTGTGAAACGATCCACTTGATCTCCTCTCGCCGCGCAACCGTTTTGATTAGCGGCGAAACAGGCACTGGCAAAGAGGTGGCGGCTCGCGCGATCCACGCCGCCAGCAAACGGTCGGCCCTGCCGATGGTGGCTGTGAACTGCACGGCACTTCCGGCGAACCTGGTTGAAAGTGAGCTCTTCGGTCACTCCAAAGGTGCGTTTACCGGGGCACATACAAGCCGGCTGGGACGTTTTGAACAGGCTCACCGCAGCTCCATCTTTCTCGATGAGATCGGCGATCTGCCCATTGAAGCGCAAGCTAAGCTGCTCCGGGTTCTTCAGGAACAGGAATTCGAGCGGGTTGGAAGTTCGGAAACCATTCGCGTCGATGTTCGCGTCATCGCCGCTTCAAATGTCGACCTGGACAATGCTGTCCGGGAGCGGCGCTTTCGCGAGGATCTCTTCTATCGCTTAAACGTAGTTCCCATCCGCTTACCCGCATTGCGCGAGCGGCGGGACGACATTCCTCTGCTGCTCGAGCACTTCATTGAAAAAACCCGTGCTGCCGAAAACGCCGCGCCTAAGACCATCAGCGCCGAGGCGGTCGACTTCCTCAGCGAGCAGGAATGGCCCGGCAATGTTCGCCAGCTTGAGCACACCGTCCAGATGGCCTTCGCGTTGAGCGGCAATCGTCAGCTTCTCCAGCCTGCCGACTTTGCCCTGCGGCGTGATGCTCGCTCACTATCTTGTGGACGCGCTGCTTCTGCCAGCCACTCGAGTATCGGCAAAAAGGGAATCAATTTCGACGAGGTGGTCGCAACCTTTGAACTCTCTCTTCTGAACGAGGCTCTCGCGCTCACCGGCGGCAATAAGGCGAGAGCCGCTGATCTGCTGAAGATCAAAAGAACAACCTTACTGGCGAAGATGAAGGTGTTCGAAGATCGCCACAATCAGCAGGCGTCACTCCTTGGGTCGAATCCACTCAGCAACAATCGGAGGGGAAGCGCATCAGCCTTGGTTGTTGAAGCGGACAACCCGATCCGCAGACTCATCGCTAAGACTCTGGCGTCTCTCGGCTACCGCGTTCTCATTGCGGCCAACTCATCCGATGCGCACGAACTATTCGCTTGCTGGGGTGAACATATCAAACTCCTGGTTGTCTCAGCTGATGATCCAAATGAGAGCGGTCATGGTCTAGCCGCCAGTCTTCAGACGGCCTCTCCGGATCTGCTTGCAGTCCTGCTGGCGAATAACTCCCTTGTAAATCGACAGTTCACCAACTCGCGCCAGGATTACCTTCAGCGCCCCTTCTCTGCCGACGAACTCTTACGAGTAGATCACCATTTTACCACTATAAATAAAAAAAAATTCGCCTCAACTTGTTAGGGCCCGCTGCTTAGGCTGATCTCTAAAAAGCCTCAGCTTGCTTTCATCGTCGATATGTCACGATAGCGTGTAAATGCGCGAAGTTCCGCTTAGTTCTTTCCTTTTAACCCTTCTGAGCTTTTTCGTCTGTGCTCTTCTGCCCGCTGCAGAACAACCGCCAACACTCCGTCTGCCCGACACTGTCGCTCCCATTAGTTACCGCGCTCAGTTGACGCTTGATCCCGGCAAAACCACCTTCGAAGGCACTATCGACATCAAGATCGCTATCAAGAGTCCGGTGCAAACCATATGGCTAAATGCGATCGAACTCAAGGTCCAGGATGCATCCCTCGAAACTGCAGGGAAGACTGTTTCCGCGCAAATCGTCGGAGGCGGCACTGACTTCATCGGCCTGCAGTTTGCTTCCCAGATCGCTACCGGATCAGGCGATATTAAAATCCGGTACACAGGAACTGTGCGCCTCCAGAATAGCGCCGGCGTCTTTCGCATGGAGGACAACGGTAACCGCTACCTGTTCACTCAGTTCGAATCGACCGACGCCCGCAGTGCCTTTCCCTGCTTTGATGAGCCCTCCTATAAGGTTCCCTGGCAGCTGACGTTGAACGTTCCTTCAGCCGATACAGCGATCAGTAACACCGCCCCCGAGCACGAGGAATCACAAGGCGACCGCAAGATTTACACCTTTGCCCAAACGAAACCGTTGCCGAGCTATCTTGTAGCCTTCGGAGTCGGGCCGTTCGATTATGTCGACGCCGGAAAGGCCGGACGAAATCACATTCCCGTGCGGATTGTGACACCCAAGGGACACGCGGAAGAAGCGAAGTATGCGGCGGAAGTCACTGCAACCATCATCACTCGTCTAGAAGACTACTTCGGAATTCCATTTCCCTACGATAAGTCGGATCAAGTGGCCATCCCTGTCACGTTCGGATTTGGGGCGATGGAGAATGCCGGGATGGTTACTTATGCGCAGACCGTTATCCTGGCGAAACCAGGTAATGACACAGTCCGCCGTCAGCGTGAGTATGCCTCAGTCGCCGCGCATGAGTTAGCCCACCAGTGGTTTGGCGATCTGGTGACCACCGCCTGGTGGAATGATATTTGGCTGAATGAGGCGTTCGCCACCTGGATGGAACAGAAGCTGATTGCGGAGTGGAAACCCGAGTGGAAGACGCGGGTGCAAGATGTGGCATCAAAGCTGGGCGCGGAAGCGGAGGATAGCCTGATATCAGCGCGCAAGATTCGACAGGAGATCAAGGCCAAAGACGATATCAGCAATGCTTTCGACGGGATCACCTATCAAAAAGGCGCGGCAGTCATCGGCATGTTTGAAAGCTGGGTCGGGCCGCAAGAGTTTCGCAAGGGCGTTCAATCCTACTTGAAGCAATACTCATTCAAGAATGCCACCGCTCCGGAGTTTCTTGATTCCATCAGTTCCCAGAGTAAGAAAAACGTAACGCAAGCCTTCTCGTCATTCTTGAACCAGGCTGGCGTCCCGCTCGTCTCTGTCACCTTGAAGTGCGCAGGTGATGTCTCCACTTTGCACTTGGAGCAGCAGCGCTTCCTGCCCCTCGGTTCGAAAGGGACAACCGATCAACAATGGCAGATCCCTGTTTGCGTGCGGTACGGATCGGGCGAGAGCGGGCACAGTGAATGCACGCTGATGGGACAGCCCACCATGGATTGGACGTTGAAAGCCACTGGCTGCCCCGCGTGGGTACAAGCCAACGACAATGCCCTCGGCTATTACCGTGTTGATTACCAGGGCGCTCTCCTGCCTGAATTGACCAAAGGGAACGTGGAAAAGCGGTTGAGTGCTCCGGAACGAGTCGACTTCATGGGCAATGCGGAGTCGCTCTCCAACGCTGGAAAGCTGCCGATCGGAACGGCCCTTCAACTGGTGGACACGTTCCACGCGGATGGCGAACGTCAGGTTGTGCAGAGTGCGCTGAGTCTGGCGCTTACCCCGCGCACCCATCTTGTTCCCGTCGCGCTGACCGGCAACTATCAGCGCTTTCTTCAGAAGAACTTTCAAGCGCGGGCGCATGAGCTGGGCTGGCTCCCGAAGCCTGGAGAGTCGGATGACCTCCGCCTCTTGCGGCCGAGTCTGCTGCGTGCAGTTGCCACCTATGCCGGCGATCAAGATCTGGCCAGGCAGGCTCGCGACCTGACGGAGAAATGGTTTGGAGATCCTCGCGCAATTGATCCCAATTTGCTGACCTCGGTGCTCAGCACCTCGGCTTACTACGGCGACAAGGCACTGTCTGAGCGCTTTGTAGTTGCTTACAAAAAGACATCCGATCGTCAGGTGCAGGAGCGCATCATCGGCGCCATGCAATCCTTTCGAGATCCCGCCGCGCTGCAGGCTGGCATGGACGCCGTGCTTTCCGGCCAGATCCCCATGATCGAGGGAGCTGCGCTTCTCTTCGCCGGACAAGGTTCTGCGGCAACTCGCAAACTGCCATTCGAATTTCTCCAGGCCCACTACGATCGGATCGTGAAGGATCGTCCGACAGGCGGTGGATTCGACTTTGGCTCCGTTCTCCCCCAGGTAGGCGCGACTTACTGTGACCAGACTTCAAAACAGGAGCTGGAGAACTTCTTCCAGCCGCGCGTCGAAAAGTTTACCGGTGCTCCCCGCGCCTTGACACAGGTGCTCGAAGGTATTGATGTCTGCATCGCCGAACAAGCCGAGCAGGAGCCGGGCGTTACGGCGTTCTTGCAGAAGTATTGAACTCCCGCAGGGTAATAAGCGAGGTTTTAGCTACCTCCGCCTCGAATGAGGCCGGCAATTTATCAGAGTATTGGCAACGCCACCGTATGTTTCGTCCCAGGGCCCAACTACTGCGCCAGGCTTGCCGCTAGCCAGATCGCCCGCGAGCAACAGACTATTGAACTTCAGGCCTACACGTCGGCCCTGCCGCACATCGCGCAGGCTCCTGTTCAAGGCCTAGGCACACTTGCGTTCCACCGGTCTAGCAGGGAGGGATCAACCAACGTTGAGAGCCGCTTGTCGACATCCTCGGGGCGCGATCTAGACCAACTTGAATGGCCAGTGTGACGACGTGCTTCGTGAGATGGCGCGCAAGTGGCCTTGGCGTCGATTGGTCAAAAAGGATCTTCAAGGCTTTAGCGCTGGTTGCTGGGCGTCCCGATAGGTTTTGAAATCAAGGACCGCCTTCAAAGGAAGAGAGTAGTTGTAGGCCACTTCCTCCGGCTTTTCGCCATCGTCGAGGCACTCCGCAACCAGCTGGGCAGGAACACGCGACTCGCCAAGCGTAGGCTTGCCCCCGATACGGCCAGGCCTAACCACCACGCCGGGATATTTTGCGAACTCGTTCTGGATGATCCTATTCTAGCGGCCCTCCGGCGTCTTTCGAAGGTGATTTCTACTCTTTCAGCGACAGCTCGGCGTCAATTTGGGCGGCAGCGTGTGATTGGCTTAAAGACCTCAAGCAGCTCTGCTCGCCCTCGCCATAAAGTAGCTACTGCGAAAGCTTCTCCATAATCAGACGGAGCTCGTCCGATGCGTGGGAAGCCGAAGAGCCACATGCTTTCTTGCGAGCCTGCCATATACTCTGCGCCAGATCGAGAATACTTTCGGCCAGTTCGTTGGTCGGCTGCCCTGACAATCCTGCGTGGAGAAAACTGTCTGCTTGCTCAAGCAGGGGTGGCAATTCGCTAGCGCTTACTCCAACCGGTGAATCGAGGCAACGTTGATAGCTGTCGCGAGCCATCCGCAGGATGTTCAAACTGCGTCTATATTTCTCCGACGAGGAGAGTTGCCGCACGGTGGGATCAAGGTCAGTTAACGATTTCGTGAGCGCCAATTGAGCAGGCAGATCGGAAAGGTTCGCGTTTCGTACCGAAGCCATGACGAATGCAGAATGGGCTCTATGATAATCCCCAGTCTCAAGTTCCACCTCGCCCAAACCCTGGTAGGCCAAGGCGTTTTTTGGATCCCTCTGAATGAGCGACCGGTACGCCGTTAGTGCGTGCCCGGGTGCATTTGCAACCAGGAAAAGGTGCGCTACTTGCAGTCGCAGGGTCTGGTCGTTCCCGGCCTCATCTTCGAGCGGGATGAGTTCGGCAAGCATTTCCTGCTGCTTTCCTTGTGTCTGGTAAAAGTTAATCAGTTCCAGCCTTGCGGCGATCTGCTGTTGACGGGTATCGTTCGGCCATTCGCCATAGATAGCGCGATGGTACAGCGCTGCCGCGGCAACAGGTTTGCCCTTGCTCACCATCAGGCGAGCCGCTAACAGAACACTGGGCCCATCGTTTGGAGCTGCCTGGAGAACGTCGTTCATTAATGGTTCGGCTTCGGTCATCTTTCCTGCAGCCATCAGAGAGCCGATCAATGCCAGCTGATAAGTTTCGTTATCACGTTCTGAAGTGTGCGCTTTGCGAAAAGCTTCCACTGCTTCATCTACTTTATGTTGCGCCAGAAGCGCACGACCCTTCTTGTACGCTTTCTGGGCTGAAGCCTGCGACTCGATTTCTTCCGTTTTCGCTAGAGTGATGTCCAGAGCAGTCAGCCCGGCGATCAAAAGTGCAACTGCAATCATTGCCGCTAAAGTAGAGCTGCGATTTCTGATTCCGCTGGTCGCGGAGGCCGGTGTACTCATGTAGATTGGTTCAGCTTGTCTCTAATCACGCCATATGTGTTCAACACATCGGACAGGATGATCACTCCAACCATTCGATGAATGTCGGCCCGGCTGACTACGGGAAGAACATCGACACCCGTCTGTCCCATCCGTTCTAACGCGTGGCTTAGCGGGTGGTCAGGATGCACGAAAGGGAAATCTTTCTTTGCGCCCAGCAGCTCGCGGACAGTAGACGGCTTCGGTTCCGCTGCTTCGATTTGATGATCGGTGACGATTCCCTGAATCTGCTCACGGCTCCCCACCGGCCAGGAACGGCTGCTTTCATCTGCCAGGCGCGACTGAACAGCTTCCATATCCGACTCGGCCGGTATGGGGTCTACGTCCGGGTGCATGACTGCGCTCACGCGGACACCGGCCAGCTCGTCTCGAGATTCGCCGGTGGGAAGGTAAACGCCTTCCTGAAGAGCGAGAGCTTCGTATATGGGCTCATGCTGCAGCCGTTGCGAGATAAAAAAACTGATCAGATTGGAGATCATCAGAGGCACGATAATGGTGTAATCGCGGGTCATCTCAAAAATCATGATGACCGACGTCAGGGGAGTCCTGACAATGCCTGCAAACGCCGTGCCCATGCCGACCAGCGCGTACGCTCCCGGGTTGGCGGTTGTGGTTGGAAATAGTTGATGAGCGACGCTGCCGACAGCCCCACCGAGCATGGCGCCGATAAAGAGAGACGGTCCAAAAATGCCGCCTGCGTTGCCGGATGAGTAACAGACCGGAGTCGATATCATCTTCAGAACAGCTAACAGCACCACCATCTTTAGGGGGAAATCTCCGCCGAGCACCCGGTCTACATAGTCGTACCCGACGCCCAACGATTCGGGTACCAGCAGGCCGAGTATGGCCATCAGCAGCCCGCCCACTCCCGGCTGCATCCAGGTTGTCCATTTCGGCATTTGTCGAAACCAGATTCTCAGCTGGAGGAGCAACTTGACGAAGGCCACCGAACCAAGGCCGCCAACGATTCCCAGAACAGCGTAGATTCCCAACTCAGCCGGGTTTACCAACTGGTAGCTGGGAACGTGAAAGAGGGGCTCGTCGCCAAGGATCAGGTGAAGAACAATCCACGAAGTGGCCGAACTGAGGACTACCGAGGCCAGTACCGGCGCGTGAAGATCCCCCAGGATTTCTTCGAGCGAGAATAGGACTGCAGCGATCGGCGTATTGAAAGCCGCTGCGAGTGCGGCAGATGAACCTACCGGGACCAATGCCCGGATATTCGTCTTGCTCATCCCAAACCGCCGCCCGAGTACGGAGGCAATCCCGGCGCCGATTTGGACCGAAGGCCCCTCGCGTCCGAGAGCAATACCGCTGGCCAGCGAAATCGAACAGCATAAGAATTTCCCTAGAACTGTGCGGAGCGAGATGTACCCGTCCTGAATGAAAATCGCGAACTTCGTTTGCGGGATGCCGCTCCCGCGAGCATTGGGAAAATACTTATACAACAGATAGCCGCTTGAAAGTGTGCCCGCTATGGGTACCAGCACGCGACGCCAGGCTGGGCTACCAGGAGGATATATTCTCGCGGCGATCCGGCCAGTCAGCAGTATGAACGCGACTACTGTCAGCCCCACAACGATGCCGATCACAATACTCAGCAGAATGGAAAATTGATCTTCCCGATTTCGAAACCCCTTCCAATTCCAGAGCTTTGCATGCAAGGACCGCTTGGGCATCTCTCTTATACTCACAGATTTGTCAAGGAATCTCCCTCCTCTCATCCAGGAACGTAAACGTCCATGTGAGCTAAAGCTTTCAGTCGTTTTGGCCGAAGGGAAGGTATGGCCAGCTCCCAGGCTCTCTCATGCCCGCTGAAGATTTCGGAAGAGGAACTTCCAATGCGGCCGACTACCCTTCTGGAAAAGCATTGGAGCTCAAACTGAAGCTTCCCGTTTTACTGGCCAGCCTGATCGCCCTGTCGTGCGCGTCCGTATGTCCTGCTCAGCAGTTCACGTTTAAGACCTACGGTCAGAATGAAGGTTTAGACAACCTGAATGTCGATAGCATCTTGCGAGATCGGGCGGGATACTTGTGGCTCGCGACAGAAGGTGGCGTCATTCGATACGACGGCGCTCGTTTTGTTCTGTTCGATGCGTCCCGCGGGGTGCCTGGCATCATCTGCACCGGTCTGGCCCAAGATGTCTTTGGCCACATATGGGTGCAAACGACAGATGGTACTGCTTACTTTGACGGATCGCGTTTTAGGACCGTCCTCTTTCAAGGAAAATCGATTAGCTCGCCCAACGG
>CAXTMN010000002.1:101441-120647 GCA_964245395.1 uncultured Bryobacteraceae bacterium
ACGGAGGACAGATCACAGCGGCGCCGGATGGCCGCGTGTACCTCGGAAGCTCACTGGGTGTATTAGCGTTTTCCCCGCAACAGAACGGGACGATCTGGACCGCCTCACTACTTGCTGCGCGTACCGCTAAACAAAAAACGGATTCTCCTGAAGATCTTCCGGTTCTGGCATTACGGGATGGCAGCCTCATTTATGGTTGCGACCTAGAGCTTTGCAGGTTTACCGGCAAAGCTATCGAGAGGTGGGGACCTGAAGAAGGGGTAAGTGCAGACACGTGGACACGCATCTTCGAGGATCGCAGCGGGCAGATTTGGGCTCGCAGTAAGCGCCATGTAATTGTTCAACTTGCCGGTTCCAGGCACTTTCAATCTCTCGATTTACCCAACCAGGAAGCGACCGGAACCTGTACTGACTTAATTGAGGATCGAGCCGGTCACGTTCTGACCTGCCAAACTGACCTGAGTCTCGCCCGCTACGACGACGGGCATTGGACGACTTTCGACCAGAAAAACGGAGTCGGCCAATATCCTATGCAATCACTCTACTCTGCCCAGGACGGGAACGTCAGGCTAGGTCTGCAGGGGCATGGACTTCAGAAATGGCTGGGTTACGGGTCATGGGAGAACTGGACGACCAACCAAGGGATTGCCGGAAACCTGATCTGGGGGATGCTGAAGGACAAATGGGGACACCTCTGGGTCGCCGATGATGAAGGTCTTTCGGTCAGCAACGCAGCTTGGAGTGGCTTCGAGCGGGTCGATGTTGGAGCTAAAGAAACTCTCGTTGCCAGAACACTTTCCGAAACCAGCGACGGCGACGTCTGGGCTGGCTTCCGCGGCGGCAAACTGCTTGAACTTGATTCGATTAGCATGAGGATCCGCCGAAGCTTCCAGTTTTCCATTCTCCATCACACCCTGAGCGATAGTCATGGCCGACTTTGGCTTGCCACTGAGACGGATCTGTACATGGGGGTGAAGAGTCAGGGAGAGTGGTCCTTTCGCTCTGTCCAGGAAGGCGCCCCTCTCGACAACCACTACATGAATTTGTCCGAAGCTCCGAACGGTCAAGTGTGGGTAGCCACTTCTACAGGGATCTTTGCGTGCGACGGACCATCCTGTCAGCGACTAGCGGGAACGGAGGTTGCGGGAAGCCGATTTACCGATATCGTGGCGGACCGCAGTGGCTCAATCTGGGCTGCCGGCAACTTCCCTGGCGTTGTGCGTTTCTCCATTAGCGGCATGAAGGTGATACAGCATAGAATTTTCCGCACTCCTGAGCTGATCTCCAACAACCTGGTTTTTCTTGGTGGAGACAAGCAGGGTCGCATCTGGGCTGGTACGGACCGCGGAGTTAATCTGTTCGATGGCCGCTTGTGGCATGGCTTTACCGATCAGGATGGATTGCTATGGAACGATTGCGACTCCAAAGCGTTCTTTGCTGATGATGGTGATGGCGTATGGATCGGGACCAGCGCTGGCGTATCTCATTTTCTCTCGCCTAGTAAGACCATAAAAGGTGGAGCTTTGCCGACCCCAATGCTTGAGGCAAGCGCCGGGGGAAACGCTCTCCACAAAGCGGGTCGGGTCCAGTCTGGCGTTGGTCCCTTCCTGTTCGACTTTGCCCCCTTACAGTACAGGGATGAAAGCGCGGTCCAATATCGCTTCCGGTTGCAAGGCCTCGATCCAGACTGGGTGATCGCTTCTGGCAGTACGGTGCGCTATCCAGACATCCCGGCAGGCTCGCACCGATTTCAATACCAGACTCTAGACAAAACAACAGGGAAGCAATCATCCTTGCAGGAAATGGATTTCATTGTCTTACCCCCGTGGTGGCGCACGACACCTGCAGTCCTGGCCTATTTGTTAGCTGCAGTTTCCTTGAGCGTGCTCCTTTGGCGCTGGCGCATTCGCACCCTCCTCATCAAGCAGCGTGGGTTGGAATACCTGGTCACCCTGCGCACCGAGGAACTTGATCGAAAACTGGTGGAGGAAGAAAGGCTGAAGGCCGAGGCGGAGAACGCGAACCGTGCAAAGAGTGAGTTCCTTGCGATGATGAGTCACGAAATCCGAACGCCTATGAACGGAGTGATTGGGATGGCCTCGCTCTTGTCAACTTCTTCGCTGAGCCTTGAACAAAAAGACTACGTTGAGACGATCAGACAGTCTGGCGACGCACTACTAACCATCATTAATGACATCCTGGACTTCTCGAAGATCGAGGCAGGGAAGCTCGATCTGGAGCGAGTAGATTTCGACCTGCCTTCGCTTGTGAGACAAGTTGCCGGCATGATGGATCTTACAGCGGAGAAGAAAGGCCTCAGATTGACTGTCGAACTCGGCAACAACGTACCCGCTGCCTTACTGGGTGATCCGGTTCGGGTTCGTCAGATTCTGTTGAATCTGCTGTCTAATGCTGTCAAATTCACGGATTGCGGTAGCGTTCACCTCCGTGTTTCCCTCGAGTCTGCGAGCGATGACTGCGGATTTCTCATTCGCTTTGCAGTCACCGACACGGGAATCGGCATCTCACCCGAAGCACAATGCAAACTTTTCCGGCAATTCTCTCAGGCGGATGCCTCGACGACCCGAAAGTTTGGAGGGACGGGGTTGGGTCTCGCGATCTGTAAGCGCCTCGTGGAGATGATGGGCGGAAATATTGGAGTGCTGAGTGAGACCGGTACAGGCAGCACGTTCTGGTTTACAGCCAAGTTTCAACAAGGCTCGGGCTTAACCACAGCCGGTAGCAGGCATGGTGACAGCCGCAGGGTGCCCGTATTGAGCTTGCAGCAGCGGATTCTGGTTGCTGAAGACAACCCCGTAAACCAAAAGGTCATCACCAAAGTGTTAACAAACATGGGGTACGAAGTAGCCGTAGCTGTCAATGGCGAGGAAGCAGTAGCCCGAATGATGGAAGGCCGTTTTGACGCCGTTCTCATGGATTGTCAGATGCCTGTGATGGATGGGTTCGAAGCTACCGAGCAAATCCGGCAGCTGCAAAGTTCGAGGGAGCGAACGCCCATCATTGCGCTCACAGCGAATGCTTTAGCAGGGGAGCGGGCCAGATGTCTCGAAGCAGGCATGGATGACTACCTGTCCAAGCCGATTGACACCGAAGATCTCCGTAACAAACTCGCTCGATGGATAACCCAGACTTTACAGCTGCAGGAATCAGAAGCTGCGCTTCCGGATCCGGAATGCGTCCTGGAAGGCCAAAACTAGCGGATTGCCAGCCTGCTAAAATCGCGGCGTGTCCTCACCAGTGATCGACAGAGTTTCCGGCGCGAGCCGCCTAAAGAGCCTGATTCGCGAAGTTCAGGATTTTCCAAAACCGGGAATCAATTTCTACGACATCACGACTCTCCTCAAGGATAAACAGGGTTTTCGCGAGACAATCGACGCCCTCGGTGAGCACTACCAGGGAACCCCGGTAGACATCGTTATCGGCATCGAGGCACGTGGTTACTTTTTTGCCCCTGCTATGGCTCATGCCCTGGGGGCTGGCTTTGTTCCGGTTCGGAAACCGAAGAAACTGCCTTCTCAAGTGCAAACCGTCGAATATGACCTGGAGTATGGGACAGATAGTTTGGAAATCCACGCTGATGCTATCGAACCCGGCCAGAGAGTGCTCATCATTGATGACGTGCTAGCGACGGGTGGGACTGCCAGCGCCGTGGCCCGGCTGGTGGAGATGCTCGGTGGACAAGTCGCCGGGCTAGGATTTGTAATTGAGCTTGCTTTTCTACATGGGCGGGACAAGCTTGCCGGCTACGACCTTTTCTCCCTTCTCCAGTACTGATGGTTCGTGTTACGGTTCCTTCGCTCGCGAAGCTGAACCTGGATCTAAGGGTGCTGCACAAGCGGTCGGACGGCTACCACGAACTGCGGACGATCTTTCAAACCATCAGCTTAGGAGACTACCTAACCATCGAGTTCGAAATTGCGAAACGAACTCAAATTGACCTGGATAGCGATGTCGAGATCGAAAACAACCTGGTAGTTCGTTCGGCAAAAACGGTGCTCGACTACCTGAAGGTGAAGGCTTGGGTTCGTTTCGTATTACGGAAGCGAGTCCCGATGGGAGCAGGGCTCGGTGGCGGATCGAGTAATGCCGCCTCGGTTCTGGCTGCGCTGCCCGCGCTGGCGGGAAGACCGCTGTCTGTCAGCGAACTCCTTCAGCTGGGACAAACACTGGGGAGCGACGTTCCCTTCTTCTTCTTAGGGGGAACCGCCCTGGGGCTGGGAAGGGGAACCGAGCTCTATCCGCTTCCCGACCTCCCACCTTACCCGGCGTTGTTGGTTGCCACAGGGATTCACGTCTCCACGACAGAGGCCTACCGGAGCTTGCAACGTACCTTGTCCGACGGATCAAAGTCTAATGTTACGAACGGGTTGACTTCACCAGCTGACTTTCCTATCCTGAGAGAGTTTCAACAGATAGCCTGGGCTTTGAACGGTCCAAGCCTGGACCAACTTCCCTTGAAAAACGACTTTGAGCAGCCTGTTTCTGAGAAGCACCGGGAGCTTGCCATAGCGGTGCGCAGGCTACGCCGATTGGGAGCGGCTCCGGCGATGATGACGGGCAGCGGGTCTGCCATATTCGGGATTTTCGGCAACGGTGCCTCTACCCGGTCGGCAGCATTGAGTTTTCCTAGTGGCACTGCGTTTCCTGTTCGCTTCGTTTCGCGCCGGAGGTATCGATCTTTGTGGCGGCGCGCATTGGGCCCAAATGCAGACGCCAGCTGTTTTGGAAGTTGATCGACGGGTCTCAATAAGGATGTCCTCCGCCCCTAGCCCAGCTCGAAGCCTTTTCACTGACTTCAAAGTATTTAGTGGTACAGCAAATCCTGAGTTAAGTGAAGAAATATGCGGAGCGCTCAAGGCTCCTCTGGGATCGACGATGATCAAGCGGTTTGCAGACGGCGAGACACATCTGCAAATCCAGGAGAACGTGCGGGGAGCTGATGTTTTTATTGTTCAGCCGACGTGCACTCCGGTTGATCATCATTTGATGGAATTGCTTCTTCTGATCGACGCTTTCAAGCGGGCGAGTGCAGAGCGGATAACTGCAGTGTTACCCTATTATGGGTATGCGAGGCAGGATCGAAAAGACCGGCCGCGGATGCCCATCTCGGCAAAGCTTGTAGCCAGTCTTATAGAGAGAGCAGGGGCCAACCGGGTATTGGCTCTGGATTTGCATGCTGCCCAGATTCAGGGTTTTTTCGATATTCCCGTTGATCATTTGTTTGCTGCGCCGGTCATGGTGGAGTACTTCGAGGCCAAATACGAGCGCAGCGGATTGACGATTGTCTCCCCGGATGCGGGTGGAGTGGAGCGGGCTCGTTCGTTTGCTAAGCGGCTGAATGTGCCGTTAGCCATCATTGATAAACGGCGAACCGACGCAAACGTGGCCGAGGTGATGAACATTATTGGCGATGTGCGCGGCCAGCATTGTTTGGTTGTAGATGATTTGGTGGATACAGCGGGAACTTTGGTAAAGGCAGTAGAAGCATTGCTCAAACAGGGTGCGCTGTCCGTGACGGCGTGTGCTACTCACGCCGTGCTTTCGGGACCGGCCATAGAGCGAATCAAAGCTTCGCCGCTTGACGAACTGGTGGTGACGAATTCGATTCCTCATCATCAACAAAAGGAACAGTGCGGGAAGATTCGAACACTTTCCGTGGCGCCGTTACTGGCGCGGGCTATTCAATCGATTCACGAGGGTGGCTCCATCAGTACGTTGTTTATGTAGTTGTTCGGCTCCGGTGCGAAAGCAGCGAAGCAGCTAATTC
The DNA here is from genome assembly GCA_964245395.1 of uncultured Bryobacteraceae bacterium. GTDB lineage: Bacteria > Acidobacteriota > Terriglobia > Bryobacterales > Bryobacteraceae > Bog-105. The sequence goes on from CAXTMN010000002.1 coordinate 107,230, forward strand.
AGACTGGGGTCCGGCAGCTTGATGAGTAGGTGAAGGCATCCGTCCTGGTGAAAAGGTGAAGAATGAGGAAAGATATAACCGTTAGCGCGGTAGCCCGTGAGTTACGCGGGAAGAACGAAGCACGCCGTCTGCGGGTACAAGGGTCCATGCCCGCTGTGTTGTATGGAGGGCCTTCAGGCGCGACTGCTGTTTCGGTCAGCCCGAAAGAGCTAACGCGCATTCTCCATAGCAAAACCGGTCACAATACCATTTTCAATCTCGAAGTAACCGGACGGGAAAATACGCCAGTTATGGTGGTCGATTGGCAGTACGATCCCATAAAAGATTCATTGCTCCACGTCGACATGAAGCGGATTGATCTGACTCAGCGCATCACAGTGAAGGTGCCTGTAGTTACCGAAGGCGATCCAAAGGGCGTGAAGCTGCAGGGCGGTATTCACGAGATCATCACTCGTGAGATTGAGATTGAGTGTCTACCAGACGAGATACCGGAGCAGTTTACAGTAAACGTCATGGATATGAATGTCGGTGATAGTATCCGCGCATCAGATATTCCACTGGGCGGTTCTTTGCGGCTTCTTAGTCCACCGGATGCCGTCATTTCTCACGTTATTTCGCTGAAGGCAGAGGAAGTCGCGGTCGCCGAAACTGCTGGAGCTGCGACGCCGGGTTCGGAGCCTGAAGTCATTAAGAAGGGCAAGAAAGAAGAAGAGGGCGCCGAGCCACCTAAAAAGAAGTAACGGATGGTCGAACAAGGCCTGCCTTCCGGGCCTGATTCCGGTTTTTCTGGGTGCCGAGCCGATCGTTCGGTGTTATGCATAGCCGGGCTAGGAAATCCGGGAACGCAGTACGAGTCGACCCCTCATAACATCGGCTTTTGGGTAGTAGATGAGCTTGCTCGACGCAATTCAATCCGGATAGCAAAGAAGGAATCGCAAACCTTGACCGGGGCCGGGCAGATTCAGGATCGGACCGTTATCCTGGTTAAGCCGCAAACTTTCATGAACTTGTCCGGTGTGGGTTTGGAAGCCGTGCTCAGCTTACGCAATCTGACAAGTGAGAGTCTGATAGTAGTGCATGACGAACTGGATTTGCCCTGGACCGCTTTGCGGATCAGGACTGACGGTTCGGCGGCTGGACACAACGGTGTCAAGTCGGTTATTGCCGCGTTGAAGACAGACGCTTTCATCCGCGTTCGAGTGGGTGTTCGTCCAAGTTTCTCAATACGCGACGCGGCAGAGTACCTTCTCGCTCCACTCGAGCGGGAAATGAAGAAAGACGCCGAGGAAGTCGTGTCCTATGCAGCGGACGCGGTCGAGTCGGTGATTGCTGAAGGCGCCGTAAAGGCCATGGCGAAATTTAATCGCCGCGCCCGAGGCTTACAAGAAGAGGGTTAATGAGGATTTACGAAGAGCTGTTCATCATTCGTCCGGATGCCATTGATGAAGTGGTGGATCCGCTAGTTGAACAGCTGAAAGGTGTCGTTACCCAGGCTGGGGGCACCATAGACAAGACCGAAAAGTGGGGTGTACGGAAGCTAGCTTATCGAGTCCAAAAGCATAACGAAGGGCAGTACATTCTTATCCAGTTCAGCGCGGAACCAAGTACGGTGAAAGAGGTTGAGCGCCGTTTACGGGTGGCCGATGTGGTGCTGAAGTATATGACGGTCCGCATTGACGAGAAGCTGAAGCGGATTGAGAAGCGGAAGAAAGCCCGTGAAAAGCGTGCTGCTCGCAAGCCAGCCGTGGTGCCGTCGTTGCCTTCGATAGCTACTCCGCTTCAACCGGCAGAGCCAGGCGGACCCATGCCCGGAGCGCCGGTGGCAGCATCTACGGTGCCTCCGCCGCCCGCACCGGGGAGTGCCCAACCGGTACCGGCAGACGTGGCTGAGTAGGAAAGAAGAGGAAGAACGTTATGGCAGAACAAAGAGGCGGCCGTCCCATTGCAGCTTCGCAGCGTCCCACTGGAGGCGATAAGGCCATCGCCACCGGAAAGAAGCAATATTTCCGGCGTAAGAAAGTGTGCCGGTTTTGTGTGGACAAGATTGACGATATAAATTACAAAGATTCGCGCATGCTGTCGAGCTTCATTTCCGAGAGAGGCAAGATCACGCCGCGGCGGATTTCCGGGGTTTGCACGCCGCACCAAAAGCGTCTGAGCGAAGCCATCAAACAAGCCCGCAATATCGCACTGATTCCGTTCGCTTCGCGGGTGTAAGGAGAGTCGACCATGGAAGTTATTTTAAGAGAAGATTTCGAAACGCTTGGCGCCCGCGGCGCTGTGGTCAAGGTAGCTGACGGGTATGCGCGCAATTACCTTTTTCCTAAGCGCCTGGCGGTCCGAGCGACGGAATCGAACAGAAAGATTGTTGAGCAGGAACGCGAAGCCTATCTTCGACGGGAAGCCAAGGCGCAGGCCGATGCCGTTGATTTAGCCAAATTGCTGTCGAACGTAACGCTGACCTTTCGGCAGCGTGCGGGAGAGAATGATCAGCTCTTTGGCTCAGTGACGGCGAAAGACATTGCCGATGCGTTGGAAGCGCAAAAGTTCCACATTGAGCGCAGGAAGATTCAGCTAGACGAGCCAATCCGCACCATCGGCGAACACAAAGTCTCTGTCAGGCTGCACCGCGAAGTCGAAACGCCCATACGGGTCGTTGTCGAAGCTGAGCAGTAAGCCATTGTTTCTCGATCCTGAAAAATTGAACGAGGCTACTCCCGCGGAAGTCTTGCTAGCCGCGTCTCGAGGACATCTCGGCCTTGACCATCGGTTTCTAAGGGCCCTTACCGAACGAAAGGAGCAGGCGATTCCTGCTCTTGTCGAGTTCGCAAGCCGGGACCGGTCCGATGATGTTGTTGATCTAGCCCCTGAGCTGATTGGACTATTTCGTCATTGGGACAGTCCTGAAGCCGTTCCGTTTCTGGTGCGCTACATCGAAGAAGATCCGGCGAATGTGCCGGATGAGGTGATCGAAGCGCTGGTTCACTTTGGGTCCGTCGCTCTGGAGCCGTTGATCTCACTTTACGAAGGACTCAACGAAGCGGACAGCGCCGAAGTGGCGTTCATTCTCGCGAATCTGGGGTTTCGCGATCCCCGTATTCTGACGCTGCTTATCGACCGGCTTCCTTACGATATGTCGGACGGAGCGATGCTGCTGGGTATCTATGGAGATCCGGATGCGAGACCGGCTCTGGAGCAGGCAGCGGCCGAGCTGGCAGGAAGCGAAAAGGATCTCAAGAAAGAACTGAACGACGTTATAGAGACGCTATCGGCCGTACGGCCGCGAGAGATCCGAGAGAAGGATTTTGATTTATGGTCTCTCTACCCGGAAAGTGCCGATCTTCCTTTAGATTTGCTAGATGAGGACGAGCGTCAGGCGCTTCTGGACCATCCTTTGCCTTCCGTGCGGGCTACAGCCGCGTATACGTTTTTCAATCAGGAACTTAGTCCAGAGGAGCGGGCACAGCTTCTAGAACTCGCGCAGAACGATGCCGAACCCGACGTGCGCGCCCGTGCATGGGAAGCGCTGATGAATGCTACTGCCGAACCAGAGGTGGTCGAAGCGATGCTGACGGCTCTGCGAGAAGGCAAGCAGGGGATTGAAGAGCGAGGCGGTCTCATTGTGGGACTCGCGCCGGAGACGGACCGGAACGAGGTTCGGGACGCCATTACGGCTTTGTACTCGATCCCTGAGGGTCGAGCGAAGGCGCTGGAAGCAATGTGGCGGTCGGTTCACCCGAGCTTTCGCGACTACTTCGCCAAGCACCTGAATGATGCAGATCTTGAAACGCGCCGCGCGGCCATCTGGGGAGTGGGCTACTTTGGATTGAAAAGCGAGCTTGAGCATCTGCGGAAGCTGCTGGATCACCAGGAGTTGCGATCGGACGCACTGTTTGCGTACTCGCTCGCGATACCGACAGAGTTATCACGAGGCCGAATGAAGGGCTTACTTGCCCGCATTGAAAAGGATGCGCATGGGCTTTCCGAGATGGAAGAAGAACTGGTGAAAGCGGCTCTGGATGAGCGCCTGATGCTGGCCGGTAAAGAGCCGGTGTTTGCTCAGGATTTGGACTAAGCTTCAGATAAGCTGGAGCGATGGGATCCCGCCTTAATCACCTGTTTCAAACTGCTCCAAGGCAATTTCTGGAGAGAACAGTGCTTTTCACCGATCAGCTGACTTCGCCGGAGGCGATGGCTTTGCTGCGGGGGCGTACCGCAAACCACATCGATCTTCAGCCACTACAAACTCGGGCAATCGCCAAAGTTCTTCCTAATCTGCACCAATACCAGGACTCACCGCTGACCAGTTACTTCGTTGCGCCTGGGTCATTTGCTCTTATCCCGAAAGACGACCCACCCTTCCGATTTGTGTTTTTTCCGGAATTCGGCGGCTGCAGGCTCCTGGTGAAAGCCGAGGGGGAAGGCTGGCTGCGCTTGAGTGTAGAGGAAGGGCTGTCTGGGCGTGTGCCTCCCGCTGAGACTCAAAGGGATTCGCCCTATGTTGACTCGTTTGCGTATTGGGATTATACGGGGGGCATTCTAGTCGGCCGCATCCGGGCAACTGCCGTCCTGGTGAAGGAGCCAGGGCAGCCGTGGAGCGTCTATATGCAGCAGATTGTGGGAACTCCCGGCTTTGAGGTCGTGCGAAGCCTATTTACGAAGACGCTGCGCTATAGCTGACGGCTTAGCGCCTGACTTCCGGCTTGATCTGACGGCCTTCGTGGAAGATCATGGCAATCTTCTCGGTGTTCCCGATTTCGGTGGAAGGATCGGCATTCAAGACAATCAGGTCAGCTTGTTTGCCTGATTGAATTGTTCCAGTTTTGTCTGCAATTCCCAGCATCTTAGCGTTTACCTCCGTTGCGCAGTGGATCGCTTCGAGCGGTTTAATTCCAGCCTGCACCATAAGCTGCAGTTCACGATGTTCGGCCCACCCTGGAATCCGATACGGGTTCGCTCCGGAGTCGGTTCCAAAGCCAATCAACGCTGTGGCGTCGTGAAGTTTTTTCAGATTCAGCATCGCTGTTTCCAGCGCTTTCTTATGAACCGGCGTACCTGGGTCGTGCTCGACTTGTCTCTTATACGAATCGGACTGGAGATTGTTCGCTAAGGCCGGGCTAAGTGCACCGGTGAAGAACGGAGAGCCTATGAACGATGGGGCCTCTGCGTAAACGAAGAACGCTTCTTCCAGTTGTAACGTAGGGATGTAATAAATGCCCTTGCCCTTGATCAGGCTGATGGTGTCAGCATCCAGTTCCGTGTCTCGAATGCTGTGAGCGAGAATGTCGACACCATCCTGGATCAGATGTTTGGCGTCGGCGAGGTAATAAACATGAGCTGCGGTTTTTAGATTTTGCTTGTGCGCTTCGTCGATGGCAGCTTCATCCACGGCGGCGTCTGGCCTGGGAAGCTTTCCGAGATTGTCGTCCACCCAAATCTTAATCAGATTGGGCGAATGGGTTGCCATTTCGCGAACCGCCTCGCGTGCCTGTTCAGGAGTTGTGGGCCGGTAGATCTGGTCCGGACCAACCTTAACGGCCGGGACTCCATTGGGAACACCAATCCCGCGTCCTGCGCTGAGAACAGTCGCCCCGCTTTCTTCACCCTTCTCCTGATCGGACCGGAATTTGTAGAGCAGATCCTTATTCATGCCCAGGGAGATCGTGGTGGTGACGCCGTAACGCTCATACTGGGTCAGCTCGCGTTCGATGTTCACGCCCGTGTAGTTCGCACCTCCCGCAGACATCCCCGACACGAGGCCAACATGTCCGTGACCGTTAATCAAGCCGGGCATAACGGTTTTGCCAGAGAGCTTCAGGATCGTTGCACCTGCTGGTGTCTTCAGCGAGTCGCCAGCGGAAGATAGCTGGGCGATTCTTCCGCCTTGAATAAGAATCGAAGCGTGTTCGAGAGGAGTACGGCCTGTGCCGTCGATCAGCCGGACGTCCTGCAACAGATAGGTGCCTCCGCCCGGCAGTTGGCCAGGGGCTGGCACTGAGCAGAGAGTCAATAAAGTGATTTCGAGAAGTCTCACGAACAGTAGGATGCCGAGGAGTGGTGTTTTCGAAACGCGAAAAGATTAAGTTGGCTGCCCGACGGGGCTGGTCAACTCGATACTGTTGAGCTTACTGTGAGCTCTTCCGTAGGCGAAAAACACGACGAGCCCGATCAGCATCCACACAAATGCGGCAATTTGCGTTTGGCGATCAAGCGCCACGATCATGCCGCCGCAGATGACCATGCCAAGAAGCGGAACCACAGGGACCAAGGGTGCGCGGAAGGGCCGTTTAAGTCCTGGTTCTGAGTGACGCATGATCCAGACACCCACGCAAACCAGAACGAATGCAAAGAGCGTACCGATAGAAGTAAGATCACCGGCAATTGAACCGGGCACGAAGCCGGCGAAGGTTCCCACAAAAAAGAAGAGGACGATGTTGCTTTTATACGGCGTGCGGAACTTCGGATGGATGTCAGAAAACAATTTGGGAAGAAGGCCATCATTCGACATCGAGTAGAAGACCCGGCTTTGGCCCAACAACATGACGAGAATCACCGACGAGAAGCCGGCGAGAATGGCGACTGTGACGGCAGTACCCAGCCATCCGAAACCGGGCATGTGGTGTTGAATGGCGTACGCAACCGATGCTTCTTTACATGCGGTGCTGAACTCCTGCCAATTGCATACGCCAGTAAGTACGTATCCGAAGAGGATGTAGAGGAACGTGCAGAGTGCAAGCGATCCAAGAATGCCCTTTGGCATATCGCGCCCGGGGTCTCGGGCTTCCTGGGCCGCGGTGGAAACTGCATCGAATCCTATAAAGGCGAAGAAAACGATACCGGCTCCGCCGACAACTCCGCCCCAGCCATGTTTGAAGAATGCTTCGTGACCGGGAAGGGTTGCCGGCACGAGATACGGCGAGTAGTTTGCGTGATTGATGAATTGCCATCCAAGTGAGATGAAGGCCACCACGATGGCCAGCTTAACGATGACAATAATCATGTTGACCTTTGCTGACTCCTCCGTGCCCTTTATCAGCAAAGCACTCAGCAGGAAGACGATAAGCAGCGCAGGAGCATTGAACAGTCCATGCACGCCGTTGTCGCTGACCTGCATAGGTGAATGGCACCACTGATAGGGAATGTGGCCGCCGAGCAGGTTATTGAGGTACTCGCTCCAACTGATCGCGACCGTCGCTGCACCCAGCGCGTATTCGAGAATCAGAGCCCATCCGATCACCCAGGCGACGAACTCACCCATGGTGGTGTACGCGTACGTGTACGCACTGCCTGCGATGGGAATCATGGCAGCAAATTCGGCGTAACAGAGGCCGGCAAAGGCGCAACCAACGGCGGCGACAAGAAAAGAAATCGTTACTGCGGGTCCGGCCGCTTCAGCCGATGCTGCCGCGGTGCGAACAAACAGGCCTGCACCGATAATGGCTCCGACTCCAAGCGCGATGAGGCTGTTTACCGTCAAAGTCCGTTTCAGGTTGCTATGTGAAGCTTGATCGAGCAGCGCAGCGAGCGGTTTCCGGCGATGCAGACTCATAAATTATGGATAGACTAGCATAACCGGGCTTACCAATCTGTAACGGTCTGATACTTAACCAGCAACCAGGCTAAGCCACTCCTCGGCGCGTTGCCTAAGTTGAAGGCCGTTGCCGGATCGATCCACCAAATCGGAGATGACAGCAACCGAATCGGCGCCGGCGTTGAGGACCTCACATGCATTCGACAAGGTGATGCCGCCGATCGCACAGATCGGTTTTCGGGTCAGCGGTCGGAGAGCATGTAAACCGGAAGGGCGAAGAACCGGGTCGGGATTGGCTTTGGAGGTAGTAGGAAAGATGGGACCGAGCGAAAGGTATTGAACCGGTTCGGTATCGCCGCGCTCCAACTGGAAGCCGTTGTGAGTGGAGAGGCCAATTACTCCGTTACTGACAATGGTGCGGGCAGGGACCGGAGGGACATCGTCCTGGCCCAGGTGAAGGGCTGCTCCGAGAAGGGACGCGAAATCCGCCCGATCGTTGACGACGAATAGTATGCCAGCTTGTTTGCAAAGCTCCGCGATGGTTTTTGCTTCTTCGAACTGAGCTTCAATCCAAGCGCTTTTGTGACGATACTGGAGAATTTTTACGCCAGCATCGAGGAGCGCTTCTGCCGCGGATAAAGGCGTGATGTTTCGCCCGGCAAGAACAGCCGTGTCGAGGACAGGATAGAAACGGGGGAGCATAAAAGCATGCGGCATGACGAGTTGCTAGTCCCCTGCGGCTATAGTGGGTTCTTTTCGAGGGGGATAGGAATCTGCCTGGTAATCTGGATCCCGAAGCCTTCCAGTCCAACCACTTTGCGGGGATGATTTGTTAGCAGGTGGATGGTAGAGAGACCGAGATCGGATAGAATCTGCGCGCCTAAGCCAATGTCATGCTGGAGTGGCTGATTCCGTTCGGATGGCTTGAAACTTGACTGCCCCCGACCATGAGTCACAATCTCTCGATGGCCGTTGCGAGAGGAGAAGTCCAGTCCAGGGCTGTTCTGGTGAAGGTAGATCAACACACCCGATCCGGCTCGCACAATGGTTTGAAGGGCGCTCTCAATCAAGGCGTGGCAATCACAGTCAAGCGAATGAAAGACGTCTCCGTAGCCACAATGAGAGTGGACGCGAACGGGCACCTCCAGCTTGCCGGCAATATCGCCGTAAACGAGAGCGAGATGACGTTCGGCATCCACCTGACTGGCATACTCTATGGTCCGAAAAGTTCCGAAGCGGGTGCGGATCTGGCCGGAGGCTTGACGTTCAACAAGCTTTTCGGTTTGGGTTCTGTACCGGATCAAATCGGCAACAGAGATCATTTTGAAACCGAAGTGCCGGCAGAAGTCGGCGAGCTGCGGCACACGCGCCATGGTGCCGTCCTCATTCATGATTTCGCAGATCACGCCACCTGGAGCAAGACCGGCCAACCGGGCAAGATCGACGGCAGCTTCCGTTTGACCGGAACGAACAAGAACGCCGCCAGGACGGGCGCGCAAGGGAAAGACATGCCCGGGCCGGGCCAGATCCTGGGGGCGGCTCTGGGGGTCAATCGCGACTTTAATCGTGTGAGCTCGATCAAAGGCGGAGATTCCGCTGGTGACCCCGTCGGCAGCATCGATGGCCTCGCAGAAGGCGGTACCGAAGCGGGCTGTATTAACCGGTGACATCTGCTGAAGGTCGAGGCGTATGCAGGACTCAGCGTCAAGGGCAAGGCAGATCAAGCCGCGCCCATGGGTTGCCATGAAGTTAATGGCTTCCGGAGTGATTCTCTCTGCCGCGACCGTCAGGTCACCTTCGTTTTCCCGATCTTCGTCATCGACAACAACGAGAATTTTGCCCTGACGAAATTCCTCAATCGCCTCCGGGATCGAAGAAAAGATCATCTATTAATGAGATGCAGCCACCGCAGAAACGCCGTACTTGTCATGCCAGGGTTTGGCGGATTTTATCGCTTAGTTAACCGCAGTGATGTTCTTGACGCCCTGGTCGGATAGCCAATCTTCGAGAGCCTGGACACCCTTTTTCGCGTACACCGCAATTCCATCTTTCCAGGTAGCCCGGCCGCAGAGCACGCCCGAGTAATCAGTGCCGGCTTCTGAGGCCATGTTCAGGGATTCTACAAATTGAGCATTAGTGACACCGGCGCTGAGATAGATAAAGGGTTTCTGGGCAATCGCAGCGGCTTGACGGAAATACTCGAGAGCCTGCTGGCGCGAGTAGACCGCGGTACCTTTGAAAACACTGCTTCCTTCAACATATTCGGCGTTGATGGGCACTTCCACCTTCAGAACGTCAACTTTGTACTGAGGTTTGCCAAACTCTTCCATAGCCTTCATGACGATCTCTGGCTTGTTCTTGGCAAACTCGGGGCCTTTTTCATCACCACCTTTGGCGTCATAGCCAACGAACTCAAGAAAAAACGGAATGTCGTACGTTTCGCACTCGGCGCCAATGCGTTCGATAAAGGCGTGCTTGATGTCGTTCACATCGGGAGTGTCGAAGGGCGTGTAGTAGAGCAAGATCTTTACAGCGTCGGCGCCGTCCTCAACGATTCGCTTCACGGAGAGATGAGGAAGAAGGTCGGGCAGGCGTCCGGGCTTGTTGTTGTCGTACCCGCTCTCTTCATATGCGAGCAGAAGGCCGGCGCTGCTGGCTCGCGCCCTGGCAGCGGGTAGCCCAAATTCGGGATCAAGCAGAATGGCACTGGCATGCTGAGTGAGTATCTTCGAAACAGCGACTTTGAACTCAACCATCATGTCGTCGCCGATCTGATCTTCTGGGACGCCTTTGGCTGAGGCAATGCTCTTGCGCAGACTACCGCGCTGATCCATGGCGGCTGCGGCAATGATTCCGTGTTCGTTAGAAAGCGCGTTCAGGTGTTTGATTTTGCCTGCGGAAAGCTGCATGAAATGCTCCAGACTCTTTGATGGTTTTGGACCGCTCTCAGTATATCTAAGGAGCAGGTTTCACCAGCGTTGCGAAATGACGCCAATACGCCTGAGCGCGCGCCGCATCTTTCAGAATCTGTGCTTTCAAAGTTTGAGCGTCGGGGAAGTGCATCTCGGGACGGATAAAGTGATAAAAGCCGACGGCGATGTTCTCGGGGGAGGAGCCCTCGAGCGGATCGAGCAGAAAGGTTTCAACGGTGAGTTCGTTGCCTGCAAAGGTAGGCCTGATTCCACAGTTGGTAATAGAGCGCCAGTGTCGGCCTGTGGCAGGCTCCAGTGTTTTTGTTACATAAACCCCACGAGGGATGATGCGGTCAGCAGACGGTTTCAGATTCAGAGTAGGAACGGTTTGTTTCGAGCCGATTCCGTGGCCGGTCACAACGATTCCTGCCAGTGTAAAAAACCTCCCTAAGAGGTGATTCGCGTGATTGACTTGACCGTTGGTAAGCTGCTGACGGATGGCTGAACTGGAAACAATGTCACCACGCCAGATTACTGGCGAAAGGAAATGAGGAACGAAGTGGAACTCCTGGGCGAGCGCTCGAAGTGTGTCGGGCGTCCCCAATTTTCGATAGCCGAATCGAAATTGATCGCCGACGAAGGAAGCCCGTACACAGAATCGTTCGGCGAGAAAGCGGGCGACGAAGTCTCGTGGGCTGAGTGCCGCGACTTCGTGGTTGAAGTCGAGAACGAAGACCTGCTCGATGCCTGTCGCCTTCAGCAAGCGCACTCGCTCTTCGATACTGCAGATCAGGAGCGGCACGCGGTCAGGAGCGACTACGACCGTGGGATGCGGATGGAAGGTGAGGGTTGCCGGTATAAGCGAGTGATCGTGCGCGTAGCGAACGGTTTGCCTGAGCAGTTCCTGATGCCCCAGGTGGACGCCATCGAAGTTTCCAATGGCAAGAGCACACGGATTCCCCAAAACAGTATCGCCGATCATGACCGGTCGCAAGCGCCGATAGGGATTTCAAGCCCGTCATAGGCGATATGAACGTGGTCCGGCAGGGATGCATCGACCGTTGCATGCACCAGATCGTGTGAAATGTGCGTGAAGAAAGCTCGTTTAGGCCGGAGAAGCTCAACAATCTTCAGCGATTCGTTGACTGTCGAGTGGGTCGGATGCGGATTATGCCGCAAAGCGTCGAGGAAGAGGACGTCAAGGCCCTCTAGCTTGGCAAGGCTCTCCGGGGGAATGTCACTGTGATCGGTCAAATAGGCGCAATCACCGAAGCGAAAGCCGTGCACGGTCCCTTTACCATGAGATGCCTGAATGGGTTGAAACTCGACGCCGGCAGCGATGATGGGGTCATGATCAAACAAGTGTGGCGTCAAGCGAGGCCGGCTTGATTCGCTCGGCGCCGTATCGAAGACGTATCCGAAGGTTCTCTCGATCACCTCCCACGATTCAGGAGAAACGTAAATGGGGATTTCGGTTCGCTGCATGAAGTTAAACGGTCGCACGTCGTCGATGCCGAGAATATGATCGGCATGCGCGTGGGTGAACAGGATGGCGTCGAGCCGCTCAATTTTATGCCGCAGAGCCTGAAAGCGAAAATCCGGTGACGTGTCGATAAGGATGCGTGTGTCGCCCAGGCGAAGAAGCACCGAAGGACGAAGCCGGGTGTCACGTGGATCATGGGAGGTGCAGGCTTTACAATGGCAACCGATTACTGGGATTCCCAGGCTGGTTCCTGAGCCGAGCACTAATATCGAGGCATGCTCGAACGCAGCGAGCATCTACTCGGTTTTCGAACCTTTGCCGCCGTCGGGAGTGATGATGAGCGGCCGGTCGTCTTCCCGCGCTGCGGACACTGGGACTTGGGGTTGATTTTTGCTCTTCAGCTCGTTCGCGACCTGAACGTAGCGAAAGCGCAGCTCTGTCAGGCCGTTTTCGAGTAAACGTTGTTCCTCGATGCTCAGGTTGCCTTTGGTTTTCTCCTGCAGCATACCGAGGAGATCGATCGAATGACGAGCCAGCGGGAGATTAGGTTCATCTGAATCATCTGTCTGGCCGAGATTGAGAAGTCCAAGCTGCATTTGTGCCTGCATCAGAACCGACTCTACGAGGAACGAGAAGTTAGCCGGTGGGATGGGAAAATTCGCTGTGTCCGCCATACGATTTCTTCTTGCCTATTTTGTCAGACCGACGACGCGAGATGGTAGTAGAGCAGAGGAGCGCACGGATGGACGATCGTTTTGAGCGGGCAGGAAAGAAGTTTAGCGAGCTGGTGCGCTTGATGGAGAGACTCCGCGGCCCGGGCGGTTGTCCCTGGGACCGTAAGCAGAGCTTTGAGACTATCAAGGCGTATTTGCTGGAAGAAACGTATGAAGTGATGGATGCCATCGATGCGAAAGACTGGAACGGCTTGCAGGAGGAACTGGGAGATCTGCTGCTGCAACCGGTGTTCTTTGCCGAGATGGCTCGAGAGCAAAAGCTGTTTGACATAGCTGATTCGCTGGACGCGATCAATCAGAAGCTTGTCCGGCGGCATCCCCACATTTTCGGAGATGCAGCAGCGGACACGGCCGATGAGGTGAAACAGCGCTGGGACGAGATCAAGAAGCAGGAGAAAGCGGAGCAGGGCATAGCCGCGCATAAATCCACGCTCGATGCTGTGCCGAGAAGTTTACCTGCACTTATCGAGGCAGAAAAAATCAGTAGCAAGGCGGCCGCGATTGGCTTTGAATGGCCTACGATCGACGGTGTCCTCGAAAAATTACAGGAAGAAGCCGCCGAGTTGGCCGAAGCTCAGGTGGCAGGAATTCAAGACCACATTGAACACGAATTGGGGGATCTCCTATTTACAGCGGTCAACCTAGCACGTTTTCTGAAAGTCGATCCCGAGCAGGCGCTGCGCAAGACAAGTCTGCGTTTTCGGCAACGATTCGCCTTTGTGGAACACGAAATGGCAGAAGCTGGCGAAACACTGCCC
>CAXTMN010000003.1:0-12288 GCA_964245395.1 uncultured Bryobacteraceae bacterium
GTCCTGATGTACCTCCAATCAGGAATCCTTTCCCCCGCGAATCGGCAAACGCCCACGCCAGGTCGCCCACGCGCTGAAATCCGAACATCGAATAATAAATAAAGAACGGAATCGTCGGCACACCTACGTTTGCGTACGCCGTACCTGCGGCTGTAAACGAGGCCATCGAACCGGCTTCGGTAATTCCTTCTTCTAAGATCTGCCCGCTTTGCGATTCCTTGTAGTACATCAGGACATCGCTGTCGACGGGTTTATATAGCTGCCCTCCAGCCGCATAGATGCCCCGCTCCCGGAACATCGATTCCATGCCGAATGTGCGGGCCTCGTCGGGAATGATCGGCACGACGTACTTGCCCACCTCCGGCGCCTTCAGGAGAGCTTTTAAGATGGAAACAAATGCACTCGTTGTGGACGCTTCACGACCGCGAGAGCCTCCCAAAGACTCATGAAAAATGTCGAGACCAGGAGCCTTCAGAGTTATCTTGGCAGCCACGCGACGCGGCAGATAGCCACCGAGCGCCTCTCGTTTCTGCTTCAAATAGGTAATCTCTGTACTCTCTTCTGCTGGACGGATAAACGAAATGGATTGGATCTGTTGTTTGGTCAGGTTCAGGTCGAAACGGCCCGCCAGATAGAACAGCTCGTCTTCGTTCAGCTTTTTCTGGTTATGGCTGATGTTCTTGCCCTCACCCGCTTCGCCCAGCCCGTAACCCTTCACCGTCTTCATCAGAATGACGGTGGGCTGTCCCCGATGCTCGTTCGCCCGCTTGAAAGCGTTGTAGACCTTCAGCGGGTCGTGGCCGCCGCGCCGCAGCCTCCCTAACTCCTCGTCCGACTTGTTTTCAACCAGCTTCAAGAGCTCTGGATACTTGCCAAAGAATTCCTTTCGAACATAGGCGCCGCCCCTTGCTTTGAAGTTCTGGTATTCGCCGTCGACGCACTCTTCCATGCGCTTCAGGAGCAATCCGCTCGCGTCCCGGGCAAACAACTCGTCCCAATCACTACCCCACAAGACTTTAATGACGTTCCAGCCACTGCCCCGGAACACCCGCTCGTATTCTTGAATGACGCTGCTGTTGCCACGTACGGGACCGTCCAGACGCTGCAAATTGCAGTTAATGACAAAGATCAGATTATCGAGTTTCTCTCGCGAGGCAATATGGAGCGCGCCGGTTGATTCCGGCTCATCCATTTCGCCATCACCCAGGAATGCGTATACTTTTCGGTCTGTCTTAGCGATGATTTCCCGATTCTCCAGATACCGCAAGAAACGCGCATTGTAGATAGAGTTAATCGGTCCTAATCCCATCGATACCGTCGGAAATTGCCAGAAGTCCGGCATAAGCCAAGGGTGCGGATAAGAAGACAGTCCCGGCGAATCTCGCAACTCGTGGCGAAAATTCAAAAGATGCTGCTCGCTAAGGCGTCCCTCCAGGAATGCCCGCGAGTAAACGCCCGGAGAAGCGTGTCCCTGATAGTAAACCAGGTCGCCTGGTTCGCCATTAATGCTGCCGCGGAAGAAGTGGTTGAATCCAACTTCACTAACGGTCGCTAGCGAAGCGTAAGTCGAAATGTGTCCACCGATATTTGGATCATATTTGTTGGCGCGAACTACCATGGCTGCCGCGTTCCAGCGAATCAGGCTCTTGATTCGCCTTTCGAGCTGACGGTCACCCGGATAAGGCACCTCCTCATGAGCCGGTATTGTGTTCAGGTACGGTGTATTAAGCTGCTGTGGAGCAGAAACCCCAAAGTCAGCAGCCCGATGAAGCAGCTTTTCCAGCAGGTAAGCCGCTCGATCCGGTCCACCTTCGTCGATAACCTGGTCCAAAGCCTCCAGCCACTCAGAGGTCTCCTGCGGATTTAGGTCGTTCTGCCGTTCTTCTTTTGTTTTCAGCATCTCTTGTCGGTAAATCTCACAATAACTTCGTCTGCTCGCCCAGCGCAATCACATCGGGGGCAATGTGCGGAATGGAATCCGCAAGCGGAAAGTCGGGGCTTGACTTTAGCTCGTTACGAACTAATTATCACCCATCGCTTGCTTTTCCTCGCCCGGTAAGGCAATCTAAAAGGTTTTCGGAGAGCAACTCTTTTTAATGAAGGTGCGTGTCCTCTATCATGACCACTGCTTTGATGGAGCGGCGTCAGCAGCATTTATCACTCGGTTTCTGCAGAGCAGATTCTATCCCGGCGCTAATTTCGATTACACCGGCCTTGCTCATCGGGCTGATCAGCTCTTTGAAGATTCGCTCTTTGACGGGGACGTGAATGTCATAGTCGACTTCAAATACGCCACGCACCCTAATCTGACCTGGTGGTTCGATCATCACCAAAGTGCGTTTCTTAGCCCGGAAGATGCTGAACATTTCCGGCTCGATAAGTCTGGCCGCAAGCTTCTCAACCCCAGCTATCGTTCGTGCACCAAGTTCATCTCCACTGTCGTGAAAGAGCAATATGGCTTCGAAGCGCCGGACCTTGAGGAACTGGTCACCTGGGCTGATATCGTCGATGGCGCTTTATATGAAAGCGCTCAGGCGGCGGTCGAGATGCATGCTCCAGCCATGAAGCTTACTCTGGTTATCGAAGGCAGCAAAGGTCCGGGGCTGGTCCAGAAATCGATCCGCCTCATGCAAAACCAGTCCTTAGAGGAAATCATCGCAGAGCCGGAGATCGAGGCCACCTATGTCGAACTTCACGAGACGCACCTCCGCAACATTGACGTAATCGGCCGCGTCGGCAGCTGTGACCGTGGCGTTATTGTCTTTGATCTCGTCGAGTACGGCATTGAAGGCTACAACAAATTCATCCCGTACTACCTGTTTCCGGATTCTGCTTACACCGTTTCTGTATCTACGTCCAGCTTTAGAACGAAGGTCTCCGTTGGATCGAATCCCTGGGTCCGCGAACCGCTGCGGCATAACATCGCCTCGATTTGCGAGCGCTACGGTGGCGGCGGACATCCGAAAGTCGGGGCGATCAGCTTTCCGATCGGCGCCCTAGATAAAGCGCGTGAAGCCGCCGCTGAGATTAGCGAGGAATTAAAGACCTAAACGTTTGAGTGGACAATCCCGCCCCTATCAGCTTTTCCAGGTGTTTAGCCAGGATGTCGACCTCTACATTCACCCGCGACCCTTGCCGGTAAGCGCGAAGCGTCGTGTGCTCGTAAGTATGCGGAATGATCGTGAAAGCGATCGACTCTTGGCCTGAACCGATGTCTTTCACTTCAGCAACGGTCAGGCTGATGCCGTCGAGCGCCATCGAGCCTTTACTCACGACGTAACGGCTTAACTCAGCGGGCATGGCAATTTCCAGCCACCAGTTGCCGTCTCCAAGCGGCTTTAACGACAACACGTCAGCGGTTCCATCTACGTGGCCTAAAACGAAGTGTCCATCCAGTCGGCTGTTCACCCGCAACGGTCGTTCCAGATTCACCGGAGATTCCGGCCGAAGATCACCCAGATTCGTCCTTCGCAGCGTCTCCGGGGCCAGGTCAGCGACAAAATGCTCTGCGGCGAGCTCGACAGCTGTCAAACATGCCCCATTCACAGAAATGCTTGCCCCTAGTGTTGCGTCTTGAAGCACGCCCGAACATCCCACTGTCATTCTGGCGCCCGCGAGGCGCTCTTCCACCTTCAGCACGCGCCCGAGCTCCTCGACAATCCCGGTAAACATCAGTTCTTAATGAGATACGCTTCCACGGCGAACTCGTTCTTCGAGACTGGATGAATGTGCACCCGGTCGAGAAGCATCGCGTCCGCTCGACGCATCCGCCCCTGTCCTCCCGCGACGGGCAGGCTGTTCAAACCTCCTAAGATCTTCGGCGCATAGTAGAACAGAACTTTGTCTGCGAATTGGGCGTCGAGCATTGTCCAGTTCACTTTGCTCCCTGCCTCTACCATCAGCGACAGGTAGCGTTCTCCTGCAAGATATTCAATTACCTTCTGGGGATCTGTCCGGCCTCCAATTCCATCTGCGATTAGCACCTGAACGCCTGCCTCTTCAAGAGCCTTGCGACGCTCGCGGGGTGCGGCTGACGTGCCAACCACAAGCACATCCCCCTGTGCACTGGCGATCATCTTCGAGTCGAGCGGCACGCGAAGCTGCGAGTCCAGAACAATCCGGAGCAGCGGCCGGCTTCGCGCTAGTCCCGATCGATCGGTGAGGAGGCAATCATCTTCCAGAACCGTTCCCAAACCAGTCAAAATTGCATCCGAGTAGTGACGTACCTGCTGTACATCCGCTCGCGCAATCTCGCTCGTGATCCAACCGACGTTATCCTGCGGCGCGGCGATCTTGCCATCGAGCGTCAGCGCTGCTTTCACCGTCACCAAAGGCCGCCGCGTTTTCATGTAATGAATGAACGGCTCGTTCAATTGCTCGGCTTCTTGCGTGTATTCAGCTGCAATCTGGACCTCAATCCCCGCTTTGCGGAGCCGTTCAAAGCCCCGTCCGCTCACCTGAGGATTGGGGTCTTGCATGGCTGCGATCACACAGGTCACCCCGGATTCAAGGATTGCGTCGACACATGGGCCGGTGCGGCCTTGATGGGAGCACGGCTCCAAGGTCACGTACAACGTCGAGCCTCGCGCCGCCTCACCGGCTTCCCCTAAAGCGATGGGCTCGGCATGAACGACGCCGGCCCAGGTATGTAATCCGCGGCCTACAATCTCATTGTTCCGGACCACCACCGCGCCCACAGTCGGGTTCGGGCTGGTTAAGCCCCGGCCCTGTTCTGCAAGCCTCAGCGCCTCGACCATGAATGGAGAAGAAGTCATTGTCCAGGTCCGTCAGTCAAAGAGAGACTGGACAAATTTCTCCGGTTCAAAGGGCAGCAGATCGTCAATCTTTTCTCCCACCCCGATGAACCGAATAGGGAGATTGAGATCGCGCGCAATTGAAATCACTACTCCCCCTTTCGCCGTCCCATCGAGTTTGGTGAGAATGATGCCCGTTACCCCGGCGGTCTCGGTAAATTTCTTGGCTTGCTCCACTCCATTCTGCCCGGTTGTTGCATCCAGTACCAGCCAAACTTCATGGGGCGAACCAGGAACAACCCGCTGACAGGTGCGCCGCATCTTTTCCAGTTCCGCCATCAGGTTTTCCTTCGTGTGAAGCCGTCCGGCCGTATCGATAATGATGTAGTCGACGCCTCTCGCTTTGGCTGCATTCAAGGCGTCGAATACTACTGCGCTCGGATCGGCCCCTGTCTTTTGCCGGATTAGCTCGACACCGGCCCGCTGTGCCCACACTTCCAGCTGTTCAATCGCTGCAGCGCGAAAGGTGTCGGCGGCGCACAATAGAACTTTTCGGCCTTCAGCGAGAAAGCTGTGCGCTAGCTTGCCTATGGTGGTTGTTTTGCCGGCCCCATTTACGCCCACCACCATCACCACAGCTGGCGGTTGCGTAACGACTCGCATGGGCGTCTCGGATGCTTGTAGTACTTCCAGCAGATGATCCCGGATCAGCGACCTGATCTCCGCTGCATCGCTCGTCTGTTTCCGGTCGACTTGTTGCCGGATCCGTTCCAGGATGTCATCTACCGTGCGCACCCCCAGGTCCGCTGTAATTAACGTATACTCCAGCTCCTCAAGTAGTTCGGCATCAATTGCCTTCCTGCCGGAGAGCACGTCTTCCAGGCGGTCTACCAGTCCGGAACGGGTCTTTTCTATGCCAGCCTTGAGCCGGTCAAGCAGGTTAGGTTCTGTGGGAACCGATCCAAAAAGGGTCTGGATGGCCATAAGAGTAGCGTGCGCTCAGCTCCGGGAGAATGCGCGCACTTAGGTTCAGTGTAGCTGTCAGGCTTGTGCCCGGAGTCCCAGGCCCGCATCGAACACCCCGCCTCTTCTATTCAGCTTCAGCTCCTAAGCGATGGTTCATCAGGCCCGATCTAAAAGGGAAACCTTTTAAGGCATTAACTTTGTGACCTCAGCGATCAAGTTCGCAGCTACTTCCTGAAACAATCTTCACCTACAACTGTCCAAACTAGTGAAAGAACCAGCGTTCAACTTAACTGAACGCGCCAGAGGATCCGCAGTCGGTATATTCCGGAACAAATTCATGTCGTCGGTTTCCAGCGAGAGCTTCTATGGCGCAAAGAGTGTTCCGATGACACTCCAGGCGCAGACCAATACGAGACGCCGGTTAGCTCTCCTGTTCTCGGTTCCGCTCGCCTTCGGCCTTCTCTTCTTTGGCATCTCCCTGCTGGGAGAGCATACTGACCTGTCACTGCTCCGGATCCACAATCTCTCTTCGAGCATCGTTCAGCTGCGTTCCTCGGCCAATGATCTGGAAAGCGGCGAGCGCGGATATTTGTTGACTGGGGATGAGCGCTTTCTTGTGCCCTTTAATCAAGCGCAGGCTGCACTACCTACTCAGATCCAAGCCTGCGAGCGCTATTTGCAGGATTATCCAGCTCCTTTGCAGGAGCGGATCAATCGCCTTATCAGTCTTGTTCACGAACGATCTCTCAAGGCACAAAAAGTCGTTGAGGCCAAGAGATCGCAACAGGCCGGAGCAGCCTTGCAAATGGCGCAAAGCAACGGGTCCGAGACTGTCATGGATGCGATACGCCGCAACATGGAGGAGTTGAGGAAAGAGCTTGACGCCGTGCAACAGGAGCACCTTGATCGGCAGAGAACTCTCAACCATTGGGCCTTTCTTCTGTTCGCAGCCGGGATGATCACGATGATCACGGTGATGGTCTCGCTGTATGGACGCACTGTCTCTTATCTTCATGAGCGCGATGTGGCTGATCAGCAGCGCGATGCCGCCGCAGAAGAATTACGATCCTTGAATGCCGAACTGGAGAGCCGTGTCGAAGCACGAACCCGGGATTTGCAGCTGGTTAACGATGAGTTGCAACAGTTTGCGTATGTCGCAAGTCACGATCTCCAGGAGCCCCTCCGAACCATCACCAGCTTTACGCAGCTTCTTGCCTCCCGTTACAAGGGCCATCTTGATGAAGATGCGGATGAGTTCATCGGATATATCGTCACGTCTTCGCGGCGCATGAGCGACCTGATCAATGGTCTCCTGGCTTTAGTGCGGCTGAGAAAGTCCGGCCAGGTTAGTGTGCCAATTGCCTTCGAGACGATTCTGAAAGAAGCAGAAGGGAACCTTCAAGCATCTATTCGCGACAGTCGTGCGGAGATTACGCACAGCCCCCTTCCAACACTGCTGGTCGATCCCCTTCAGTTTGCTCAAGTATTCCAGAACCTTATATCGAATGCGCTCAAGTACGGCCGGGCTATCCCCGTTTGCGTCCGTATAGAGGCTAGCCGTGACGCGAACGACTGGACTTTCTCCATATCCGATAACGGTCTTGGCTTCGACCAGCAGTTCGCCGAACGAATCTTTGGACTTTTCCAGCGCCTCCATAGCCGCGAAGTCGACGGCACGGGAATGGGCCTTTCCATTGCCCGCAAAGTGGTCCAGCGTCACGGGGGGAGAATGTGGGCGGAGTCGAAAGAAGGAATCGGCTCGACATTTTATTTCAGCCTGCCCGTCGCTCTCGAACCGGCTAAGGAGACAATTGGTCCTAAGCTGGCGAAGTCTGCCGCTTCCTAGGAAGCGTTATTCGTTCCGCTATTCAGCAGAACGGTTGGCGTAACTGACATTCCCGGTATTAACAAATGATCCCGGTTCTCCTCAGGTTCCAGAACAATCTTCACAGGAACTCGCTGTACAACCTTTACATAGTTGCCCGTGGCATTTTCAGGTGGCAGCAGGTTGAATCTCGCTCCTGAAGCCGCCGCAATGCTGTCGATATGACCCATGTACTTATGGCTGCTCCCGTACGTGTCCACCTCCACCTCAACCTTCTGGCCAACACGCATCTTCTTTAATTGCGTTTCCTTGAAGTTTGCCGTGATCCAGATGTCATTCAGCGGAATCAGTTCCATAATCTGCTGTCCAGGTGAAACCTGCATCCCAGGCTCTGCCGACTTTCTGCTGACTACGCCATCGATGGACGCCTTCAAAAACGTGTAAGCAATGTTGAGCCGGGCCTGATCGACATCTGCCTGACGCTGTTGCGAGACAGCCCGTGACTGCTTTAATCGAGCGGCGCTTACCGCCTCCTGAATAGCGCGTGTTTGTTCATTCTGGCGTCGCTGCACAGCAGCCGTGGCCAGTCGTGCCTTGGCCTGATCGAGCTGTGAACCACTCTGGTCCAAGGTGTGCTGTGCTTCGGCAACATCAGCTTTCGCCGACTCCACTTGGGCCGCGTTCGCATCGGCTGCAGCCACTGCGGTGTCGTAATCCTGTCTCGAAATTTCGTCTTTTCCCACCAGATCGCGATACCGCGCCAGATCTTTCTGCGCTTTGACCAGATTGGCTTGCCGTTCAGCCAAGGTGGCTGTCGCGGAGCCTACTCGCGCCCGGGCCACATCGATCCCTCGTTGTGCGACCGCAACTCCCGCTTGAGCTTCCTCCACTTGAGTGACCGCTGTGCTTACCGAACTGCGCGTGTTGATCGTCGTTAGTGGTACATTCTGCTGCGATTCGCTAATCGTGGCCGAGGATCCCTCAAGCTGCGCCTGAGCCTGATCGAGCGACACCTTGTAATCTGCAGGATCGAGTCTGACTAAATCTTGCCCCGCCCTGACTGGCTGGTTGTCGTTTACCAGAACCTCCTGTATGGTTCCGCTGATACGGGGACTGATCGGAATGACGTGGCCATCGACTTGAGCATCATCGGTCGACTCGCGAACCGAGTAGTAAGCATAGATGGGAATCGCTGCAATGAGTGCAACCACCAGTACTGCAAGAAGCGCAAATCGAATGGTTCTCTTTCGCCGTGGATTGGCCTTCTTCCTCGCTTCGCTATCCTGATCTTCGTCGTGTCCGTCCTGCTCCTGACCCTTTGGTTGATCTTTCGGTTCTTTTTCTGATTCTTGCTTGTCTGACTCTTGCTTGTTTTGGTCGTCCGCCATAGCTATTCCTACCGGCTCCTAAATTCTCTTATCTCGATCAGATGCATTCCTCGCGTGAATAGCTGCTTGCCGCCCGGAACCGATGGCATCTGAGTGTTGCTAAACTCTCTGCTCATTATCAGCTGTCGCCGGTCGACGCATCGAATACGACCGCAATGATAACGTTCCTATATATATATTTCTGTCAGCTTCGATTCCAGGCCACAATCAGGCAAATTGAATAACTAGACAGGTAAAATGAGTCTACTCGGAGGGGTGTCCTAACGTGCGTGAAGTGCGCTGGCTGTGTATATCGTTCTTGCTCTCTGGTGCTCTGCACGCGGCTGAGATCCAGGGCGTTGTTGCTGACTGGAAGTGCACGGAGTCCATGGTTCGCCATGGCCGGGAACAGATCCTGAAACAGGACAGCAGCTGTTCCCTCGTCAAAAATTCCGATCGAGACGAGTATGGTCTGATCAGCGACACGAAACATTTCTTCCGCCTGGACGCCGAAGGGAACAAGAGAGTCAAGCTGCTGCTCCACGACAGTCATGACAAAGACAATCTAAAAGTAATTGTGACCGGTACTCTCGAAGGAAATCTCATCAAAGTCACTTACGCGAGTATTCTCTAGCTCAGGTAGTCATGTCGCCGTGGATCTCCACGGCTTCCTCGACTCCCGTAGTCTCCGGCTCGGGCAGCTTTCCGCTCCAGTTGGCCCAACCCCAGAAAATAGCTGTTGACGAGCTTACAAGACCGGACGCGACTCCGATTGATCGAACGCTGTAATGCTGCGACGCAGTTCCCGCTGCCAGCATAGACAGCATCATGGTTGACCAGTTCATCGTCTCGATCGTTGAAAACACTCGTCCACGAAATCGATCATCGACGTGTTTCAGGAGGTTCGACCAGTTCAATACCGAACTGACCGCCACTGCCGATCGCGAGAGGCCCATAAAAAACAGCGCCCAAATCCAGTGCGGCATTTGGCTGAACACAACATAGGCCCCCCCATGCAGCAGATAACAGAAGAAGACCGTGCGCTTGTACGCTTCATACCCGATCCGCTTGCCCAGCCAGTTACCCACCATCCCGCCAACAAGCAGTCCTACTCCCGCTATTCCCCAAAGCTCACCCAGGCCTTGTGCGCCCCGCTTAAAAACCATCTCACTGAACAGTGTGAAAAGCACTTGCGCCGCGCCGCCCCCGCTTGCCCAGCCAACAGAGATTAGGCCGATCCCCAAAATAAGCGGACTTGCTGCCATATAGGCCAGACCCTCCCGGTACTCGTGCCAGGGCCGAGCTACCCTGGTCTCGTTCAAGCTTCTGCTCTCAGCCCGAAAGTGTCCGGATCCCGATCGCAGATGAGCGATACAGAAGGCCGAAAAGAAGAATGACAGCGAGTTGAAGATGAAGGCAATCTGGTATCCGAATTTAGCCGTAATCGTTCCGCCGAAGAAGGCGCCCACAGCTAACGTCATCCAGCCTGTCGTTTGGGTCAACGAATTAGCCGTGTGCAATTCGTCCTCACTGGCAATAGATGGCAAAATTGCGGACCGCCCACTCGTAAAGAAGGGAGACGCCAGCATTAGCAGCGCGCTCAGTATATAAAGCAGCCAGGCCTGTCCAGAGCCGATGGCAATAATAAATCCCAAAGCCACGACACCCCGAATCAGATCGCTTGCGATCATAATTTTCTTGCGATCGAAGCGGTCCAGAGCGACTCCCGC
Source organism: uncultured Bryobacteraceae bacterium (assembly GCA_964245395.1). Taxonomy (GTDB): domain Bacteria; phylum Acidobacteriota; class Terriglobia; order Bryobacterales; family Bryobacteraceae; genus Bog-105. Next base: position 10,643 of record CAXTMN010000003.1, read on the forward strand.
CAAGGGACCCGCCAGTATTGCCGGAATCGCGCGAGACAGCATCAGTGCCGCAATAACCGCCCCAGAATGTGTCTTCTCCATTGCCAAGCTAAGCACGGCGACATTGTTGAAGTTGTCGCCCACCTCGCTGACAATCTGTCCGGTCCATGCGTACCGGTAGTTCCGATTTCGGCCTAGCAGCCGGGTAAAGTCAGACATCTGCTCCGGATTGCCGCAGAATCTTACAGATCGTAATCGCCTGTCCCAAGTGCCGCTGCGTGTGCTCGGCCAGGTGTACTATCAAGCCGAGAACTGTGGTAGGGAGAGCCTTTCGTCCCACGCTGCGCCGATCATACAATCTCTCGGGATCCAGCCGCCGCAAGCTTTGCTCTGATTCCGCCATACTCAGCCGAAGTGCTACGGACAGAACTTCAAGGCTTCGGCATTCCGTGCTCTCACTCTGAAGCGCCACAAGCTGTTCTATACTGAGCGAGCCTTCATCCAGGTATGTCGTTAAGCGATCGATGCTGCCAGCCATGTGGCTCAAATGAAATGCCAGCGATGATCCGCCAATACTCCGCCACGCCTGCGCGTCTGTCAATCCGGTGGAATAGTTTTCTACGTCTTCGCGGACTTGCGCAAAGCTGAAGAACACGGGCATGATCAGGGGATGAACATCCTTGATCGGCCCGCGAAGCCATGGTTCAGGTTGTTGGATTGGCACTGCTGACAGCTGATAATCCCCGCTACCGCATATTTCCAGTATGGCCGAGCGAGTATCGGCCCGGCTGCGGGTAGACACAGAGACCGTGCGGTCCCTCGCCAACCTTGATCCGCGCTCGAAGGTGGCCGTTTGTCGTGTCGAAAACGTACACCTCGCGGTTATACCGGCCTGAAAGCCAAAGCGATTTACCGTCGGCTGAAACGCCGCCCATGTCGGGGCTACCACCTCCAGGGATCGTCCATTTTGTGGCCACTTTACGCGTCGCCAAGTCTATTAAAGAGACCGACCCCTCACCTCGATTGGAAACGTAAAGGTACTTTGCATCGCGACTGAAGTACAGCCCGTGCGTGCCCTTGCCAGTGTGCATAAAACTGATCTGCTTGAAGGCTTCGCCGTCGACAATGTGCACGCCGTCCGCATCCATATTCGCGATGTAAAAGACTTTCCCGTCCGGCGAAATGCGGCAATCCTGCGGCATTCCGTTTGGCTCCAGTCTCATATGCGCAATTACCTTCTGCTTCGCCACGTCCACCTTGATAATCTCGCTGGAGAACTCGCATGTGGCGATCATGTACCGGCCATCTGGCGTGAAATCGGCGTGATTCACTCCTTCGCAGTTCACCGGAACCTTGTTCACCACCTGCATTGTTTGTGCGTCACGAAAATCAAGCCGTTTCATGCGCTCGGCCATTACCACCGCATATTTCCCATCAGGAGTGAAATACATGTTGTAGGGATCATCGACATGTATGGTTTGTCCAACCTTCCCCGTTGCCGGATCGATCGCTGTCAGCTGATCCCCCAGATCCTGGGCAATCCAAAGCTTCTTCAGATCCCAGGAGGGAACCACGTGCTGCGGCTCCATGCGTCCTCGCCCGTGCTTCGGAAGAACAAAATGATCGACAATCTTGTACGTTACAGGGTCGATTACATCCACGGTGTC
>CAXTMN010000003.1:12298-13838 GCA_964245395.1 uncultured Bryobacteraceae bacterium
CTCTTGGTGTTTGGAACGTAAACTCGCGACGGATAATCTTTGACTATCGGGCTCATCTTCCCTGGGGCATCAGCCGCGTAGAGATTACTCGGGTCCAGCACCGGAGGCATACCGATAATTGCCTGTGCTGCGAAAGCGGTCCCTGATCGCTGGCCGGCGCCGCCTATACAAAGCAGAGAAGCTGCGGCAAACATTGCCGTTCCCAACCGCATTGCCGTCCGATTGAAAAAGTGCATAACTTATAAGTAGGGTAACGCGACAACTATCGTTTTTCAGTGCCGCTGATCTCCAGTACAATTCTAGGTGAAAATGTTGCGGACAAGTGAAACCGAAACTGAGATTCTGCTCGGCAATAAGCAGCTGCTCGGCATCTTCTTTGTTGTTGCCATCCTGCTCGGGGCTTCCTTTACTGGCGGCTACATGCTCGGACGTGACTCCGGTGCAAAGAAGGTCCCTCCTGTGGCCGCTCTCGCCGACCCTGCGGGCGCAGGCGCTACGCCGAGCAGCAGCTCTGCTGCTGGAGAAACGCACTCATTTCCAGCCGATGCCGGTCCGTCTGTCGACTCCGCTTCCGCAGGCTCCGAAACAGCTCATGCCCACTCATCCAAACCGGTTCAGCCCGATGATCAACCCGAAGAACCAGCATTAGGAGCTCCCAAGTCAAAAAGGGTCGAAAAAGTACGCACGACCGAGTCTCTCGACGCCGGATCTGCAAGCACCGGGAGTTTCTCGCCGGAGGCCGGGCAGCAGTTCCTCCAGGTTGCCGCGGTCGGTCGCGACGAAGCCGAAGCAGTTGCTGACGTGCTCCACAAAAAAGGCTTCCGCGCTCACGCCGTACCTAAACCAGGAGCCGCTAAGCTTTATCGTGTAATTATCGGGCCCATTCGTGATCCCGGCGATCTGTCCAACACTCGTGATGCACTACGCCGGACTGGTTTTCGCGAAGTGATCGTCCAGCGTTACTGAGGCCTCAGTTACCAGTCAACGGTCTCCCCCCGCGTCAAGGTCCAGACTGCGATCCCGTCGCCTGCGAGCTTCTCTGCAAGATCCTCCGGTCGTCCTGTAAGTTGCGGAAATGTCCCGTAATGCATCGGAATGACGCGCTTCGCCTTTAGTAACCGCGCGGCAAGCGCTGCCTGCTTCGCATCCATCGTAAAATGGTCCCCTATCGGCAGGAAGGCCAGCTCTGGATGGTAAAGCTCCTCCAGCAGGGCCATATCGGAAAACACGGCGGTGTCGCCCGCAAAGTAGGCGCTGCGTCCATCTGGAAGCGTCAGAACAAAACCCGCAGCCTCTCCGCCATATACCAGTTCGCTGCCGTCTTTGATCGCGTTGCTGTGAAGAGCATGCGTCATTGTCAACTTCACAAATCCAAGGTCGACTGTTCCACCCTTATTCATGCCGATCGTATTCTTCGCACCCTTCTTCTCGAAGAACGCCGCTGTTTCAAAGATCGCAACAATCTTGGGGTTGAACTTCTTGGCCAGCGGCAGCAAGTCGTTCGCATGATCAAAGTGCGCGTGTGAAATGGAGATCGCGT
>CAXTMN010000003.1:13848-20108 GCA_964245395.1 uncultured Bryobacteraceae bacterium
GCTGAATCTCGTATCCTTTCGGATAAGCCGGATTCCCCTCAATCCACGGGTCTGTAATCAAAATTTCACCCGTCGAAAACCGAAGTTCAAATGTTGAGTGCCCAAGCCATGTGATCTGTATCATTGCGATCCGTTAGATGCCGCCTTCGACAAAGCCGGTACATCTGCGTTTTTGAGACACAAAGGTACGACACACGCGAGCTTCTCAGAATGCGGTTTATCGCCATACTTGCTTCGTTACGTGAGCCAACTAGAGCAGCGCTGCAGCACAGGCGTGAATGACTCTGTCCAGCTACGATTGATTCTGGTACGGGCGCCACTCGCTGCAGATCAACTGATGGCTAGCTCGGGTGAGGCGTATTCATCAAGGACAAGCCGATCTATCGTTGTCGGATGAGCAGCATAATGCGACGGTGCTGCGGTAACAGAACCGCAGCACCCGGTATAGCTAGGATCGCCCAATTATCTACAGTTTGACGACCGCCGCGTCAATTTCTGCCTAGGGTGATTGTAATTATAAAATTCACTTTTTATTGACGTCGGATCCAGCTGCCTTGTCGGAATCCTTGATGGCTTCCTTTACGTCAGCATAGCCTTGTTTGATTTTGCCTTTCGCTTCGTCTACGAGGCCTTCGCCTTGCAGCCCTGGATTATCGGTCGCCTCGCCGACTCCTTGTTTCGCCTTACCCTTTAGTTCGTCAACTTTACCGGTTACGTGTTCTTTTTCCATAGCTGGTCTCCTTGTGGATAATTGAGTCCGGCGAGCGGAAAAGCGTTACAGAAAAGAAAGATGAGCGACTCGCGTCGAGGCTTTCGGCTATCGCGGCCGTACCGCTATTCGTGGATGATTTCATGCGAGAAGACCCACCCGCGAGCAGGGCAGCCTGCACCCTCGAAGTGCCTGGGGATTTCGATGACGCCTAGTGGTGTGGGGCCTCCCGGCAGCCCTGGAATCCCTGGAACAAACCTGATCTGGTAGCCGCGAAAATGAAGATAGTTCGCCTCGGCGGGTTCGGTTCTGGATAGAGAGCTAGAGCGATCTGGAGAATAGTGCCCGAAAGAGAGCGGCGGGGCAACCAAAGACGCCGGTGCACAGGCCCGACCGAAGATTTACAAACCCTCAAGTGAACTGCCAAGTATCTCGTTTGAGAGTTGAGGGTCGTCCACAACTCGGGCAAGGATTAAGGCGCCGACCATGGTGGCCAAAGCGCTGATCGCCTGATTTCTCCTGTTGCTGCGGGACGCCCAGGGAAACCTCTCTCCGAACTTCTCGATCAAGCTCCGGACGTGGTGCGTTACCACAGCGCGGGTCTTCGGTTGCGTCTTAAAGTCGGTCGCCAGTGCCGCCATGATGCACCCGTTTCCTGGATCGTCGCGATGCTTTGAGCTCAAATAGTCGCGGAACATGGCCTGCTTGCCTTTTCCGGAGGTGGCGAACTTCTCCAAAGCGGCCATGCTCTGATCAGAAGCGTGGGCGAAGGCCTTCGCAAGCAGATCTTCTTTTGAATCGAAATGGTTGTAAAACGAACCGTGTGTCAGCCCGGTTGCCGCCATGATCTCGCTGATGCTTGCGCCGGAAAAGCCTCGCTCGCGAAAGAGCCGTGAGGCCGATTGCAATGCCCTTGCGTGCTTCTCAGCCGTTTCCGCTGCCGGATAGCGCATTGTTTCCTCCTTCGTGATGCCCATTGACATTATGCCTGATAACCATCATGCTTAAGAAGTTATCAAACCTTATGATCGTAAGGCTTAGAACCAAAGGAGAGTTAGATGAGTGAAACAAGAACATTGGGAACCGCTGTCGTGACGGGAGCCTCGTCGGGTATTGGAAAGTTTATGCAGAGAAGCTCGCAGAACGAGGATTCGACCTGATCCTCGTTGCGAGACGCGCCGACCGGCTATAGGAATTAGCAGAACAAATCAAGGTGAAACATGGCGTCGCTGTGACGAACATCGTTGCCGACCTGAGCAATCCTGAAGACCTTGAGCGGGTAGCCCAGACTCTCGAAAGCGATTCCTCAGTCACGCTGCTGGTCAACAATGCCGGCACGAGTGTCATGGGTCCCTTCGTAGAGGCGAAACCATCTGCGATTGCGGACATGCTTCACGTCAATGTGCTGGCCCTGACGCGCCTTGCTCTTGCTGTCCTGCCCGGCTTCAAGCAGCGGGATCACGGAACAGTCATCAACATGGGGTCCGTTGTGGGGTACTACGGCTACCCCGGGACAACCGCGTATAGCGGTACAAAGGCTTACGTTCTCACCTTTACCCGGAACCTTCAGGCAGTAACGTCAAGATTCAGCTCGTTGCTCCTGCCGGGACTGCGACAGAAGGTTGGGATAGTACGACGGTAGACTCGTCGATCGTCATGACGGCCGAGGAATGCGTAAGCGCATCGTTAAAGGGCCTGGATACGCAGGAACCGACGACCTTGCCCTCCGTGGAAGCTCTGCACCTGCTCGTCAACTACGAGGCAGCAGCAGGCGCGCTTATGGCTGCGTCTCAGACCGGAAAAGCAGCGAATAGATATACCAAAATGCAGTAAGCGTCTCAAAGAAGAGGGCGAGCACACGGTGCTCGCCCTTTAGTAAGAGCGAACTGCGGTCTTGTGAGCCCTTGAAGGCGAAGGTTAGTCAGCGTATTCGACTTTGTGCTCAATTCAACTTGCCTGCAGCTCGACTCCAGAGAGACGTCTGCACGCGTCGAGCAGCGCTTCCTGCCGTTCCGTATCGTGGGCGGCTGCGAGCGGCTTACGCAGTTGCAGGTGATAGAAGTATTCGCCGCTCACTATGGCGAGCGGGTCACTGCTGACGGCGAGCCAGACCTGAGTGCGGTGTGCAGCGTCCAGGTCGTCTGGCGCTCCGGGCCCTCCCATCCTGGTAGGCACCCATCCAGGTTCAAGAGCATTGGAGAGGACTTCCGGCCAGCGACGTGCGATGGCGAAGGCCAGGAGCACATCGTGCAGTTTGGTGTCGGAATAAGCCTGCTGTCCTTGCCAGGGGCGCTGTTCCCAGGTAAGATCCTTCAGAGTTACATCGCCGTTCCGATGAAGGCCGGAACTCAGGTAGACGAGCCGTCTTGGATTCTGGATGAGCGCCGTCAAGATGTATGGCGCAAGCGTGTTGACCGCGAACACGTGAGGAATGCCGTCTTCCGTTGCAATACGCTGCGGCTCCCGATATCCGATGCCCGCGTTATGGATCACCGCGTCGAAGGCACCAAGTCCGTTCACTTGATCGGCCACGCTGCGAGTCTGAGCAATGATGGTCAGATCGCCGATAACTACACTCTCGGCTCCGGGTACAACCGACAAAGCTTCCTGCGCACGTCTTTCACCGCGGGCATGCAGAACCACGCTATGGCCTTGTTCGAGAAGAAGTTGCGCCGCCATCCGGCCAAGGCCGTCAGACGAGCCGGTTATGAAGATACGAGCCATGATCCCTCACCGATAAGGATGCAGGAGAGTCGTCGGGAGATGTGTTTACGATGGCTTCACGTCCGGAAGAAACAGATATGCTGGTCGGAAGTGAGCGGCCGGGGCAATTCGAAGCGGCTGGGCAGTAATCTTTGAGCGATCGTGCAAAAGCGAGGTCACGTGAATACATGGAACGGGCGCTGGACGTACCTATGCTGCTTTTGTGTTCTGTCGGCATTCGCCCAGCAGACCGAACCTTCGACGCGTTCTGCTGCTCTACCATCTGACAGGGATGCCGCTGATCGCAACCTAATCCTTGACGTAGCGGTAACCGATAAGTCAGGGAATCATGTTACCGGTTTACAACAACAGGACTTCACCATTCTCGACAACAAACAACCGCAGAAGATTCTATCTTTTCATGCGGTAGAACGCACGACTGCGACGGCTGATTCCCCCGTAGAAGTCGTCTTGCTTATTGATGAAGTAAATGCTTCGTTTCAAACTGTGGCGAGAGGACAAGAGCAAATCAAGAAGTTTCTGTTGCGCGATGGCGGCGAGCTTGCCCGGCCGGTATCGCTCGCTTTCCTTTCTGATTCGGGAGTAACAATGACCAACAACTTCTCTCAGGATGGGAAGGGCCTGGCCGCAGGGTTAGATCAGACCAACCACGCCTTGCGGGTGATTGGAAGGTCACAGGGGTTTTATGGAGCTAACGATCGTCTCCAGCTATCTCTTCGCGCTCTGGGGCAGTTGGCGCAGTATGAAACGAGGAGACCCGGGCGCAAAATCGTGATCTGGATCGGGCCGGGCTGGCCTCTTCTATCCGGTCCGCGCGTTGAACTTAGTTCCAAAGATGAGCAGAGAATCTTCGACTCCGTCGTGTCATTTTCCCAGGCGCTCAGACGGGCCCGCATTACTCTTTACAGCGTCGATCCGCTAGGGACAGCCGACGCGGGTCGAGGGCAAACCTTCTTTTATGAGGAATTTCTGAAGGAGGTCACTGAACCCAAACAGGTGCACTTGGGCAACCTCGCACTGCAGGTTCTTGCTACCCACAGTGGTGGCCTGGTTCTCAACTCCAGCAACGATGTTGCGGGTGAGATCGCCAAGTGCGTTACAGACGCAAATGGCTTTTACGTTCTCTCGTATGACGGCCTGGCCGCAGACGAGCCGAACCAGTATCATGCGCTCGAGCTTACCGTGGCCAGGCCCGGACTGAAAGCACTCACCCGTTCCGGGTACTACGCCACTGTCTTGCCGACAAGGCCCAGGTAAGCTGAAGCGGCAAGCAGATGGCGATCGTTGGTCCAGATCTCCGTTTCCCCTGCGTCTACGGCAGTGGCTAAATGGATAGCATCGCCGGCGCGCAACGGAACGTTCGGAGGCAATCCACGGGTCAACGTTGCGGTTTTTCTCAGGAGAGCATCGGTCATGGGAATAAAATTCCAGAAGTCAGCTTCAACGTGGCTGCGAAAGATATCGATGAGCTCATGACCTTGGCTGAGTGTAAGAGACCCTTCCCGTAGATGGCGGTGAAAGACGCAAGTTACTTCAACGAGCGCCCAGGATGATGAACAGATGTGTGGTGCGCGACGAATTAGCTTTCGAACTGCGGTGGCGTCCCCTTCGTTCAAGTAATACTTCGCGACGTACGCAGAATCGAGATACACGTTCAGCGATCTTCTTCCAGAAAGCGTCCACTATCTCCAGGTATGGAAGGAAAGCGACGCCAAAGGTCACTCAAGTCGGGCAATTTAGGCCTAGTTGGTTTCTTCGAAATGGGCCGTAATTCCGCTACGGGTTCGCCACGGCGCTCGATCAGAATCACTGTACCGTCAGCGGCTTCGCGCACCAGTTCGGACGTACGGATATGGAGATCGCGGATGGAAGCCGACTTCATGTGCTACATTGTAGCACTCGGTTTGAATCTCCTCAGACGGTCAGCGAACTTCGAGCGGTTGCCGCAAAGCCGTACGTACCTCGTTTGGCACTTTGTCTGCGTTAGCCAGCAACAGGCTTACCCGCCACATGTCATCCTTACTCATTGATTCGGTATAAGCGGGCATCCCGGTCAGCCGGATTCCGTTCGCCACCTTCCAATAAGTCTCGCCCGCAGGATCGTCTGTCACTCCCTTGTCTTTGAACAGTTGGGGAGGGCGGGGAAACATGCCTTTCGAGGTCGGTTCGGCCGGCAAGCCTGGAAGACCGTGGCATACTGCACAGTTCGTCCGGTAGAGCTTAGCCCCGGCAAGGTAATTCTCAGCTGATGCCTGGATCGGAACCGTCTTCGGAGCTTCTTTCTCGATGCGCGCATTTAAGGCAATGTGCGCCAGAGTTTTCTCAAACGGCATGGGCGAGGACGATGTAGCAACGGGAGCATACCCGAAGCGGAAATACATGTACCCGAAGAGGGGCAGTAGCAGAATCCCAATCAGAAAACCCACGGCGAACTTCATCAATTTATTCCATGGTACGCGTGCGCACCCAGGATGCATGCAAAATCTGTCAACGCCGAAAGGGGCAATCTGATTTAGGTCGAGGTAGCCATGCTAATCATTTCTTGCTACCAGGACGATTTTTGAGATAACATCCCCACAGCGGTTGCTTTGGGTATTGGAAGTGGTGCTGTGTCTTGTCTACGTTCGCCGCTGCCTGCCGAGTCCGTCAGGCAAGCCTCGGGCAATCTCCGCTTTGCAAATCTATTTCATCTGTACTCAGGAGACTTTGCTTTGATCAAGATGCGGATTGCCAAACTTTCTATTTTCCTCCTGCTTGTTTCCCTTTGTTGTGGTGCCCAGGAGATCTATGCCACGCTTATTGGAACCGTTACCGATACTTCCGGTGG
>CAXTMN010000003.1:20118-44752 GCA_964245395.1 uncultured Bryobacteraceae bacterium
TCACTGGAGCGTCGGTGCTTGTCCACAACGATGCCACCGACACGGACGTTCGTACGGTCAACACTGATTCGAACGGAGGGTTCACTGTAACTAACTTGCCCGCTGGAACGTACTCGGTTACGGTCAAATTCTCCGGCTTTCGAACATTTAGCGCTTCCAACGTGGTCCTGGATGTGGCTCAGAAGCGCTCGCTTCCTGTGCAACTGCAACCCGGTCAAGTTTCCGAGACTGTCAATGTAACTGAAACCGCCACGGCGGTCCAAACTTCGAGCGCGGCGCAAGCCGGAACGATCAGCGGGACACAGGTGCGCGAGTTAGAGCTGAACAATCGAAACTTTCAACAGCTGGTGACGCTCCAGCCGGGTGTTGTTTCGGGGCTCCCGGACGTAATCAATTTCGGCATTTCGAACAGTACAAACGTGGTTGTGAACGGCGCTCGCAACACGGCTAATAACTGGACTGTCGATGGCGCCGATATCAACGACAGCGGGTCGAATGGAACGCTGCTGAATGTGCCGAGCGTGGATGCAATTCAGGAGTTCACTCTGGGCCGCAGCAACTACGATGCGCAGTATGGCCGGAGCGGCGGCGGACAAGTTCTTACAGCGACTAAGTCCGGGACCGACCAGTTTCATGGTGACCTTTATGAGTTTGTTCGCAACGACTACTTTAATGCGAATAATTTCTTCTCGAACCTGGCGGGAAGGCCTCGCCCGGTGCTCCGTTATAACGACTATGGGTTCACGGTGGGCGGACCTCTATTTGTGCCCAAGCTCTACAAGCGAACCGCGTCGAAAACATATTTTTTCTGGTCGGAAGAGTGGCGTAAGACCGGACAGCCGTCAACCCTGACGGCTAACGTTCCTACTGCTGCACAGTTGAATGGAACGTTTGCTGGTAATTTGACCTCGCTCACTGCTCCGGCTGGGTGCTTGACTTACAACGCGGGCGCCAACACCACTCAAATTTCTCCGAACTGCATCAGCAATAACGCAAAGGTTTACAACGCAAATGTATATTCCAAGTTCCCCGGCAACGCCGCGAACGGAACTCAATACATTTCCAATGTTGTCTCGAAGAACAACTATCGCCAGGATCTGGTGCGCCTCGATCAGAACATCACCGAGAAAGTGCATATCTTTGGACGTTTCATGCAGGATCAAGTTCCTACGACAGAGCCCGGCGGGCTGTTTGCGGGTGAACCCCTGCCGGGTATCTCGTCGACCGCAACGAATGCGCCCGGGAAAAACGTTGTCGCGAACGTTTCCTGGGCTATCTCGCCCACGGTGGTTAACGAGGCTGCCTTCAACTACTCATGGGGAGCAATTAACAGTAACGCGACCGGTGTGATTAACTCACCCGCTTTCGCGGGCGCACTGTCCGGCGGCCTGCCCTACACAGATCCTTATGGGCGTGTGCCAGGGTTGACCATCTCGGGATTTACCGGAGTCGCCATTCCCTCCGCTCCGTATATCGAACGCAATATCGACAAGAACTTCTACGACAACCTTTCGAAGGTCTTCGGCAGCCACACGGTTCGTGCGGGTGTTACCGTCCAATGGATGACAAAGACTGAAAACGGTCCTACCAACAGCAACGGCGGTTTTACTTTCCAGACCTCTACTGCTCCGGGCACGACGACAGCTATTCCTGGGTCTGCGTTTGCTAATTACCTGTTAGGGAATGCAGCGTCGTTCTCGCAGGTCAGTCGGGATATCATTCCGCACCTGGATTACACCAACATCGAAGCGTACATTCAAGACGACTGGAAAGTGACGTCGCGGCTGACGCTCAACATGGGGGTGCGTTACAGCTATTTCCCGGCCCCCTCCGACTCCAATAACCTGCTGAATAATTTCGATCCTGCGCTGTACAATCCTGCTCATGCGCCGCTCATCAATCCGGCGAACGGTAACTTCGTTGCCGGCCAGGGTGTTGTGCCGTCGACTTACGTGAACGGGATCATCTTCCCGCAAGGTCCGGCTTGCGCAGCAGCTCAGAAGGTGGCCCCGGTCACTTGCTCGCCTTACGGATCTGCGGTGAACCCGAACTCGAACAATAATTGGGGGCCCCGAGTGGGTTTGGCGTTTGATCCGCGCGGAAATGGAAAGACTGCTGTTCGCGCCGGATACGGGATCTACTACGACCGCACTTTGAACGGTCTTTGGGAACAGAATGCGTTCACCGAGCCCCCCATCCTTCGCTCGACTACCATAACCAACACCAGCTTTGACCAGCCGCTTGGCGGGACGACCGCCATACCGTTAGGACCTGCCAGCTTCGACACGTCGGGAACCCCGGGGTTCAAGGTCCCCTCTTATCAGGACTGGAATTTCTCAATCGAGCAGCAACTTGTTCCGAGCACTGTCTTTCAGATCGCCTACGTGGGAACCAAGGGAACTCATTTGCTCGGTGAGATCGACGCAAACCAACCAACGCTTGCCGTGCGACAGGCTAATCCGACGGTTAACGTCAATGCGATTCGGCCTTATCTGGGTTACTCGTATTTCAAAACTCGCACGACAGATTTCAACAGTAACTACAACGCTCTTCAAGTTTCGTTGAATCGCCGGGTCGGAAATGGTCTGAATTTCGGAGTGTCGTATACCTGGTCGAAAAATCTGACTAATAATCCTGCGGACCGCGATGCGCCGATCCCCAATACCTATGACTACAGTTATTCGTACGGTCCGGCCTCACTGAACACGCCCCATGTCTTCATCGCCAATTTCGTTTACGATCTCCCGTTCTTCAAAGACCAGAGGGGCGTCGTCGGGCACGTGCTTGGAGGGTGGGAGATCTCAGGCATCACCACCGTCGAATCCGGTCAGTCACTAACCGTTCGTCAAGGTGCTGATCCATTTAACTCTTCCGATTGGGGCGGCGCACCTGGAACGTATCCTGGCGGTATTGGCATTGACCCGAGTCCTATAGCGCCTCGAGCGGACCTGGTCGCTGGTCAATCCCTCGACGGTCCCAAGAAGGTATCCGAATGGTTTAACACCGCTGCATTCACTAACGCAATCGGCCACTTCGGAACTGCCGGACGCGGCATACTACTCGGACCTCATTATCAGAACTGGGATATGGCCGGCATTAGAAATTTCAAGTTCGGCGAACGCATCAGCATGCAGTTCCGTGGTGAATTTTTCAATGTGTTCAACCATACAAACTTCACGCAGGGCGGATTGGTCGTTAATACGGCGTCGTCCAGCTTTGGCCAGGTGACAGCAGCCCACAATCCCCGCAATATTCAGCTCGGCCTGAAGTTGTATTTTTAGTATTTGATTCACTCGCTCAAAGAGACGGGCACTTCGTATCTTGCGGCGTGCCTGTTCTGTTTCTGCCCGCTTTCTCTGCTGGCTAGCGACCAGACTCTCGGGCAACTGCTGGTGGAAGGTTCAGCAGCTCTCAATCGTGGCGATAGCCTTACTGCTGAGTCGGATTTCCGTCAGGCTCTGCAAGTGCAGCCGGATTCGCTGGAAATCCTGAACAATCTGGCCATCTCGCTTGACCGGCAAAGTAAACACCTTGAAGCCGTTGCGACGTACCGGAAGGCGCTTGCGCTCAAGCCTGGGGATCTGCTTACCTCAAAGAACTTGGCTGTTTCGCATTTTCGAGCCCAGCAGTACACCGAGGCTTGGCCTCTCCTTCAGGATCTAACCCGGGGACAGGCCGACTTCCAGACTCTCGATCTGGCTGGCTTTACTCTTTTTGCCTTGGACCGCTACAAAGAAGCAGTGCCGTATCTCGAACGGGCCAACGAGCTCAATCGATCCGACCTAGCCACCCTTGATCTGCTTGGAAAGGCTTATATGCGCCTGGAAGACTACAAAGGTGCAACCGATGTATTTACTCGCCTGATGCGAGTGAATCCCAACTCGGCCGAAGCGCATACGCTGCTGGGCATGGCTTACGACAAGACTTCGAGGGATAGCGAGGCGCGCGCGGAGTACGAAGCTGCACTTGCTTCCGATCCTGGTTATGCGGGCATCCACTCCGGCTTAGGTCAGATTGAGTGGAAGTCGGGCAATCTCGAAGCGGCTACCGCCCAATTCGAGGCTGAGCTGAAGCGCTATCCCGACGATCCGGTATCGCACTGCCTACTCGGCGAGATCTTATCCAAACAAAACCAGCCTGCCGCTGCAATGCCTCACTTCGAATCGGCTACTCGGGCCAATCCAAATTACAAGGAGGCGTGGTATGGGCTCGGCAAAGCAGAACTGGCACTTAATCACCCCGCAGCCGCGGCCCCAGCTCTGCAAAAAGCCCTCAGTCTCGATGCAGGCTACGTTCAGGCGCATTACGCTCTCGGTACAACCTTGCGCAAACTCGGCCGCGTTGACGAAGCAGCAAAGGAATTCAAACAGGCCGAAGCCATTCAGGCTGGACAGCGCTCCGAATACAGCAAGAAGTTAGGAGCGCAGCAGGACGAGTAAGATTTAACGCATATTCGGGGCCAGGTTCCCCTCAGATTTCGAATCATCACGGCCGAAAGTCAACGCTGCGCCACAACGCGCCTGTATCGTACATTTGCCCGTTCGTAACCACGCGGCTCACCTTTCGCAGAGCAGAGAAGTCTTCGAGAGGATTGCCCTGAACGAGAATCAGGTCAGCGCGCTTTCCGACCGCGACCGTACCTAGCTGGTTCGCCACTCCCATCGCTCGCGCCGCACCTGCTGTGGCTAAGCGAATAACCGCTGAGGGCGGGATGCCGGCCTCTACGTAAAGCTCGAGCTCCCGATGAAGACTGTGCCCGGGAATGCCCTTGTCTGTGCCAGCAACGATAGGCACGCCAGCACTGTAAAGCGCTTTGACAAGCTGGAGCATCTCATGAAACTGGGTCGATTGGAGCGTTTTGGCTGCCGGGGTTCCGGCTGTTTCAATGAGACTGGATAACATGTAAGGGGCTTTGGCGAAACCGGGTTCAAAGGAAGAAATATCGAAGTTCATGGGGCGGCTAAGAAGCTCGTTCCAGGACAGAGTGGGATCGACGACAGTGCCGTGATCGCGAAAGAAGCGGATGGCTTTAATGGCGGCCGGTGAGTTCAGGTCCAGTGGCCCCGTGCCTGATCCACGGACCGCCTGAAATACGGATCCGATGTGATTAATCTGATCCATCCCCGCTCCGACACCCTCGATCGCCGTCATGGACCGAGGAACGTGGCCGGTAACGGTCATGCCTTGACGATGCGCCTCGGCGGCAATAGCGCGCAGCACGTCCGGTTGGATCCAGTCGTAGATCTTCATCTGTACGAAACCGGCAGCCTTATACCGTGCTACAACTGCGCGGCCCTGCTCGGGGGTATCTGCCCAGATTGAACCGAAGGTTTTCGGACCACTGCCGTCCACCAGACCGGCCAGCAGAAGTCGCGGTCCTAAAACTTTTCCTATGGAGAGTGCATCGCGCTCGCGCGTGATGAACTCAAATTCATTGCCACAATCACGAGCTGATGTGATGCCGGCGGCTAGGTAGGTTGGCCCCCACTCGGTTTGTGCGAAGTGGGCGTGCATATCCCACAATCCCGGCAGCAGAGTTTGGCCGGAAGCCCGGATGACGAGAAGGTTGCGGGGTAGGACGAGGTCGTGACTGGAACCAGCGGCGGCGATCACTCCGTTACGTACGATCACGACCGCATCCGGAATGGGAGGACGGCCTGTGCCATCGATCAAGACCGCTCCAGAGATAGCGAAGACGCCCTCAGCAAGCGGCCGCAAGCTGTGCTTTAGTGCCGCGGACTCGTTCAGGCGATCCGTGACCGCCACATCCATCAGCTGTTTAAGCGCGCCGGCATACTCCGGTCGAACGGCTTCGAGCGGCAAGCCTCCTGCATACGTGGTGGCGGCTGCAATCTCGCCAGAGTCGTTCATCCAGAGCGACTCACGGCCCCAAACGACATTTCGTATGGAATAGCGCGTCAGATGCACCGCCCTTCCGTTGACGCTGATGGTGTCTTGGCCCGCGACGTTGATCAGGATGTCGGAGTCTGGCGTTCCTGCTGGAAATTGCGGAAGCCGCTCCGGCTTGCCGTGACCATTCCAGTAACGGACCAGCATCATCTGGACGGCAAAGGGAGCGTACCCGCTTATTGTGAAATAACGAGCGGGCAGCGGCACGCGGTTCGTAAGTTTTCCGTCCCCCACAGAAGCGGCTTTGCCATCGAGCTCAGCGAGGAATCTGGCGTGAACACTGAAGGGTCGATAGCTTTTCCCCTCAGCTGTAAACTGCATCGGTGTTCCGTCGGACTTCATGCGAAGAGTTGCATCCAGGTGGATTGCCGATTGCCGCTCGGTGTAGCCGAAAGATGATTGCAGAACAAGTTCATTGGCGGATACAGCGAGGTCGTAGGTCTCCTGGCCTACAGGATTTTGCAAGAAATAGAGCTTGAGCTGTCCGTGCTCGTTCGCGTGCATCGCGATGCAGAATGCCCCTAAGAGGATAAACAAAAGAGTGCAGCGGGACAGGCCGAAGCTCATCCCGGTATTGTAAAAGGTCTCTGGCGACTCATAATCCGCAACGGTGTCACCGGATTTCGGCGCTCACCGGTTTACACTGAGTCTCAATGCCTGTTCGCCACTTCCGGAGATTCGCTTCACTTCTTGTTTTTCATCTTTGCGCGTTAACGGTAGCTTACTCGGCCCCGGTCGACGTCAGCCTCTTTGAACGGCTGGAGCCTCGCAATATTGGGCCGGCCATTATGGGGGGCCGCATAGCCGATATCGAAGGCGTGTCGGGCAATCCATCATTGGTCTATGTCGCTACCGCTTCTGGAGGGCTCTGGAAGACAGTGAATGCGGGCACAACATGGACTCCTCTGTTTGACGATCAATCCGTCATCTCCATCGGGGCCATGGCTTTGGACCCTCACAATTCCGATGTCATCTGGCTTGGAACCGGTGAAGCGTCGGCTCGCAATAGCGTTTCCTTCGGTGACGGTGTCTACAAGTCGCTCGATGGCGGGAAGACGTGGCGTAATCTCGGACTTCATGATTCTCACAGCATCTCCCGGATTGTTATCAATCCGCTGAACTCTGACATTGTCTATGTTGCCGTTCTCGGGCATAACAGCGGTCCCAACGAAGAGCGTGGCGTGTTCATGACAACCGATGGCGGCGATCACTGGAAAAAGGTTTTGTATATCGACGGAGAGCATGGCGCTGCGGACATGGATGTCAATCCGTCCAACCCCAACATCGTCTTTGCGACCATGTGGCGCTTCGATCGCAAGCCTTGGCGTTTTATCAGTGGCGGCGATGCGGGCGGTTTGTTTCGTTCGGTCGACGGCGGCCTGACCTGGAAGAAGGTGACCGAAGGCATGCCGAAGACCTTCGGGCGAATGGGCGTGAAGATCGCGCCCGGCAATCCGAAAGTAGTTTACGCCATTGGTGAATCAAACGACGGCACACTGTTCCGGTCGGACGATTCTGGCGAACATTTCAAGATGATCTCCAAAGATCCGAGCCTCGTGGGCCGCGGTCTTTATTACAGCCAAATGCGGGTTGACCCGACGGACGAGAACCATATTTACAGCATCGGGATGAGTGTCTCGACTTCTATTGACGCGGGTAAAACGATTCACCGCATTGCTGCGAAAACGCACAGCGATTATCACACGATCTGGATCGATCCTAAAAATCCCAGTCACCTGTGGCTTGGCGATGACGGCGGTATTGCAGTCAGTTGGGATAAGGCAGAGACTTGGGAGTTTGTCGGGAACGTTCCGCTCGGGCAGTATTACCAAGTCACAGCCGACAATCGTTTCCCGTTCTACAACGTTTACGGAGGTCTGCAGGACAACGGCACTTACGCCGGTCCCAGCCGCAAGAAGCAACCCGAAGGCATCCTCAACGATGACTGGCAGATGGTGAGCTTTGGCGATGGCTTTCACGTCGTAGTCAATCAGGATGACCCGGATCTGGTGCTTTCAGAGAACCAGGGTGGCGGCATCGTCCTGACCAATTTGCGGACTACTGAGCAGCGCGATGTGAGTCCACAACCGAGGCGCAACGACGGCGGTCCCGTCAACGAACTCAAGTACCGGTTCAATTGGAATACACCAATCGTCGCCTCGCCTAACGACAAAAACACAATCTACTTTGGCGGTAATGTCATCTTCAAATCGACTGATTTCGGCAAGACCTGGAACCCCATCAGTCCCGACCTGACAACGAATGATCCGGAGAAGATCAAAAGTGTAGGCACGATCTGGACCGAGAACACCACAGCCGAGTATCACTGCACGGTGGTCCGCATTGCCGAGTCCCCTCTGAAAGCGGGCCTGATCTGGGCCGGTACCGACGATGGCAATCTACAGCTGACAGCGGACGCAGGCAAGAACTGGAGTAACCTCATCACCAACGTTCGCGGCGTGCCCAAGTATTCGGAAATCGCTTCGATTGAGCCGTCCCGCACGGCTGCTGGCACCGCATACGTGGCCTTCGAGAACCACTGGTTCGACGATCTGCATCCGTATGTCTTCAAAACAACCGATGCGGGTAAGAGTTGGACAAACATCACCGGCAACCTTCCGGCAAACGCCTATGTCTGGGTGGTCAAAGAAGACCCGAAAAACCCGCGGCTGCTCTATGCCGGCACCGAACTGGGGTTGTTCGTTTCCTACAGCGGTGGAAGCGAGTGGACGCGCTTAAAGCTGAAGGGTTTTCCAGTCAGTGAGCCCGTGCGGGATCTGATGATTCACCCTCGAGAGAACGATCTGATCATTGCAACCCATGGGCGCAGCTTGTGGATCCTGGACGATATCACTCCCTTGCAGCAGATTAGTGGCAATGTCGCTTCTCAGCCGGCGGTGCTCTTTGAACCTCGCAACACTATACGATACTCCTCCCGCTTCACTCGCTACGGCATCGGCAATAAGCCGTTCGCGGGTCCGAATCCGCCCTATGGAGCACTCCTTACTTATTCTCTGCAGGAAAGAATTGACGCCCCGCGTGTTGTAAAAATACAGATCCTCGACGCCGACAATAAGGTTATCCGGGAGCTCACTGATATTCCACGAGACAAGGGCTTGAATCGAGTCGCATGGGACTTACGCTATCAAGGACCTGCCCCCCGACGCCCGAAAATGGAGGACGTAGACCCTGAGGAAGAATTCACTGGACCGCGCGGTGGACCTCAAGCTCTTCCCGGAGAATACACCGTTCGCCTGATCGCGGACAAAGCGACCGTTGAGAAGCATCTCAAGGTCTACGCTGACCCTACGGTGAAAACATCTCCCGCTGACCTCCAAGCCAACTTTGATTACGGTCTGAAATTACGTGATCTGCAAACTGCAACGAATCAGGCGTTACGATCTGTCGACTCACTGCGTGATCAGCTGCAGCAGGTCCAAAAAAGCATGGAGGCGCTAAGCAGTCCGCCTTCGACTGACCTGATGAACGCGCTCTCGGAACGGCTGCAACAGTTACACTCGATGGAACTGGTGCTAGCGCGGCCTCGAGACATTCCCGGATACAGTATGGGACCGCGTCTGATCGATCGCCTGGGTGCTTTGGGTTCGGAGCTCGATCATGTTCTGGCCAGCCCTACCATTTACCAACGCGAGTTTTACAGTCAGCTGCAGCAGGAATTCCTGACGGATGTCGGCCGGGTTAACACCTTCCTCACTAAAGGCGTCCCTGAAGTGAACGAGGGACTAGCGAAGCAAAATGGTCCGATGTTGATGGGAGGAAAGCCGGTGAAATTCCCAGACTGGCTTGCAAAAGGCGGCAGTTGATACGTGACTTGACAAGATCGCTCAGGCGGGGAGATTCGGGCGGTCCGTAGCTGCTGCTCCTGACCAGATTCGGCTGATGTCCTCCAGCGAATAGCCTTTCGTTTCAGGAACGAAGGCGAGAACAAAGATGAAGTTAGCCGCCGCTAACCCAGAAAACATCCAGAAGAGACCGCTACTCCCAAGCTGCGTCTTCATTATGGGAAAGAACTGATTGGCCAAGTACGCGGAGATCCAGATAGCTGAGGTGGCTATGGACATGGCTGCGCCGCGCACCTTATTCGGAAAGATTTCTGAGATGACCACCCAGCAAACAGCGCCGTTGCCTATAGCGTGTCCAGCTACGAAAGTCGTGATCCCGATGAGAATGCCGAATCCCGGAGCTTTCACCAGATAGAGGTATCCCACGCTCACCAGGGCGACGGTTTGCAGGGCAGTTCCACACAAAAGCAGTGTTTTGCGGCCAGCACGATCCACCAGCCATAAAGCGACAGCAGTAAAAGCAAGGTTCACGAGGCCGACGAGAACAGATTGAAAGAAGGCGTCGGCGGTTCTTGCTCCTGCGCTTTGGAAAACCTGAGGCAAGAAAGAGAGCAGGGCGGTAATGCCGCTTGCTTGCGTAAAGGCCGCCAACAGGAACCCAATGACAAGTGCCCTTTGAAAAGGCCCCGTGAACAGCTCGTGTAAGCCGCCTTCTTCCTTTGCCAGTGATTTGCGGATGGAAAGGGCTTCCTCCTTCGCGATCGCTGGAATTTGCGTTTTGGCGAGAATCGCATCGGCCTCGCCCTCGCGCCCCACTTTCATTAGCCAGCGGGGACTTTCGTTTGCAAGAAGGATGGTGATGGTAAACAAAGCCGCAGGTATAGCGCCCGCTGCAAACATCCAGCGCCAACCGTGAAGAGTGTTCCAGATCTCGTCACCTGACCGTGCAATCAGCAGGTTGGCGAAAACTGCTGCAAGAATGCCGGAAACGATTCCGAATTGATAGAAAACGACAAGCCGGCCCCGAACAGAGGCGGGCGCGATCTCGGCTATATACATGGGCTCAACAATGGATGCAGCGCCGATTCCAATACCGCCTATAACTCGCCAGAAGATGTATTGCGAAAAGGCACCTGCTAGCCAAACGCCGACCGATGAGAGAGCGAAGCACGCCGCACAACCGTAGAGTGCACTCTTCAGCCCGAACCGATCTGCCAAGCCGCCCGAGCAGATCGATCCGATAAGGCATCCGACAAGAGCGCAGCCTGCTGCCCAGCCGATGGCGGCAGGTTGCAAATGAAAGTAGATGGCCAGGTAACCAATGGCCCCGCTAATCACAATGTTGTCGTAGCCGAACAGCACCCCTCCCAGAAAGGCCACGGAGGTGGATACAATCAACGCGCCCCGGATCGCATTAGGGTTTGTGCCCGGTGTAGCGCGTCCATTTGAATCTTTGTACACTAGTGGCCCGAGCGCGGTGCACTGGACGCGGAAATCAGGTGGGTTATTGACAGGAGAAGTGGTTCGCTCATAGACTTTATCTTGGCTCCAGACAAAGGCAGAGCCATTGTAGTCCACGCTTGACGAAATGCTAAGTAAAGCCCCACTAAATCGGATTTTTCAACCGCCGTCATGGATCGGTGCCTTATTTTTATTGCTCATACAGGTTCCACTCGCCAATCCGCAGCCCGGAGGTAAAACGGTTTGGCAGATCGGCAAGTTCGATCAATCGCCGGTAGAATTCTTGCGACGTTCAGCCGATAGTGTCACCTTTCGTGTGGGCGTCAGCGATGCCGCAAAGGAATGGCCGGGACATCAGGAGACTGGTCATACCTATAGGATCCTGTTTCCACTCGATTCGGTCTCGGGGCAGTACACGCTCAAGATCGTGGCTTTGATTGATCAGCCGAGAGTGCCGGCCTTTCGAATTGATGTGAACGGTCATGCAGGGAAGTTCTATTTGCATCCGAAACTTAGTTATTCGCGAAGCGACTTCACCTATGCCTTCGACCCGCACGAATCGCAGAGTCCGCTAACTGTGGAGGTTCCCTCTGCTTTTCTAAAGCAGGGGGAAAACTCCGTTTCGGTGACTTGCGTTGACGATCCGGATACGGCTCCAGGACAGGAGGAGATTGGCGGGCTCAGTTACGACGCACTTAGTCTCGAGCAGAAGGCTGGGAAAGCCGAGAGTAACTACCCCAAGGTGAAAGCAGAACCAACCATCTTTTTCCACGCAAATACTTCGGGTCTGACCGAAGTTGTAGAAGGATTTATCGCATTTCCGAGCCCGTGGCAAGCAGGTACAGCGGATCTGGAAGTGAACCGGAAACATTACACGGCCAATTTCCCGGCCGGAGAATTTGGGGAGCAGAGAGTCTCGTTCGACGTATCCGAATGGACGGGTACGGCCCAAGGCAAGATTCGCATGGGCTCTGAGGCCAGGCATGCCGCTGACGTAAGTCTGACTGCGCAGCGCAAATGGACTATTTTTGTGGTGCCTCATACGCACCTCGACGTGGGTTATACCGACTATCAAGGCAAAGTCGCGGAAACTCAGGCGAGAGTTCTTACTCAGGCAGCCAATCTGATTCAAGAGCACGCTGATTTCCGGTTTTCCATGGATGGGTCCTGGAACCTGCAGCAGTTACTCGAAACGAGGCCGAAACAGAAACAGGATGAAATCCTAAACCTGATTCGCTCAGGCAAAATTGCTATGCCTGCGCAGTACTGCAACCTGCTGACCGGGTACGCGTCGCTCGAAACCTTATATCGCTCTTTGTACGATTCCAAAGAGCTCGCGCGCCGCTATCAATTACCTTATGAGTACGCCAACATCACGGACGTCCCGACGTACTCTGGCGCCTATCCGTCTATCCTCGCCAGTAGCGGCGTGAAATATTGGGTCGCGGCTGCGAACAACGATCGGGCGCCTGTATTTTTCTATGACCAATGGAATGAGAAATCACCCTTCTGGTGGGAGGGACCGGATGGGAAAAGAGTCTTGTTCTGGTATTCCCGGCACTATGAGCAGGTGCAATCTCTGTTCGGATTGATTCCACAACTGAATGCAGTCAGAGAGTCGCTTCCGATTTATCTTCAGGCATACTCAAAACCGACTTATAAGCCAAACGTAGCGATGTTATACGGGACCCAGGTGGAAAACACGGATCTCGTTCCGGCAAGTGCAACTTTTGCCGATGAATGGAATCAGCAATATGTCTTTCCGAAGCTGAACTATGCCACATTCCCCGACTTTTTTCATTACGTCGAGGCGAACAATGGCCGTGATCTGCCCACTTTTAAAGGCGATGGCGGAGGCTACTGGGAGGACGGCATTGGCAGCGACGCTTTTTTCGCGGCGGAAGATCGCCAGAACCAGAACCGTGCACTTTCTGCCGAAGTCCTTTCGTCTGTCACTCATTCCGTCGATCCGAACTTGAATCCGCCAGTTGGCGCGTTCATTGACATCTGGCGGAATATCATTCTCTTCGCGGAACATACCTGGCTTTCCTACAACTCTGTTTCGCAGCCCGATCATGATGAAACGGTAAGGCAGATGCGTGTGAAGGACGATCGAGCGGATCGGGCTTCGCTGGAGATAGAAGATGTAACAAATCGCTCCCTCAGTCAACTGGCCGATAGAATCCACATTCCCGCTAATACTCTGGTTGTGTTTAACTCACTGAACTGGCGTCGCGATAGCTTTGTTGAGACAGACCTGTTCCAACACCCGAGGATAGTCGATTTGACTACCAATCAGGAGGTCCCGCTTGAAGTTCTCTATCAGAAACAGCGTTTTCTGCACGTCCGGTTCTTGGCAAAAAATATGCC
The DNA here is from genome assembly GCA_964245395.1 of uncultured Bryobacteraceae bacterium. Taxonomy (GTDB): domain Bacteria; phylum Acidobacteriota; class Terriglobia; order Bryobacterales; family Bryobacteraceae; genus Bog-105. The sequence goes on from CAXTMN010000003.1 coordinate 33,663, forward strand.
TGCGGTAGGTTACAAGTGCTTCAGTATCAGCTACGGAGAGCAGAGACCGGAGCCTACCAATAATAAGTCGAGTGAGAAGACAATCGAGAATGCCTTTTACAAGTTGACGGTCGACGAAAATAGCGGGGCAGTAGCCAGTATCTATGACAAGCAGCTGAAGCGCAACATCGTCGATGCAGCCAGTCCTTATAAGTTCGGCCAGTATCTCTATGTCACTGGGGGTGACGGAGATACTCAGATGATCAACCCCTTTCCGGCTCTTGCTCCTGGAAAACTGACGATACATCCAGCCGCGCACGGAAAGCTGTTGGGCGTAGAGCAGATGGCTTGGGGGCACTCAGTCCGACTCACCAGCTCCAGTCTAAACACGCCTGAAATCGCAACGGAAATCATCCTGTTCAATGACCAGAAGAAACTGGAGTTTCGCTATCGGGTCCACAAGACTTACACGAACGACAAAGAGGCCGTATATTTTGCCTTCCCTGTAGCGGCAAGCAATCCGGAATTCCAATTCGCTACCCAGCAGGGGTGGGTCAATCCCGCTCGCGACCTGATGAAAGGCGGAAGCCTGGAGTGGTTCAATGTCCAGCAGTGGATGGCTGTGCACGACAAGAACGTCAGCGTCGGCATTGTTTCGGTGGATGCCTCGCTTGCCAGCTTTGGCGATATCAACAGGGGTAAATGGCCCGGCGAGTTCCATCCGAAGACAGGGACGCTCTTTTCGTATGCAATGAATAACTACTGGCATACGAACTACCGTGCCGGGCAGGGAGGTGACTTTACCTTCCGCTACACCATGACCAGCGCTGCCCAGTTTAACGGCAGTGCCTTAAGTCAGCTCGGCTTACAAGAGATGCGGCCCATGGAGGTGAATTACGTTGTCTCCCAGGACAAGGTGGGCGACCCGCCCCGCCCACTGCCGCCAAATGGCCAGAGTTTCCTCGAGGTAAGCAATCCGGGTATAGGCCTAGTCACGTGGAAAGAAGCTTCGAATGGAAACGGGATGATCTTGCGTCTGCAGGAGCTCTCAGGGAAAATGTCCGAGACTACGCTCCGTTTTCCACATCTCAGCGTGGACGGCGCGCAGCTTTGCTCGGGAGTCGAGGATGACCTGAGCGCTCTACCCGTGGCGAACAATGCTGTTTCGGTCGCCCTAAAGCCGTTCGAAGTGGTGACGGTGCGCATAAACGGCCACTAACTCAGAAGAAAAGACTTTCACCACGCCGTTAAATAAGTCTTGACGATCTGCCGCTGGTGCCCTATATCTATCCTATTGGTGGTTTCAAGATGGGAGACGGGCGCTTTGCGTCTCCTCAAGGGTAGGAGCGAAATGAAGGTTGCAGAGAGACTCAGTTGTCTTGCGCTGGCGATGTCCATCCTTGCCAGCACAGGTTTAGGCCAGACTACAAACGGCTCGATTAATGGGACGATTACCGACGCATCCGGATCGGCCATCGGTGGAGTGCAAATCCAGGTGTCCAGCAAGGACACAGGATTGCAGCGAACAGCTACGAGCATAGACAACGGAACCTACACGTTTCCTCAACTGCCACCCGGCACTTACGATGTAACGATGCAGAAGGCCGGATTTGCCATCGAGAACCGGCTGGGAGTCCAGCTGTTGGTCAATCAGAACGCCACTCTCGATTTTAAATTGTCTCTTGCCACTGTCTCGCAGACCGTTGAGGTCACAGGCGCTCCTCCGCCACTCGATACAACAACCGCTACGCTTGGCGATGTCATTCAGCATCAACAGATCGTAGACCTGCCACTGAACGGGCGCAGCTTTACTCAGCTAACTTTGTTAACACCGGGAGCGGCTCCCCAGCAAAGCGGTCAGCAGGGAGCATTTACTGTTCAACAGGGCGCCGGCTCCATTAGTCCATCCGTGAATGGGCAGCGTGGGCAGCAGAATAACTTCACCATGGACGGCGTGTTGAACAATGCCATCTACACCGACACGTGGGTCATTGCGCCTCCGCCCGATGCATTGCAGGAGTTTAACGTTCAGTCTCACATCACAGATAGCCAGTTCTCCATCTCTTCCGGCGCTAATATCAACATCGCAACACGCTCGGGGACCAATGAATTTCACGGCGCAGTGTGGGAGTTCTTCCGCAATGACGTTCTGGACGCCCGGAACTTCTTCGACGCGAACAAGCCTCCTTACCGTCAAAATCAATATGGGGTTGCTTTCGGCGGTCCCATCATCAAAAACAACACCTGGTTCGAAGCCTATTGGGAAGGTTTTCGCTCGGTCCAGAGCTTGAATCGTTTTGCCAGCGTTCCGACGGCAGCCATGCGAACGGGCGACTTTTCAGGCATCCTGGGTTCACAGTTCGGTACCGACAGTCTGGGCCGCCCAATTTATACAAATCAAATCTTTGATCCGACCACCAGCCGTCCCGATCCGAATAGTCCCGGTAACATCATTCGTGATCCGTATCCGGGTAATAAGATTCCGACTGCTTTGCTTAATCCAAGCAGTCTGCTGGTGCTGCAGAAATACTATCCACTTCCGAATCTAAATGTCGGACCCAATACACTCCCCAACTATCAGTTTGCTGGGACCAACAACACCCAAAGCGATCAGACTGGAATCAGAGTCGATCATCGCTTCGGCGATAATGACACTTTGTTCGGCCGTTACAATCGGTCCAACGCAAACCTCTTGCGCCCGGAAGATCTCCCGACGTATCAGCAGACACTTCAGAACTACGGCCAGACATTTGCTCTCGGTTATACGCACCTGTTCAGTCCAACACTGATTCTGAATATGCATTATGGCTACACGAATACAGTTTATGGACAGTTCGATGGACCGGCAGGTCAGGCTTTCCTGAGCGCCACAAACTACGATGAGCATGCGCCGGCCAAAAACGGGATTGCACTTGGTCCACAAATCGGCATTACAAACGGATTTACAGGCGTCAGTCAGTTTGCTATTCCGCTCGGCCCTCAATACAACCATGACGGGCACGCCGATTTATCGATTGTGCGTGGAACTCACAGCATTGGCGTAGGCGCCATGGTGTATCACATTCACAGCTTTGATGATGGTTGGGGCGCAGCGATCAACTTCACTCAGAATGCGACGTCGCAAGGCGGCTTAGCAAACAACTCTGGCAACGGCGCAGCCAGTTTCCTGCTCGGTCTGCCTGACAATCTCTCCGGCTTCCTAGGCAATACCGCGGCCAACGAACGCGGCTGGTGGTACGGCGGCTATATCCAGGATCAATGGCAGATCTCTCAAAAGCTAACGCTGACGTACGGCCTCAGGTATGACTTCGTCGCGCCTCCAAGCTACGGCAGCAAGATTGTTTCTGGCCTGGATATACAAACCGGCAACTTCCTGGTCTCGGGTGCCGCGCCTCCGCTGTATCCACACGCCAACGTGCGCAAAACGTTCTACGACCCGCACTATAACGGCTTTGAGCCTCGGTTTGGTCTAGCTTATAGGGCCAGTCCCACCACCGTGTTTCGAAGCGCCTTCGCTATCTTCGACGATCACAACAATACTCTCGTTCAGGAGGCACAGGACCCGCGCATTTCCTGGCCGCAAGGTGTCGGTATCTCGAATAACGACCTGAACCGGGGATTGCCGACAACCTACTTCAACAATCTGCCGCCGAGTTCTGTCTACTTCAACCCCCTTCAGCCGTTGGTCGATTTCGGAGCGAATCCACGCAATAAAATTCCCTACGTGATGGAATATAACGCCGGAATCGAGCAGCAGTTCGCCCATGCTTACGTCTTGGATTTGGACTACGTCGGCTCTGTCGGCCGTGATGACTTCGTCCAGCCCACGGCGAACACTGCGCTCTATCCTGCGCCGGGCCCGGTAGCGGCGAGGCAGCCCTTCCCAGCGTACGGTGGCAACTTCTCTTATGACGAAAATGTAGGGAATTCCAGCTACAATGCACTGCAGGTAAAATTTCAGAAATCCTTGTCTTTTGGTCTGAACTTCTTAGCCTCCTACACATGGTCTAAGTCGCTCGACATTCAATCCGAAGGCCAATCCGGCAGCATCGAAACAATCTACGATCTCAGGCGTGATTGGGGACCGTCGGACTACAACCGGACTCACCTGTTTGTCTTGAGTGGCGTTTACCAGCTACCGTTTGGCAAGGGTAAGCCGTACCTGAACAGCGGGAACGCCGTTACGCGAACTGTATTTGGAAACTGGAATGTAGGCTGGATCGCAACGTTAAATTCCGGTCAGCCTTACAACGTGTATGCCGGCGGTGACATTGCCAATGTAGGCGGCGGTAGTCAGCGTGCCCAGGTCGTCGGGAACCCGAATACCGGGTTTAACCAGAGCATCCAACAATGGTTCAATACCAGTGCTTTTGCTGTACCAGCGGCTTACACGTTTGGCAACGAAGGTCGAAATAATCTGGTCGGTCCGGCCTTCAAAAACTTCGATTTTAATGCATCGAAGAACTTCCCGCTTGCTGAGCGCTTCAACCTGCAGTTCCGTGCAGAGTTCTTCAACATCTTGAATCACCCCAGCTTTGGACTGCCGGATCGCACCGTAACCGACAGCAGTTATGGAAAGATCACCAGCACTGCTAACCCGAATGCAAATCGCGAAATCCAGTTTGCTTTGAAACTGCTGTTTTGAAGTGCTGTTTAATGATGAGGAGGGTCTTGGAATCCCAAAGCCCCTCCCTTTGCAATGGTTGTACTTCCGATTCTTCTGGCACTAGCCGCTAACTCCTGTGATGTAAGTTTGCAACCGGTTGCGCAGGCGCTTCAGCAGAATGATTTACCTCGAGCCTCCTCCCTGCTGGAATCCCTACGTGGGGAATGCTCAGCAGTCAGTTCCTTTTACGCATTGACCGGAGTCACTGCTGAACTGTCGGGAAAAACCGTGGAAGCTGAAGCTGCGTTTCGTAAAGCTATCTCGCTAGATCCGCACTCAGCCGTGCTGAAAGAGCAATTAGGCGCCACTTATCTTCGTAACCAAAGGCCTGCCCAGGCGGTGGAGCTGTTGCGAGAAGCTTTGACAATTGATCCAGCTAATGTTGCCGTCAAAATGTATCTAGCCGGCGCCTACGTGGAAACGAATTCCTGGAAGGAAGCGGCCGCGCTCTTCGACCAGTTAGGGACCGAGGTCTCTGGCACACAGGACGCCATCCTTCGACTTTGGTTCGCAAGAACCTTGGTCGAAACGCAGCAGTTTAGTCGTTTGGACCGGGAATTCCTGCCAGCGGCAACTAACACGTCGCCAGCTTTGCTCTTTACGTTGGGCACTTTGTTGGCTCAGCACGGGATGTACGCCAAAGCCGTGAATTACCTGAACAAGATTCCGAAAGAAGCAGCAGACGATGCCGTTTACTTCAATCTAGGTCTTGCCTGCTCCCACCTTGGGGAATTTAACGAAGCCCGACAGAATTACTTTTTTGCGATCGACAAACATCCCGAGCATGTGGAAGCTTATTTCAGGATTGGGCTCGATTACGGCGCGGCGGGTGATGGCCGGAAAGGAATTCCCTGGCTATTTCGAGCCCGGCAGTTAGCGCCAACCCGTGTAGATATTCGTTACGCCTTAGTACAGCAGCTTATTCAACTGAGCTATTTCGATACCGCAGAGCAGATTCTCAGCCAGACAAGTTCCGAGGATCCGCTGCTACTCGTGGCTGTGGCTGACTTGAAGCAAGCGAAGGGAGATGCGGAAGGCGCCCTAAAGGAATATCGAAGGATTCTTGTCGAGCAACCCGCCTATTCGCCTGCTCTAATCGGACTTGCTCGAGCAGAAATCGCACTAGCTAAAAACGCAGAGGCGCATTCGACTCTTCTGGCTGCGCTTGCCAACGATCCCGGAAACGTTGCGGCTCAAGGCGAGTTAGGAGTTCTGGAGAGCCAGCAGGGCAGTTGGGATTCTGCTTTGCAGCACCTTCGTGGCGCCTGGGCTCAGGACAGATCCAGTTCGAAAATAGGGCTTGCGTTATCGCGTACGGAACTTCACTTAGATCATCCCGGTGAAGCCCTGAAGGTGCTTGAGGCAATGGGGCCTGTAATGCAGCGGTCGCCTGCGTATCATCTTGAGCTAGCCCGAGTTTACGATCGGCTGAGCCAGGCGGACGAGGCGCAGCAACAGCGCAAAGTAGTTGCCCAGCTGCAGGCAGAAGCCCAGGAAGGCCTTCACTTCGATGCTCCCAAGACGTATATTCATTAAACGTCGTTTCTGCTGCGGGCTGCTGCTCTCGCTTGTCTGGTGTCAGGCTAAAACGTCAGCATTAACGAAGTCTTGTTCCTCCCGTGCGACCTTCACCGAGGGCAATGATCTGCTCACAGAAAAGCACTACGAAGAAGCTGCGCGGTCTCCGGATCGGCTTGGGAAATGCTCACAGCTAAGTCCTCTTGACACGCTATACAGCCAGGCAGGCGTTTACCGTGCGCTCGGAAAGAACGAGCAGGCTGCACTCCTGTTTCGCCAGCTACGCTCTGAGAATCCGGATCTTTTAGAGGAAACGGGTGATCGCCGATTAAACGAGACGCTCAGTGACAGAGGGTTTTCCCGGTGAGGCTTGCAGCAGCCCTACTATTTGGCTCCGCTCTGTTGGCGGCCGATCTGTTAGCAGGAGATCCTGGTTCGCTGCATATCAAAAGCGCTCTTGCCTCCTATCAAGCCGGAACCGCTGCGGCTCATGATTCGCATTTCGAAGCAGCGATCGACCAGTTCCATCGGGCTATCGAGATAGAGCCCACGTTTCAAGAAGCCTTCGAAGGGCTCATTGCTGCGGACCTCAGTTCCGGGCACCGGTCAGATGCTGCCGCAGCAGCGACTCAGCTTCTCGAAATAGAACCGGAACTGATCAAGTATCGGTTGCTTCTTGGTCAGATCCTCAGCGAGCAGAATCAACCGCAGCGGGCACTCGCTCAGTTCTCCTTCGTTCTCAAGACCAGTCCCTTCAATGCTGATGCTCTTCTGGGTTTTGCTTCGGCAGCGAAGCGGCTGGGTATGGACGAGCGTGCGGCAGATGCAATGAAGAAGGGAAGAAAGCAGTACCCTTTCGACGAACGTTTTTCCAGGTAGCAGAACAATTAAGCTGATTAGGCGCGGGTACGAACGAACGCTTTGATCGTGGCGAACGGCTTCGAAGTCGCCGACGACGGTCGAATTGTGTACTTGCCTACTGCGGCCGGAACAATAAACGTTTCGGCATAGTGAACCACAAATGGCTGAAACGCGCCGCTCGGGCTGTCCACCACGATTTCGCTGCCTTCCACGAGATTGAGTACGTTCAAGCCGCCGCTCGTATCATGAGGAACAGTGCCGGTGAACCAGTGCCTCCTGGTCTCAATGAACTCACGTTCGTGTAGGCCGGTACGCTCTTCGGTCCATCCTTTTCCATCTGCGATCTTCTCAACGCGACCAACCAACTCCTGACTAACCCAACGTGTCGTTCGATCCCACTCTATATTGCGAATACCGTGATCGAGATGTATCGGCCGAGGCCGCCCATCAAGTCCCAGCCGTCCCCAATCCCACAGCTTGAACGTAAAAATATAGGGAGTGGCGCTGATTTCCAGTACCATGCTGTTTCGGCCCGAGCAATGGATGGTACCGGCAGGTATAAGGAAATGATCATGCTTCTTCGCTGGCCAGCGGTTGACATAAGTGTCGGCAGGGAACGGTCTGCCGCCGCTTTGGGCTGCATGCAAATCAGCGATCATCGACATGCGGTCCACGTTCTCCTGCAAGCCTAAATAAACGCATGCATCTTCGCCGGCGTCGAGCAGGTAGTAGCTTTCGTCTTGCGTGTATTGCATGCCAAAGTGCTGCCTGATGTACTCGGTGAGCGGATGGACTTGCAGCGATAAGTTACCGCCTTGCATGGTATCCAGGAAATCGAAACGAATCGGGAACTCAGCCCCAAACCGGGCATGAACGGCGTCTCCTAACAACTTTTGCGGGTGACTGAAGACCAAGTCGAGCGCAGGCACCTCCACAGTGCCCTCGCCGAAACCGAGCAGCAGGCTGTTCTCCTCGGGAACACAATCGAAGCACCAGGCGTAATTGGGTGGTCCGCTCGGCAGATCACAGACCCCCCGCATCCACTGCCCGCCCCACGGTCCCGGATCAAAGAAAGGCTGGACCCGAAACGGCCGAGAGGTTACGTGAGCCAGAGCCTCACGGAACAGCGGTCCAGAGATCATGCTCGGCTCGCCGGGACTGTTTGTATCGAGAAGAAAGTCGATTCGAGGCAACAATTCCTTCTTGACCCGGTCTGCGATCCGCCAATCAACGAAGAAAGCGCGCTTATACTTCTCCGCCGGGGCAGCTTGCCGATCGTTGCTTGCTAAATTGCCGATATCTTGTCGTCGTTGTCTCCTCTGAATCTCCCACCGCGCGAGATCGGCATAGATCAACAAATCAGGTGCGCTTGTCGCAAGAGTGGCGCCAGTTCCGACGACGATCGCGGTCTCAGCCCTCGTGATTGCAGTGGAAAGTTCAGCGAGCGCGGATTGGTTGAAAAAATCCGTAAGTTCCAGACTGCTGAGGCGGCCGAAGACCGGATCTTCGGACAGCTCTCGCTGGAGCATCGAGTCAACTTGACTCGTTGACTTCAGACAACCGCGAGTCTTGAAGATCTCCGCTGGGGCAAACGCAGTCACCAGTGCGCGCTCGATTTCTTCCTCGAACGTTCCTGGGTAACACTCGATGCAAGTGATCTTCTTGCCCTCCAGCCGGCTGCGTCCAATAGTTGATATCACGGCAGACCAGCCAAAATCACAACCTGACGAGCTCGGGCTAATGACTATTCGTGGATCCTTGTCGTACGTCGAAGTCATGTCAGCGTGCTGAAGAGAGGCACTGCCCCAATGAGCGCGGCGTTGTTGCCAAGGGTCGCCGCTGCGAAGCGTACTTTGCCCCAAGGCGTCCAGGCGTACGAGTTTACATATTCCTGGATCGTTTGCAGGATCGGAAATGTGCTGTTCATGACTCCTCCTCCTAGCACCAGCAACTCGGGATCATACGCATGAACTAGCGACGAGGCGCAGGCAGCCCAGATGCTGAGACATCGCGCGCGAATCTGTGCAGCGACCTGATCCTTGCAGTCAGCCCAATGGAAGAGCGTTGCGAAGTCAAGTCTAGATTCATGTGCAAGAGCACTTGAATCGAAACCGGCCCAGGAGTGGCAAATATCAGGAAGGGCGTAGGTCGACGCTTCGGCCTCAAAGCAACCGCGAGCACCGCAAGAGCAAAGCCTTCCTCCTACGACGCAAGTAAAGTGCCCTCCCAGACAACCGGCTTGGAAGTGTGTCCCCCGTATCAAGCGCCCCTCCATAAGGGCGGCTGTTCCGATTCCCGTGCCCAACGTCATCATCACTACGTCCTTTGAGCCTTGGGCCGCACCTGCATGGCACTCTCCCAGGAGCGCAAGCCTGGCGTCGTTTTCAAGGATGAGGGGTAACCCGAACTCCTCCCTTGCCCACGTGACTAAGTCGACACTGGTAGCGTCGGCGTACTTGTGATTGGTAGAAACAACGCGTCCTACCTTACCGTCCACCAATCCGCAAAAGCCGAACGCTATTCCAGCAAATTCGTTGCCGTGTCTGCTCGAGAGCCCGCGCAAGGCCTTCGCCAAGATCGGAAGCAGACTAGACAGATTACCCTTGCTATCCGTATCGATGCTGAGGGTTTCGAGAATACTTTGACCTTCTACCGCAGCACATGAAACATGACTGCCGCCGACATCCACGGCCAGAACTTTCATCGAAAAATGGAAGCGTCGTAATCCGTCCAAAAAGTCAAACCCACGTTAATGCTTCTCCGGAGCAAGAGCAATTAAGCTTTCTCTTCAGCCTATAAAAAGTCTAGGCTCGTTACTCTTGCGCGTCAAGATCAAAACGGCCGTCGCGGGACTTTGGCTTGTTATATTGACCTCAAGCTAAATGAAGGCCGATACGCCTAACGAACTGCGGATGCTAGGCGTGGAAGATGTCCGCGAAGCCAATGAATTAAAGCTCTTACATGTCATTCGGGATCGGCAGCCTATCTCCCGGGCTGATCTGGTGAAAGATACCGGGTTGCGAGCGGGAACTGTCTCCGTTATCGTCAACCGCCTTATCCGGGCTTCTGTCATCTTTGAAGGTGAAGCGGCTCCCTCGAGTGGAGGACGTCCCGCTACCTACTTGCAGGTCAACTCCGAAAAGGCGTACGTTGTCGGAATTGGCATTGGAGTCTGTCAGACTATCTACGGAATCAGTGATTTCAATGGGCGGATTTTACACCAGCGCACCATCATAACCGAGCCTGATGCGCTAGCTTTCCTCTCCCGCTTGGGTGACGAAATAAGCACGCTGCTGAAAACCAGTGTCCGGCGTGCCCGCTTGACCGGAGTAGGAGTTAGTCTTCCCGGTCTGATCGACCGGATCGACGGTTGCCTGGTGCGATCACCCAACCTTGGTTGGCGCGATGTTCGGGTCCGTTCGATCCTCGAAGAAAAACTGCAACTCCCGGTACATGTCGAGAACGACGCAAACGCAGCTGCACTGTCTGAGCTTTGGTACGGTCCCATTCAAGTCTGGAGCGCTCACTGCATTCTTTTCATTCTCATCGTAGAGGGACTCGGTACCGGACTCATACTCAACGGTGAGGTCTATACCGGCTCCCGAATCGGCATGGGTGGATTTGGTCACATCTCGATGGATCCTAATGGTCCACCCTGCTCCTGTGGGAACCGGGGTTGTTGGGAGGCAGTGGCTTCGGATGATGCAACGCTCAAGAGGTATCGGGCTTCGTGTCCTGGATCAGACAGACCAGTACACACGATGCCCGACTTAATTGCGCTCGCCTACTCCGGAGACGAGTGCGCCCGGGAGGAGCTACGGAGAACCGCAGCTTTCATCGGCCGCGGCATCAAAGGGTTGGCCCAAGGTCTGGCGCCGGAAGTGATCGTCATCGGCGGTCAGATTACAGCGGCCTGGTCTCTTCTCGAAGATGTGATCGCCAAAGAAGTTCAAAGCGAATATCTCGTTTCCGGTATTTCCAGACCAGAGGTGCGGCCGGCCAGCGTCGAGCAGCCAAGCTTTTTCGGCGCCTTTCCCGTCAGCCTGCGCAGCGCGCTGCTTAAGAG